>JBIKNC010000359.1:0-2754 GCA_044358925.1 Planctomycetota bacterium | reverse complement strand
CTGGCCCATACCGCCCTGCGCGATGAACGACTGCAGCACGAAGGGCCCGATGTGCTGGCCGGGTCTCAGCGCGCCTTCCGGCGATTCACTGGGCTTCGCGCCGCGGGCGCGCTCGCGTGGGCGGAAGAGAGTTGTCGACAGGTCGCGCCCCTGCGGCGCTTCGAGTGCACCCAAGCGCGCTTTCGACGCTGCGTGCAGCTTCGCGAGCCGCGCCACGAGTTCGGGCGACGCCAACACGTCCGGCTGACGTGCGCACCAGCTCTCGAAATCGACGGCCTCGTCCGCTTCACGCTCCGCGAGGAAGCGCGCGAAAACGGACTGGGCCAGTTGGTCGGGGGACTCGCTCATCGGTGGAGGGCAGGCCACGCGGCGCGCCCGATCGTAGCGCTGCGAGCAGGCACCGCACTCGACGTCCGCACGGGCCCATCGCGACGCCGCTCCGAACGTTGCGCGGAGGCAGCTCAGCCGTCGCGCGAACCGGACGTCGCCGTCGGCCGGTTCGGCGCGAAGTCGTCTTCGACGATCCACGCGGCGGCGAGACCGGCGGGGAAACGCTCGCGGTCGGTGAACGACCACACGACGGTGCCGGCGGCGTCGAGTTCTTCGAGCTGCGCGCCGTCGGCGGCGGTGTTCACGCGCAGGACGTGGCCGTTCGCGAGTCGCTGCTCGCCCGGCGTCCGCGGGTCGGGTGTCAGCGCGCCCGGTGTCAATGAGACGGCGCGGCCGTCGGGAAGTGTGATGCTTTCGAGCGCCGCGTCGAACGCGTGCGACGCGAGTTCGTCGTGGTGCTCGACGCCGATCTCGCGCAGGACGACGAGGCGTTCGCGCGCGGCGTCGAGCACGACCACGACGCGCGGCGAACTCGTGAACGGGTCGTCGACGAGCGGCGCGTCGCCGTGCACCTCGATCGGCGGCGTGCGCGCGGCGAGGCGCGCGAGCGCGGCGGCGGTGAGGCGAGTGTCGGCGACGAACAGCTCCGCGAGCTGGGGGAGTGCGAGCAGCCCGTCGACGAGGCCGTCGCCGATCGCGGTGCCGTGCAGCACGACGCGCTCGACGTTCGGTGTGTGTGCCAAGGCCGCGCGCGCAGCGGCGTCGTCGAGCGGCGCACCCGCGACCGTCGCGCGTTCGAGGCGCAGCGTGTGCACGGCGGCGAGTTCGGGCAGCGCGTCGAACGCGCCCGCTTCGACGTCGCGGCCGGCGAACGACAGTTCGACGATCTCTTGCGCCACGTCGGCGAGCGCCGCGACGTGCGCGGCATCCACGGCCTCGTCGCCGCGCGAGAGGTCGGCGCGCAGGCCGCGCGACGAGTCGAGCGGTGCCAGCGGAACGAGCAGTGCTCCACTCGCCGCCGCGACGCTCGCGAGGCGCTCTTCGCGCGACGCGGCCGCCTGTTCGACTTCGGCGCGCGCCTCTTCGACCGCAGCGAGCGGCGCGCCCGCGTTGATCCAGTTGCGAAGTGCCAAGACCTCGTCGTCGCGCAGCGGTTCGCCCTCGCTCGGCATGAAGTCCGAGTGCGACGCAGGCAACAGCACGCGCCGCATCAACTCCGATGCGGGCGCGTCGAACGGTTCGACGACCGACAACAGATCTGCGGCCACGTCGAGTCGCAATCCACCTTTCTGTTGTTCGGGGCCGTGGCACTCGATGCAGCGCCGCGCAAGCGCGGCGAAGGCCAGCGCGCCGACGTCGTTCTGCGCCGCACCGCCATCTGCGCCTGCTCGACCGTCGCCGGCGCCATCGGCAACCGCGACGATCGGCAGCAGCGGCGCTTCGTTGTCGTGCCCGACGTACGGCGCGAGCCAGGCCGGCGCCTTGCTCGCGAGGAACGACGAACCGTGCGTGAGCATGCCGCCGTGGTGCCCCGCGACGCCGAGCAACGCGCCCGCGAACGCGAGCACACCGCGCCGCGCCCACACGCGCCCGGACTCCGCGCCGCGTCGCTCGAGCAGCGCCGCGCCCGCGAACAGCACCGCGAAACCGATCGACATCCAGCGGTGGTCCGACAGCAACTCCTCGTCGTAACCGCCCTCCTCGCCGAGCCACCAACCACAGAACGCCGCGAGCGCCGCACTCGCCGCACCGACGAGCGCCGTCACGCGCCGCGCCGCCTCGACGCCGTGTTTCGATTCGCTGCGCTGCGACATGCTCGGCCACCACGACAGCACCTCGAGCACCACCACACCCGCGAACAATCCGATCGGCAGGTGCAGCACCAGCGGATGCAAACGCCCCGCGAAAGCAGTCCACTCGAACGCGGCTTCTTCCACCGTCACGCGAGTACCTGAGCGATCGGCTCGGCGCCTTCGACACCCACGAGCTTCTCGTCGAGGCCGTTGTGGAAGTAGGTGAGCGCGTTCGGATCGAGTCCGAGGCGATCGAGGATCGTCGCGTGCAGGCTCTTCACGTGGAAGCGGTCCTCGACGGCCTTCGAACCGAGTTCGTCGGTGCGGCCGACGCTCACGCCGCCTTTGATGCCGCCGCCCGCCATCCAGATCGTGAAGCCCCACGAGTTGTGGTCGCGGCCCGTGCCCTCTTCGTATTCGGCGATCGGCTGGCGGCCGAACTCACCGGCCCACACGACGAGGGTTTCGTCGAGCAGCCCGCGCTGCTCGAGATCCGCGAGCAGACCGGCAATCGGCCGATCGGTGCGCCCAGCGTGCCGCGTGTGGTTGAACACGAGGTCGCCGTGCGCGTCCCAGTTGTCGTCGTTGTGTCCGCCGCCCGAGTAGACCTGTACGAAACGCACGCCGCGTT
>JBIKNC010000159.1:0-10380 GCA_044358925.1 Planctomycetota bacterium | reverse complement strand
CGGCGCTGCGCGCCGACGAAGGAACGCAGCCGACCATCCGTGCATGCCGTTCCGCACTTCCCGCGCGCCGTGGCGGATCCGTGTCTGACACCGTACCCGTCAACAGCGGTTGGCTCAGCCCATGCGCGGGCGCACCGCCAGGTACTGCTTCGGCCACGGGTGCGTGCTCACCTCGTGCTCGATCGCTCCGCGCAACGACATGTAGGGATCGCTCAAGTGGCCGCGAGCGATCGCACACATGTCGGCGCGGCCCGCGCCGATCACGGTGTTCGCGTGGTCGATCGATTCGATTGCGCCGACCGTCATGACGACGGCGCCGGTCTCGGCGCGGATGCGGTCGGCGAACGGGACCTGGTACATGCGCCCGTAGATCGGTTTGGACAGCGGCGTGTTGCCGCCGGTCGACACGTCGACGAGGTCGCAGCCGTTCGCGATCAACGCGCGCGTGACGATCACGGCGTCCTCGACGGTCATGCCTTCGTCGAGGTCGGGTGATTCGTCGACCCAGTCGCTCGCGGAGATGCGGACGGCGAGCGGGAACGACGCAGGCAATGCGGCGCGCACGGCCTTCAACACGCGCAGCGGATAACGCATGCGGTTCTCGACGCTGCCGCCGTACTCGTCGGTGCGCTTGTTCGACGCGGGCGAGAGGAAGCTCGAGAGCAGATAGCCGTGCGCCATGTGCAGCTCGATCAGATCGAAGCCGGCGGCGAGTGCGAGCTTGGTGCTCTGCACGAACGCGGCCTCGATCCGCGCCATGTCGCGCTCGTCCATCTGCTTCGGCACCGGATGGCCGGGCGCGAACGGATCGGCGGACGGACCGATGATCGGCCAGGCGGCGGCGCCCTTCAGCGGCTGGCCGCCCTCCCATGAAAGTGCGCAGCTCGCCTTGCGGCCCGCGTGCGCGATCTGCACGCCGATCTTCGCGGCGCTGTGCGTGTGCACGAAGTCGGTGACGCGTTTCCACGCGGCGACGTGTGCGTCGTTCCACAGACCGGCGCAACCGGGCGAGATGCGGCCGTCGGCCTCGACGTTCGTCATCTCGCTGATGACGAGCGCAGCGCCTCCGACGGCGCGTGAACCCAGGTGCACGAGGTGCCAGTCGTTCGGCGTTCCGTCGACGGCCGAGTACATGCACATCGGCGAGACGGCGATGCGGTTGTGGAGCGTGAGTCCGCGCAACGTGATCGGCTTGTACGCGGGCGGTTGTGCGGGGCCGACGGCCGGCACTCCGCTCGTGGAGCCGCGCCAGAACTCCTCGGTGGCGCGCTCGACCAGCTTCGGATCGCGCAGCGCCAGGTTGTCGTACGTGATCTTCTTGCTGCGCGTCATGAGGTTGAACATGAACTGCAGCGGCGGCTGTTTCGTGTAGCGGCGCGCGTTCTCGAACCACTCGAGACTGGTCTGCGCGGCGCGTTGGATCTTCAGCGTGTCGACGTAACGCGCCGTCTGATAGTCCGCGAGGACCTGCGGCGACATGCGGTAGTGGTGCTTCTCGAGGGCATCGATCAGCGCGATCGAGTCCTCCATCGCGAGCTTCGTCCCCGAGCCGATCGAGAAGTGCGCCGAGTGCGCGGCGTCGCCGAGCAGCACGACCTTGTCGTCGTGCCAGCGTGTGTTGACGATGTTCGGGAACTGGCGCCAAAGAGACCGGTTCGCGAGCAGCGGGTGGCCGCGCAGGTACGGCGCGAAGATGCGCTCACACTTCGCAACCGTCGCAGCTTCGCCGGCCGCGTCGGGCGTGTGGCGATCGAAACCGGCGCGCCGCCACGTGTCCTCGTGGCACTCGACGATCCACGTGCCGAGCGTGCCGCCGTCCTCTGTGCGCTGGAACGGATAGGCGTGCACCATGAACAGGCCCGCGGCGTCCTCGTGGAAGACGAACGTGAAAGCGTCCATCGGCAGCGTCGTGCCGAGCCACGCGAAGCGGCACGAGCGCAGCTCGATCCTCGGTTCGAAGACGTGCGCGAGCTTCTGTCGGACCTGACTGTTGATGCCGTCGGCGGCAACGACCAGGTCGTACTTCGCGCGCACCTCTTCGAGGTCGACGTCGCGCTGGAAGTGCACGATCACGCCGAGCTCGCGGCAGCGCTCCTGCAGGATGCGCAGCAGTTCGCGGCGCGGCGTTCCGACGAAGCCGTGGCCGGTCGAACGCACGACCTGGCCGCCGTAGTGGTTCTCGATGTCGGTCCAACCGACGAAGCCCTCGCGAATCGCGCGGTAGGTGGGCGCGTCGGCGACTTCGAAGTTGCCGAGCGTCTCGTCGGAGAAGACCACGCCCCAACCGAACGTGTCGTCCGCGCGGTTGCGTTCGAAGACCTCGATGTGGGCGCTCGGGACGCGGGCCTTCAGGAGCAGGGCGAAGTAGAGGCCGGCGGGACCACCACCGATGCAGGCGACGCGCATGTGAATTGCCGTGAGGGGCGCGGGGGACGGGAGCGCGCACGATAGCGCGGCGATCCGGCGCAGCAGCGCGCCGCTACGCTGCGCCGATGCGAGCGAACGCACGTGGCGCGGACGAGATGCGGAAGGAGCGCGAGCGACTGGTCGCCGGGCTCGTGACGGTCGTCGAGGAACTCTCGGCGGCCTGCGCCCGGCTCCGCTTCGGCGAGCCCGTCGCACACGTGTACGACCCGCTCGACTATGCACGCGAAGCGGCGACGGCGTACCTCGCGAAGTGGGCGCGTGCGCGGCCGACCGCGCTCCTCCTGGGCATGAATCCCGGCCCGTTCGGGATGGTGCAGACGGGCGTGCCGTTCGGTGAAGTCGCGGCGGTCCGCGAGTGGCTCGGCATCGACGGCGGTGTGCGCACGCCGCGCGCAGCGTTCGCGGCGCGGCCCGTCGAGGGGTTCGCGTGCACACGCAGCGAAGTCAGCGGTCGCCGCGTGTGGGGCTGGGCGAAGGAGCGCTTCGGGACGCCGGAGCGCTTCTTCGAGCGCTTCTTCGTGTGGAACTACTGCCCGCTCGCCTTCCTCGAGGAGGGCGGCCGCAATCGCACGCCCGACAAGCTGCCGGCGGCGGAGCGCGACGCGTTGTACGCGGTGTGCGACCGCGCGCTCGTGCAGGTCGTCGAGCTGATCGACCCGCGCTTCGTGATCGGGGTCGGCCGCTTCGCTCTCGATCGAGCGCGCTCGGCGCTGCCCGCGGGTCACGGGCGCACCCTCGGCACGATCCTCCACCCGAGTCCCGCCAGTCCGATCGCGAATCGCGGCTGGGCGCCGCAAGCGGAGCGACAACTCGTCGCACTCGGTGTCGCGTTGGGGAGTGAGTGACGAGTCGCGCGTGTGTGCTGCCCGTGAGGATCCACGCGCCCGATTGATTCAATCGACCGATTGAAACACTGGCGCGACGCTCCTAGCCTCGTCGCCCGTGGATCCCAGGACCGCTCGCACCCGTGAAGCGCTGCTCGACGCGGCGCAGGCGCTCTTCGCCGAGCGCGGCTACGACGCCGTGGCGACGCGCGAGCTCGCTGAGGCGGCCGGTGCCAACCTCGCGGCGATCACGTACCACTTCGGCGGCAAGCGCGAGCTCTACCTCGAGACGCTGCGCGTCGCGATGAACGCGCCCGAGGCCCTCGCCGCGTGGAGCACACTCGACCGCGAGTTCGCGGACTCGCTCGACGCGGCGCGCGCGCTCGTGACGTTCGTCGAGAGCTTCCTGCCGCGTCTGCTGGCCGACGACGAGGCGCGCACGTGCAGCCAGTTGATGATCCGCGAGGCGATGCGGCCGAGCGACGCGCTGCCCGACGTGCTCGCGCACTTCGTCGTGCCGCGCAACAAACTGCTCGTGAGCGCAGTGCGTGCCGCACAGCCGTCGCTCTCCCCCACCGAAGCCCAGCGCTGCGCCTCGAGCATCCTCGGCCAACTGCTGCACGTCCACCTGTTCCGTTCCTTCCAGGAGGGCATGCGCGGCGCGCCGTACGACGCGCGCGACGCCAAGGCCCTCGTCCGTCACATCGCCGTGTTCTCCCTGCGCGGTCTCGGTCTGTCCGAGGCGCGCATCGCGCGTGCCCTCGCAGGCACGGCCAAACGCGCGGCCGGCCGCCGCACTCCCAAGTCATGAAACTGCTCCGCGATCTCTCCGCGAACGGCGCCAGCCTGCTCCTCGCGCTCTTCCTCACGTCTTCCGTCGCCTTCGCCCAACAGCCGCCCACGCCGGTGCGCGTCGAAGCGGCCGCCATGGTCGAGCTGCAGCAGATGCGGCGCGTCAACGGCGAGGTGCGCGCGCGCAACCGCTCGCTGGTTGCGGTGCGCGAGGCCGGCATCGTCGTGGAACTGATGGTGCGCGAAGGCGATCGCGTGACGCGCGGGGCGCCGCTGGCGCAGCTCGACGTCGTGCGACTCGCGGACGAACTCGCGATCCTGAACGCGGAGCGCGAGGAGGCGCTCGCCGCTCAGCTCGAACAACAGCAGGTCGTCGAACGCGCGGAGCGCGATCTCGCGTCGCTCGAAGGCCTCGCCGAACGCGACGCCGTCAAGCCGAAGGAACTCGCCGACGCACGCTCGCAGGTCGCGATCGAGAAGGCGCGCCTGGCCCGCTCGCGCGCGTCCTTGCAGATCCTCGACGCGCGCAAGAAGCAGTGGGAGCAGCGCGTCCTCGACATGCAGCCCAAGGCGCCGTTCGACGGTGTCGTCGTCGCGCGGCACACGGATCTGGGAGCGTGGCTCGGAGCGGGCGCGACGCTCGTCGAACTCGTCGCCGACACCGACCTCGAAGCCGTGATCGACGTCCCGCAGGGCGATTACGCGGCGGTTCTGGAAACCGGCGCGCCGATCGAGATCGAAGTCGGCGGCACACGTATCACGTCGTCCGACTGGCGCGTGGTACCGACGATCAACTCGCAGGGCCGCACGTTCCCGTTGCACGCGCGCCTGCCGGCCGGCACTGCGGTCGCTCCGGGCATGTCGGTCGTCGCCGAGGTGCCGACCAGCACACGCGCGCCGCAACTGGTCGTGTCGCGCAACGCGCTGTTGCGCGGTCTGACCGGCTTCCACGTCTTCGTCGCGCGGCCGGGCGCGGGTGAGGGCGCTCCGACGGTCGCAGGGATCGCGCCGGTCGACGTGCTCTTCTTCCACGGCGACTACGCCGCCGTGCGCTTCGGCGCCGTGCAGCCGGGCGACCTGATCGTCGTGGAGGGCAACGAACGTCTGTATCCGGGTGCTGCGCTGGCACTGCCGAAGGCAGCAGCGGATTCGCCGAAGAGCGACGCGCCAGGCGGCGGCGCGCCCGCGACGGAGGGCTCCAAGCGATGACGCTCGTCGAATCGTCGGTGCGGCGGCCGGTCACGGTCGTCGTCGGTGTGCTCTTGTTGCTGCTGGTCGGCGTCGTCGCGTTCCAACGCATCGCGATCCAGCTCACGCCCAACGTCGAGGACACGATCATCGCGGTCACGACGCGCTGGGAGGGCGCGAGTCCGCTCGAAGTCGAACAGGAGATCGTCGACAAGCAGGAGGAGCAGCTCCAAGGCATCGCGAACCTCCGCGCGCTGACGAGCAAGAGCCAACAGGGCAAGGGCGAAGTGCGCCTCGAGTTCACCGTCGGCACGCCGAAGGACGTCGCGCTGCGCGAAGTCAGCGACAAGCTGCGCGAGGTGCCGGACTATCCGGAGGGCGTCGACGAGCCGGTGGTCGAGGCCTCGGACCCGGACAACCGCGACTACATCGCGTGGGTGCTGCTGCGCACCGACGATCCGAACTTCGACATCCGCACGCTGCAGGACTTCGCCGAGGACCGGCTGAAGCCGCGCCTCGAACGCATCCCCGGCATGGCCGAGGTGAACGTGCTCGGCGGGCGTGAGCGCGAGACGCAGGTGATCTTCGATCCCGAGCTGCTCGCGGCGAAGGGCATCTCCCCCGCCGAGCTGGCGCGCGCGCTGCGTTCGCAGAACCGCGACGTGTCGGCCGGGGCGCTCGAACAGGCCAAGTCGAACGTGCGCGTGCGCCTCGCGGGTCAGTTCGAGAGTGTCACCGACGTCGAGGACACGGTCGTCGCGCAGACGGCCGGCGGTCCGGTTTTCGTGCGCGACATCGCGCGCGTCGAGGAGACGTACAAGGAGCCGTTCACGTTCGTGCGTTCGATGGGCCAGCAGGTGCTGGCGCTGAACTTCCAGCGCGAGGTCGGCGCGAACGTCATCGAGGTGATGGACGAGCTGAAGGCACAGATCGTCGAGTTGAACGAGCCGGGCGGCGTGCTCGCGACCCACGCGCAGAAGATCGGCATCGAAGGTCGGCTGTACCTCGCGCAGGCGTTCGACCAGACGATCTACATCGACGACGCGCTCGCCCTCGTCACCGACAACATCTGGGTCGGCGGCGGACTCGCGATCCTCGTTTTGCTCGTGTTCCTGCGTTCGCTGCGGCCGACGCTGATCATCGCGCTCGCGATCCCGATCTCGACCATCGGCGCGGTCGTGATGATGGTCGCGCTCGGCCGTTCGATCAACGTCATCAGCCTTGCGGGCATGGCCTTCGCGATCGGCATGGTGGTCGACAATGCGATCGTCGTGCTCGAGAACACGTACCGCCACCTCGAGATGGGCAAGACGCCGCTGCGCGCGGCGATCGACGGCGGCAACGAAGTGTTCGGTGCGGTGCTCGCGTCGACACTCACGACCGTGGTCGTGTTCGTCCCCGTGCTTCTCATTCAAGAAGAGGCGGGCCAGCTGTTCCGCGACATCTCATTGGCGATCGTGGCGGCCGTCGGCCTGTCGCTGATCGTCGCACTGACGGTCGTGCCGGCGGCGTCGGCGAAGCTCTTGAAGGCGAAGAAGAGCGCGCCAGGTGCTGCGGGCGCTGCGACCCCGGCGAAGGGCTCGCTCATGACGCGCTCGATCGCGGGCCTCGTGCACCGACAGAACGGCAGTGTGGTCGCGCGCGTGCTGGTCGTGCTCCTGTTCACCGTCGCGTCGGTCGCGGGCACGATCGCGCTCATGCCGCCGACGGACTACCTGCCGACCGGCAACCGCAACCTCGTCTTCGGACTGCTGATCCCGCCGCCGAACTACAACATCGGTCAGCAGACCGAACTCGCGCTGCGTATCGAGGAGACGGTGCGGCCGAACTGGGAGGCGGGACAGGCGCCGGTGGGTTCGAAGGAGCGCGAGGAGGCACTCGCGCGCCGCGTGCCGCTGAAGCAGATCGACTACGCGACGGGCCAAGTGAAACGCGAACTCGTCGGCCCGCCGCTCGACAACTACTTCCTCGTCAGCTTCGACGGGATCATGTTCCACGGCGCGATCAGCGCCGAGCCGGAGAAGGTCGTCGACATCCTGCCGCTGTTCGCGCAGGCGACGCGTTCGGAAGTCGCGCCGGCCGTGTACGCGTTCGCGTTCCAGGTGCCGCTCTTCAGGCTCGGCGGCAACAGCGGCTCGGCGATCAAGATCGACTTCACGGGCGACGACCTCGACCAGGTCGCGAGCGCGACCATGGCCGTGTTCATGGAGTTGATGCAGAAGTACGGCCCCGGCACCTCACAGCCGGACCCGTCGAACTTCTCGGTCCCGACGCCGGAGTTGCGCTTCCTCCCCGAGCGCTCACGACTCGCGGAGAGCGGTTTGTCGTTCGACGACGTCGCCATCGCGATCCAAGCGCTCGGAGACGGCGCGTTCGTCGGCGAGTACCGCATGGGCGGCGAGACGGTGGACCTGAAGCTCGTGTCGAGCGGCTCGTTCGAGCCCGATGCACTCGACCGCGTGGGCTCGGCGCCGCTCGCGACGTCGCTCGGCACCACCGTGCCGGTCGAGAGCGTCGCGCGGCCCGTGTTCGTCAACGCGCCGCAGCAGATCAACCGCGTCGGTCGCCAGCGCGCGATCACGTTGCAGTTCACGCCGCCGCCGGGTGTGCCGCTCGGAGCGGCGATCGCCGAGGTCGCGGCCGTGCTCGAAGGCGCGCGCGCTCGCGGCGCGATCCCGCCGGACGTCACCACGAACTTCGCGGGCTCGGCCAGCAAACTCGACGCGGTGCAGAAGGCGTTGCTCGGGGACGGAACGCTCGTGGGAACTCTCGGTAGTTCGCTCGTGCTCGCGCTGCTCGTCGTCTACCTGATGATGTGCATCCTCTACCAGAGCTTCGCGCTGCCGCTCGTGATCATGTTCACGGTGCCCCTCGCGACGCTCGGCGGTTTCGGTGCGCTCGCCGCCGTGCACGTGTGGTCGCTGACCGATCCGTACATGCCGGTCCAGAACCTCGACGTGCTCACGATGCTCGGCTTCGTGATCCTGATCGGCATCGTCGTGAACAACGCGATCCTGATCGTGCACCAGACGCTGAACTTCATGCGGCCGGCCGAGGAGCAGGAGGACGGCGGCAGCGGCAAGGGTCAACTCGGCGTGCGCGACGCGATCACGGAAGCGGTGCGTTCGCGCATCCGCCCGATCTTGATGAGCACGCTCACCTCCGTGCTCGGCATGGCGCCGCTCGTCCTCACGCCTGGTTCGGGTTCGGAGCTCTACCGCGGCCTCGGCTCGGTCGTCGTCGGCGGCCTGCTGGTCTCGACGGTCTTCACGCTCGTGCTCGTGCCGGCGCTGCTGTCGCTGTACCTCGACTTCGCGGGCGCCGTCGCACGGCGCTTCAAGAAGACGGTGAGCGCGCCGAGCACGCCGGCGATCGCGACGCTCGTCCTCGGGCTCGTGACGATGGGCCTCGTTTCGTGTGCAGGCACGCAGCGCGACCCGCAGTACGACGAACTCGCCGAGCGCATCGCACGCGGCGCGCTCGACGACGCGCGCTCGAGTGAGATGCTCGTGACGCAGTTCGGACCGACGCGGACGGAAGCTCTGCTCGCGCCGCGCGCGGACGAGTTGGAAGCACTGGGCGGCGCGAGCACGTGGTCCGCGCTCGCTCCATCCCGCGCGGACGATCTGTTCGGCGGCGAGCAGGTCGTGCGCGAGATCGGACTCGAAGCGGCGGTCGCTGCGGCGCTCGAGAACAACTTGGGGCTGCGCGCCACGCGCCTCGAGCCGGATGCGGCGCGCGAGAGTGCGCTCGTCGCGGACGCATCGTTCGACACCGTGTGGTTCGCGGACGTCGAGTACGAACGCGTCGACGCGCCGCGCCCGGTCCCGCTGCTCGGCGGCGTGCAACTCGGCGCGCCGCTGTCGGTCAGCGACCGCGCGCGCGCCTCGACTGGTGTGCGTCAACTGTTGTCGAGCGGTGCGACCGTGAGCGTGAGCGGCTTCGTCGAACGCTTCGACAGCCGCACACCGGGCATCGACTTCCTGCCCGACCCGGCGTGGCGGTCGGGTGTCGCGCTCGACGTGACACAGCCGCTGCTCGAAGGCTTCGGCAGCGAGCAGAACGAGGCGCAGCGTGTGCTGGCCGAACGCGCCGTGCTGCGCAGCGAAGCGGATCTCGCGGCGGACGCGAGTGCGCTCGTCGCGGTCGTCGAACAGGCCTACTGGTCGCTCGCGGAGGCGGAGGCGCGGCTCCTGGTCCAGCAGCGCCTCGTCGCGAGCGGCGAGGAAGTGGCGCGGGTACTCGAAGCGCGCCGCGACTTCGACACGAGTTCGGCGCAGTACGCCGATGCGCTGGCGACGGTCGAACAGCGACGCACGGACCTCGTGCGCGCGCGGCTGCTCGTCGAGCGCGCGTCGGACGCACTCGCGGCGCTGCTCGACACCGAGGGCTACGGTTTGGCGGACGACGTGCTCGTCTCGGCGGCGGACGACTTCCGACTCGAACCCGTCGCGGTCGACTTCAAGGGCTCGCTGGCGACGGCGCTCGCGCAGCGCTCGGAGTTGCGCGCGGCGTTGCTCGACGTCGAGGACGCCAGTCTGCGCCAACGGCTCGCGCAGAATCTGGATCAGCCGCGACTCGACCTCGTCGCGCGCATCGAGGCGCTCGGCGAAGACGAGTCGTTCGAGTCGAGCAACTGGAGCCTCACGCACGACGAGTTCGTCAACGGCATCGTCGGCCTGTCGTTCGAGCTGCCGATCGGCGACCGCGCCGCCGCGGCCGGCGAGCGGCGCGCGCGTCTGGAGGGGCGCATCGCGGTGCTGCGTTACGAGGAACTGGTGCGCGCGGTCGTGCTCGAGGTGAAGGACGCGCTGCGCGAGCTGCGCACCAGCTACGAGTTGATCGGCGCGACACGCTCGCAGCGCGTGGCGCAGGCGGAGAACCTGCGCGCGTTGCTGGCCGAGAAGGAGCAGCGCGCGTCGCAGACGCCCGAGTTCCTGCAACTCGAGTTCGACCGCCAGCGGCGACTGGCGCAGGCGCAGCTCGAGGAGCTGCAAGCCGTGGCCAACTACAACCGAGCGCTGGCTGCGTACCGGCGCGCCGTGGGTCGTTGACGCGTACGGTGCCAGGCACCCTGTCGCCAGATCCGGCACTTCGCATCGACCCGCAGCTCGAGAACGGCGGCGCAGAGCGCCGCCGTTCTCGAGCT
>JBIKNC010000358.1:0-2775 GCA_044358925.1 Planctomycetota bacterium | reverse complement strand
ACCTCGATCACGTCGCCGACGTTGACCACGTCCGTGACGCGCTCGACGTAGCCGTCGGCGAGTTCGGAGATGTGGCACATGCCCTCGGTGCCCGGCAGGATCTCGACGAACGCGCCGAAGTCCTTCACACCGCGCACGGTGCCGGTGTAGCGCGAGCCGATCTGCGGCGTCTCGCACATGCCCTGCACGACGCGGTGCGCCTGATCGAGCAGTTCGCGGTCGACGCCCGACACGGTCACGCGGCCGTCCTCGGCGACGGTGATGCGCACCTTGTACTGCTCTTCGAGACCTTTGATCGTGCGACCGCCGGGCCCGATGAGGAAGCCGATGCGCTCTTGCGGGATGCGCAGCATGACCATCTTCGGAGCGAAGCGGCTGACCTCGGCTGCCGGACGCGACACGGCCTCGAGCATCTTCTTGAGGATGTGGATGCGACCGTCGCGCGCCTGATCGAGCGCGCGGCGCAGGAGGTCGCGCGTGACGCCCTGGACCTTGATGTCCATCTGGAGCGCCGTGATGCCGAGGCCGGAGCCCGACACCTTGAAGTCCATGTCGCCGTTGTGGTCCTCGGAGCCGAGGATGTCGGAGAGGATCGCGATGCGATCGCCTTCCGCGACCGCGCCCATCGCGATGCCGGCCACCGGCTGCGCGATCGGCACGCCGGCGAGCATCAGCGAGAGGCAACCGCCGCACACCGACGCCATCGACGACGAGCCGTTCGACTCGGTGATGTCCGACACGATGCGCACCGTGTACGGGAACGTCTCCTGCTTCGGCAGCACGGGCGTGAGCGAACGCTCCGCCAGCATGCCGTGACCGATCTCGCGGCGGCCGGGGCCGCCGAGGCGCTTCACTTCACCGACGCTGTACGGCGGGAAGTTGTAGTGCAGGTAGAAGTTCTTGCGGTACTCGGGTTCGATGCCGTCGATGATCTGCTCGTCGTCGCGCGTGCCGAGCGTCGTCGACACGATCGCCTGCGTCTCACCGCGCGTGAACAGCACCGAGCCGTGGTGGCGCGGGATGAAGTTCGGGACGATCGTGATCTGGCGGATGTCGGCGTGACCGCGGTTGTCGGCGCGACGGCCGTTGAGGATCGACTCGCGTTCGACGCGGCCGGTCATCTCACCGAAGTACTCCTTCGCGGTCTTCTCGAACGCCGCGACGGCTTTCGGATCGGTGCTCGGCGGCGTCAGCGAAGCGAGGCACTCCTTCTGCACCTTCTTCACGGCGGCGGAGCGCTCGGCCTTGCCTTCCGTGAAGAGCACGGCGAGCACCTTCGGCGCCCACGCGTCGATCTTCGCGGCCAGCGCTTCGTCGCGCGCCGGAGCCACGAACTCCATCTTCGGCTTGCCGGCCTTCGCGCGCAGCTCGTCGACGAGGTCGCAGATCGTCGTGATGTGGCGATGCGCGAGTTCGAGCGCGTCGATCATGTCCTCTTCCGGCATCTGGCGCGCCGAGCACTCGACCATCGCGATGCCGTCCTTGTGGCCGGCGACGACGAGGTCGAGCATCGACTCGTTGCGCAGGCGCGCTGCTTCCGGAAGGGAGGCGAAGCGCCCTTCGAACTTGCCGATGCGCATCGCACCCATCGAGCCCTTGAAGGGCACCTGGCTGATGTGCACGGCCGCGAAGGCCGCGATCATCGCGACGACGTCGGACGAGTTCGTGCCGTCGAACGACAGCACCTGCGTCATGACCTGGACTTCCTGTTTGAAGCCCTCGGGGAACATCGGCCGGATCGCACGGTCGATGAGGCGCATCGTGAGCGTCTCGCGCGTCGTCGGGCGACCTTCGCGCTTGAAGAAGCCGCCCGGGATCTTGCCCGCGGACTCGGTCTTCTCGCGGTAGTCGACCGTGAGCGGGAAGAAGTCCATGTCGTCGCGACCGGGTGCGGTGCACACCGTGGCGAGAACCATCGTCTCGCCCACGGTCGCGATCACGGATCCGTGGGCTTGTTTGGCGACTTGACCGGTCTCGAGGACCAGCTTCTTGCCGTCGATTTCACATTCGAGGCGTACGTGTTTCGTCATCAGTTCTTCTCCGTCTGTCTCTTGCGTCCGTCGCGGACGCGTCCGTCGTTGGTTGCTTCTTGCATGGGCCGCGCGGCCATGTGCGCGCGCGGTTGGTCGTGTTCGTGAGCGCGAGTTGGCGTCGCGCGTGGCCGTGAGCGCGCGATCGCGACGCTCGAAACGGGACGCGCCCGCGCGGATCGTGTCCGCGCAGGCGCGTCAGGTGGAAGTCGTCGTGAGCGCGAGCCGACGCACGTGCAGGTTGCACGTTCGTCGCGTTCGATCGTTCACGAGGTGGGTTCGCAAAATCAGGTGGTGCTGCCGGTCGGCAGCAGAAGCGGTCACCGGCGCAGTCCGAGGCGCGCGATGAGTTCGCGGTAGCGGTCCGGGCTCGTCTGGCGCAGGTAGCGCAGCAGCTTGCTGCGTTGACCGACCATCATCAGCAGACCGCGGCGGCTGGTGTAGTCCTTGCGGTGCAGCTTGAGGTGCTCGGTCAGGTTCTTGATGTTCTCCGAGAGGAGAGCGACCTGGACTTCCGGCGAACCGGTGTCGCCCTTCTTGGTCGCGTATTCGGCGACGACTTCGAGTTTGCGTTGTGCTGTGACGGCCATGGCTGTGGGTCCTCGAAGGGACCTGTTGGATGCGGCACGCGGCGTTGCGCGGCCTCGACGACGCTCGCACCGAGTGCGCCCCTGCCAGCGGGTGCGACCAAGTGCGAGTGGGAGCGAAAGCGAGCGCGTCCGGACGAGCCCGGCTCGCACGCCTT
>JBIKNC010000158.1:0-10464 GCA_044358925.1 Planctomycetota bacterium | reverse complement strand
TACGGCCCGAAGTGCGCGAGCCCGTGTTCGAGGAAGTGCCGCCACAGCGCACGCGCGTCGGCGGCGCTCGTCGGCAGGTCGCGAGGGTTCAGTTCGCCGGGGTGCGAGGCGTAGCGCGTGGCGACGAGTTCGCAGACTTCGTGCACGAGGCCGTCGGGCTCGAACTCGAGCGACGGCGGCGCGGCCGGCTCGCCGCGCCACGGCTCGCGGTTCTCGCCGTCGAAGCTGAAGCGCCCGCCGATCGGTTTGCCGCGCTCCATCAACCAACCCGTGCGCCGCCGCACCGCACGGTAGAACGCGTCCATTCGGAAGGGCGCCTCGCCGCCCTGACTCGCGAGGAACTCCGCGTGTGTGGTGAGCCAGCCGCCGTGCGGCTCCAGCGCCAGTTCACCGGCCCGGGCGAGCGGCGCGAGTTCGACGCGCAGTTCGCGCTCGGCCGGCTCCATCGCGGCCATCGGTCCGATTTCGCGCACGGCTTCACGCAGCGCATCCGCGAGTGAGTCACGCGCGACGACGTGCCGGACCGCGACGCCGCGTTCCGCCTGTTCGAGTGCGAAGCGCCGCCCGTTCGCGAGCACCAGCGCCAACTTCTGTCGGTGGTACGGCCGCCGCGCCGCCTTGGCGGGCGACTCGACGAGCACGAGGCCGGCATCCTTGGGATCGAGCCGCGCGAGCGGCCCGACCGCGTCCGTCAACTGGTCGTACGCCGCGTACACCCAGCGCCGATTGGCGGGGTCCGTCGCGCGCGCCGCGAGTTCACGTCGGAAGAGGCTCGCCACGAGAGTCGCTCAGTCGAAGAGCGCCCCGCCCTTCGTCTTCTCGGCGCCCTTGCCTTTGACCTTCCCGCCACCTGTGTACTTCGCGACGTACTCCTTCACGTGCACCTTGCGCGCCGTGTTGTCCGAACTCATGTAGCGGATCGTGCCGTACACGTCGCGCTCCGGGCCCCACGCGCGGTCGTAACGACCGAGGCACCAGAACAGGCCCGAGTACGAATTCGGATCGCGGCCGTCGAGCGCGTAGCGGTTGTTGAGTTCGATCAGGATCTCGAGCGCCTCACGCGGCGACTTCGTCCACTCGAGGATCTTCTTGCCCCACAACATGCGCAGGTAGTTGTGGATGCGGCCCTCGGTGCGCAGTTGACCCTGCGCCGCGTTCCACAGCGGATCGTGCGTCGCGCCCGCCGCGAACTCCTCGAGTGAATAGACGTGCGCGCGCGGATCGCGTTCGTGTTTCTCGAGCGTCGCCCGCGCCCAGTCCGGCAGCGACTCGTACTTCCAGTACTCGTTCGGGCGGTGGTGGCAATCGGCGTAGCCCAGTTCGCGCCACGTCACGAGTTCGTCGATGAAGCTCTCCGCGTTCGCGCCCATCCCCCACCAGCCCTCTTTGCTGCCGGTGGCCTTCTTCGCGGCGCGCTCGGGCGACCAGTCCTCGTGACTGGCGACGCGCTCGAACACCTCGTGCACCGAAACGTGGCCGAAGTGCAGGTAGGGCGACAGGCCGCTCGCGACTTCGTCCTGCGGCTCGTTGCGCTCGGTGCCGTAGCGCGCGAAACGCTCCGACATGAAGCGCGTCAGCACCGCCTCGCCGGCGACCGGTCCGCCCGTGGTCGGCGCGATCGGGACGTCGCAGCCGAGTTGCAAGTGATCGAGCGTCGCGCCGTGTGCGAGCCACGCCTCGGGCGCGGCGGGCCAGCGTTCGAGCTCCTTCGCGGTCAACTGCGCCAGCTTCGCTGCAGGCTTGGTCGCGAGCGCGCCGAGCGGCTCCGCGATCGGCCCCTTCTCGAGCTGCGGCACGAGCTCCTTCTGCAGGAAGCGTCGCAGCGAGTACGCGCGCGTGAACGCGTGCGGCGTGAGGCCCAGTGGAAACAGTCCGTTGCCGTCGACCCACTCGGTGTGCACGTCGAGGCGCGCCGCCGTTCGCTTGATCATGCGCGGCAGGAAGAAACACGGGAAGTAGTCGGTGACGACGGCGGCCGCGCGCGCGGCGAGCGCTTCGACGAGGCCCTGGCCGGCGCCGGGGCGCGGCTCGACGTACGCGTGGTAGCCGACCTTCGCGCGCGCGAACGCCGCGCGGTTGTCGGCCATGCCGTCGAGCACGAAACGATGGAGCCGCGGACTGGCCCAGCGGTAGTCGTGGCGCAACGCTTCGAGCACGAGCAGCGGCTTGCCGAGTTCCTGCGCGAGTTCGACCGCGCGCTGGAGGCCGAAGTTCGAGCGGCTGCGGCGCGCCGCGACCATCCAGTAGAGGACGTGATCGCGCTCGGGCCGCAGCGGCGCCGCGTTGAGCGCCTGTGTGCGCTCGCGCGGGACACCCGCGCGGCTGACGCCCGCGGGAGTGGGACTGGGATGGCGCGTCGACATCGGCGGGAGCTTCGAACCCAGCGGCGCCCCGGATGCGAGCGCGCGCTGCGCTACCCTCGGACTCCGCCATGACGAAGTCCATCCTCGCCGCAGCGTTGCTCCTCGCGCTCCTCCTCGGCACCGACGATCTGAAGGTGCGTCTCGCGAGCAAGGACCCGCTCGTGCGCATCGCGGCGGCCAAGGACGCGGCGAAGTCGCCGAGCGACGGCGCGGCGAAGCTGCTCGCGAAGGCGCTGTCGGACGACGACCACGAGGTGGCGCTGGAGGCGGCGCTCGCGCTCGGAGCGATCGGCGACCCGGCCGCGAACAAGGCGCTCATGGACCTCGCACTCGAAGGCCCGGTCGCACACGTGCGGCGCGCGGCCTGCGAGGCGCTCGCGAAACTCGCGCCGGCCGACGCGGCGGAGAAGTTCGCGAAGGCGGCGCGCGGCAAGAGCGAAGCGCGCGCACTCGAAGCACTCGCGTACCTGGGCGAAGCCGTGGCAGCGTTGGGCGCCGAGATCGCGTTCGAAGTCGAGGACCTCGAAGAACGCGCGCTGTCGAGCGATCCGTGGATCGCGTGGTTCGCCGGGCGCGCGGCCGTGTTCGGCGGGCGCGGCGTCGAGCCGGTCGCACAACTCGCGGCACTGACGAAGCGCGAACGGCGCGGCTTCACGGCGCTGTGCGGCGCGCTCGAAGCGGCGGCCCTGCGGCCCAACGAAGGCGTCGTCACGGTGGTGCAGGGCATGTTGCTCGAGCGCGGTCTCGACGAGCTCGTCGAGCGGCGCGCGTTGCGCGTCCTGGCGAACGCCGTCGACCTCGCGGGTGGAGCGCAGACTGCCGACGCGCTCGTCGAGGGCCTCTCACCGCTGCGAACGGCGCGCATCGCGCGCCTCGTGATCGCACGCGTCGACGCCGCGGGTTCGGCGACCGGCGCGAACGCCGACGCTCTCGCGGCCGTGCGCGGCGCGGCGCTCGGTTGGGCACGCGCCGCGCTCGCAGGCGACGACGCCGCGACGCGCGGAGCGGGGCTCGACGTGCTCGAGCGCGAAGCTCTCGACGAAGACCTCGCCGCCGTGATCGGCCTGTTCGAAGGCAACGACCGCCGCACGCGCCAACGCGCCGCGCGTGCGCTCGGCCGCGGCTGGCCGGTGGCGAGTTGGATCGAATCGGCGACGGCGCAGTTCGGACGCGAAGACCAGTTCGTGCTGCGCGAGGAGATCGCCGTGCAGGTCGGTGTGCGCGGCGCGGCCGAAGTGCTGCCGCTCCTGCGCACCGCCCTGTCCGACAAGGACTGGGAAGTCGTCGTGTGCGCCGCCGTGTCGATCGGCAAGACGAACGTCGACGGAGCCGCGGAGTTGCTCGCGGAGTTGACCGACAACACCGACTGGCGCAAACGCGGCGCCGCAGCCGCCGGCTTCGGTTGGCTCTTCCGCGCCGACTCGATCGAGCCGCTCGTTGCGTTGCTCGAAGACCGCGACACCTCGGTCAGCCGCACCGCACTCGAATCGCTGCGCCGCCTGACCGACCGCAACGACATCGGCGCAGATCCGGCCGCGTGGCGCGCGTGGTGGACCGAGTCGAAGGAGCGCCACCGCTTCGAACACCCCGCCGATCGCGAGGAGTCGCGCAAGAAGTACGGCTACTCCGACCTCGAGCGCCCGCCCGACGCGAGTGTCTACCGCGAGCTCTACGACGCGTTCGACGTCATCGCACTCTCGGGCCAAGCCGACTTCGTCGAGAAGCTGCTCGACGGGATGAAGATCCCCTACCGCCTGACGAGCACCGCCGAACTCGCGCGTTCACAGGTCCATCCCTTCGCCGCCTTCTTCGCGAACTGCGAGGGCAACGTGAGCGCCGACGACGTCGAACGCCTGCAGTGGTTCGTGCGCACGGGCGGCCACCTCTTCACGTCCTGTTGGAGCCTCGAAGGCACGCTCGCGAAGGTCTACCCGGGCGTCATCCGCCACGTCGGCATCGACACGCAGCAAGTCATGGGCTCCGTGCCCGTCTTCCCCGCCGACCCGACGAGCCGCTTCCTGCCCGGCGTCTTCCCGCGCACCGTCACGCCCTACTTCCACCTCGAAGGCGCGATGCTGATCCACGTCGAGCGCCCCGAACTCGGCGAGGTCCTGATCGACTCCCCCGTCGCGCGCGACCTGTGGGGCCACGGCAACCTCGTCGCCTGGTTCGAGGCCGGCCACGGCATGCTGCTCGACTCCGCGAACCACTTCCAGATCCACGGCTTCGAGCGCCTCGGCGACCTCGACGACGCCGACGCGCTGCAGGCCTACGCGCTCGATCACATGGGCCTGCCGCTCGATCGTTGGCGCGCCATCGAAGGCGAGAAGTTCTGGAAGAAGAAGTCGGACGCGGCTGCGAACGTGCCGGAGACCGCCGTCTTCAACTTCGTGACGAACTTCATCCGTCGCTACAGGGCCGGACTGCCGCGCTGAAGGCTCGCCGGAGTCGATTCCGTCGATGCATTGCAGTCGCAGTGGACTCACGGCCGCCGTGCGCTCTTTGCGCTGACTTTGCGTCCTTTGCGCCTTTGCGGTGAAGTGCAACGCACGGATCTCGTGGCTGTTGCACGTTACCGCAAAGTACGCAAAGGACGCAAATTCAAAGCAAAGAGCGCATGACGATTGGACGCTGCTTGCCGAATGTGAACGTGAAAGTACGACGGCTACTGCTCAGACATTGCAGCGCCACGACGAGAGCGGCAACTGGTACGTCTGCGCCCAACTGCGGAAGGAAGGTTGGTTGTGCCCCGCGCTCCTCAAACACTTCGACGCGGCCCCGAAGCAGATCTTCGTGCAGTGCAAGCCTAGGGCAGTCAAGCGAGACCCGGCAATCGGCCGACCCGACGCGGCAGGCGGTCGACGCCTGACGACATCGCGCCATAGCCCCGGAGACTCACGGCCGCCCTGCGCTCTTTGCTTTGACTTTGCGTCCTTTGCGTCCTTTGCGGTAACGTGCAACAGACATGAGATCGGTGCGTTGCACTTCACCGCAAAGGACGCAAAGGACGCAGAGTCAGCGCAAAGAGCGCATGACGATTGGAAGCCTCCGGCCGATTGAGTAGGCGCGAGCTACATGGCTGCCACTCACGCCATTGCGTCCTCGGCCGCTCGATCGCGCTTCATAGGTCGAGAAGTCGCGCCAGCACACTCGGATCGAGCGACGGCGGATCGACGCGCACGATGCGGTTGCCTTCGATGACGACGATGGCCTCGCTGTGCGCGAGTCCGCACGAGCGACACGGATCGCAACGGCCGGTCACGAAGAGCTGCTCGTCGACACGACGACCTCGATTCGTGCGGCGGCGAAGTGGCACGTCGCGCTCGTCCCAACGCAGTTCGTCTCCGAGGTGATAGACCGGTGACCAGACGTCGCCGAACTTGAACTGGACCTCACGATCCTCGATGTCGCCGCACCGAGGACACCGAACGCTCGCAAACACCGAGGCGAAGAGTCCCAAGCCTATGGACGGACAGACGCTCGATCGAAGTTCGCTGTGCGATGTTCAGCGCGGCTCGGGGCGCTTCGCCTCGGGCAAGCGCGCGAGCAACGACTCGGGGCAGGTGGCGAGCGGGGTCTTCGAGAAGACGAGCAGCACGGGCTGATTCATCTCGGGCAGGTTGTAGATGTTCGCGGCCCAGACGTCCTGGCGGTTCTCGGTGCCGTGCACGCAGGTGAAGAGCGTGTTGCCGTTCGAGAAGTAGATGAGGTTGACGAGGTTGCGGTCGAAGTCGGCGATGAAGACATCGCGCGCCTCCTCGCCGGGGGCGGCGCCGGTCAGCTCGGGCGGCAGGCCGGGGATCTTGGCGATGCGCGAGCCGAGGTAGACGAGTTTGTGGCGCGGCATCGAGCGGCCCGTCTCGAGGTTCGCGATCAGGTCCTCGACGCGGAAGAAGTAGATCTCCTCGCCTTCGCGCCAGGTGGCGTGCATGTAGAGGCCGTCGCCGCTCGGCGGCGTGACGCGGTACTCGGGACGGTCGGGGCCGCGGCCGTCGCCGGGGGTCTCATCGGGAGCGGGCGTTTCTTCGCCCGACTCGTCGCCCGACTCGTCGGCCGGCTCGTCACTCGGCGGCGCGTCGGTGCCTGGAGCGGGCTCCGACTTGGGCGCGTCCTCGATCAGTTTCCACGTCGCGTTCGCGCCGGGCGTCACGCCGAGGGCGAGAACGCCGGCGTTGAGCAGGCTCGGCGTCACCTCGGTGAGAAACAGGCCTTCGTGCGTCGCGCCGCCGGGGCCGCACAGGACGTGTTCGATGAGCTGGTCGCGCATCAACACCGTCGCGCCGATCGAAACGTGGCTCTCGGTGAGGTCGAGGTGCACACCTTCGGCGGCGAGGCTCGCGAGCAGGCGTTCGAGTGCGCCGGCGCGGTCTTGCGGCGCGGGCTTCGACGTCGGTGCGGCGGCAGGCTCTTGTTCGAACGCAGCGGCCGCGGCCACGCCGCCCGCAGCACCGACACCGGCGGCGTGTGCGACCGCGAACGCGGCGGTGATCGAACCCAGGGCCAATGAGACGAGTGCGAAGCGTGTGCGCATGATCGGATTCCTCACGCGCTCGAACGCGCGGAGAAGGGCTCGGTTCAGCAGGCGAAGTTCAGTGGGCGCCGGACTCGAGCTGCACGCGGTCCACACCGATGCGCGTGAGCACGTCCTCGAGCAACGAGTACAGCCCGTCCGCATAGCGCCGGATCTCGTACTGCGCGTCGGTGTGCAGGCGCTGCGAGAGGAAGTGGATCGCGCCCTGCAAGGACACGGTCCAGTAGGCCTGCGTGTAGAGGTTCTGCGGCAGGAACATGCGCGCGATCTCCTTGGCGACGCCGCGCGCGAGCCGCGCTTGGTAGTCGGCGAAGGCGCGCTCGCACTCGGCGATCATCGCGCGGCGCTCGGCCGCGTGGTCGAAGTCGTCACCGAGTTGCAGGGACGCCTGCTTGTTGCCGTGCGACGGATTGCCGCGCATGCGCGCCGGCACGTAGAACTCCGGCGTCCACTCGACGTAGCGGCCGCTGATCTCGTTCCAACTGCAGCCCTTGTCGGTGTCGAAGAGCACGTCGAACACTTCGAGGCTGACCGACTCACCGTTGACCTCGTACTCGCGCCAGGTCGAACCGACCTGGTACTTGAAGGCCTGCCGGAAGACGAACAGCGGCGCCTTCAGGTGGAAGGTGAAGAAGCTGTGGCGGTAGGGCGACGTGTGGCCGTGCTCCCAGAGGAACTGCGCGAGCTTCTTGTCGCGCTCGTCGAAGCCGTCCTTCTGTTTGTTGTAGGAGATGCGCGCGGCGTTGACGACTTTGAGCGCGGGGTCGCGCTCCATGCGGTCGACGAGGGCGATGAAGCCGATGTCGTCGTCGAGGACGGTGACGGCGCCGGCGGGGCGATCGACGGAGAGGGCCTTCATGAGCGGGGCCCCATGCTACCGGCGGCCCTCAGCGCGACTCGCGCAGGATCTCCTGCACGCGCGCTTCGACCTCGCGGTGGCGCGCGGCGGCACCCGCGTCGTCAGTCGCGTCGTCGTTCCCGGCCGCGAAGACGAGCGCGGCGGCGGAAGCGAGACGTTCGCGTGCCGCGTTGCGATCGCCGCGTTCGGCGGCGGCGAGGGCCAGCGACCAGTGTTCGCGGCGCACGTACTCGCGGCGCGCGTCGCGGTCGCTGCCGGGCACGGGGCGCGCGGCCGAGTCGCCGCGGCCGAGGGGCCGATCGACGAAGGGATCGGCGAGCGCGCGCGCGTGGTGGGCGCTCTCGTGCCAGTGTTCGAGGCGGAACGCGACGGACTCGGCCAAGGCGCGCGCGCGCAACAGCTCGCTGCCCGCGGACGCTCCTTCGCCGAGCAACGCGACGACGGCGGCGCGCACGAGCGGCTCGGCGGTCCGGTCGTCGGTCGCGGCGGCGCGGCGCGCGAGTTCGAGCAGGAAACGGCCGTCGAGTTCGAAGTGGCGCGGCAACGCGGCGAGCATCCGGGCGCCGCTTCCGCGCGACACGTCGAACACGAAGAGCGCGAGTTCCTCGGAGCGGCGGAACTCGACCGCGGGACGTGAGCCGCGCGCGAAGCGCACGAGCAGGTCCTCGCGCGCCATCGAGAAGGCGTCGTCGAAGAGGCGCTCGCGCCAGTCGGCGGGCGCCGCGTCGAGGCGCACCAAGGCGCTCGACAGTTCTTCGGCGAGCAGCGGCAACTCGTCGGGGTGGCCGGGCAACGCGAAGTCGAGTTCGAGTTCGCGGCGCGGCCAGTCGGCGTCGGCCCAACCGGCGTCGACGCGTGTCGCGACGCGCGACAGCGCGAGCCAGTCGGCTTCGAACGCCGCGATCTCTGCACTGGCGCCGCGTTCGACCAACGCGCGCAGCGCGGCGCGGCGGCGCTCGAACGTGCGTTCGTCGCGCAGCACACGCACGAGTTCCGACGTGGCGACGTTCGTGCGACCGAGTGCTTCGAGCGCGAGCAACGCGAGCACGTCACCAGCTCCGTTCCCCGCAGCATCGCCGCGCGCGAGTTCGAGCAGCGCCGCGTGCGCGCGCGGGTGGTCGATGCGCGCGAGCGCCGCGACTTGGCGTTCGCCGTCGTCGATGCCGAGGCGACTGCCGCGCGGTGCGAGGAGACCGACGAGCAGCTCTTCGCGCCCGGCGCGTTCCAGCGGTTCGGCGCGCGCGTCGGCCAGTGCGAGGCCGAGCTCGAGGCGCAGATCGCGATCGAGGTGCTGTTCGGCGTAGCTCCACAGCGCGTCGCGACCCGCACGCGTCAGCGCGAGTTGGCGCGCGGCGACGCGCCCGATCGACGGCTCGCGGCCGATGCTCCAGTCGAACACCTCGACGAGGCCTTCGACCGCGCCGTCGCCCGCGACGTCGGCGAGTGCCGGCAGCAACTCGGCCGCACGATCGCTCGCGCGCCGCCGTTCACCCGCGTCGAGGGGTTCGAGTTCGGCCAGGTACTCGACCGACCAGCGTTCGAGGTACCAACCGACCTCGTCGTCGCCACGCCACGCGGAGAGAACACGTGCGATCGAACCGCGGCGTTCGGTGTGGCGCTGCCCGAGTTCGACGAGTCGGCGGCGCACGTCGACGGGACGTTGCACACGCGGCAACAGCGGCACGAGTGCGAGCGCCGTTTCGTCGTCCGCCGCGAGCCAGTGTGCGTCGAGTGCTTCGAGCGCTTCCGTCGGATCCGGCAACCGCGCCAGTGCCTTGAACAACGTGCGCGCACGCGGCTCGTCGTGTGTGCATGCGGCGAGCTGTGCGGCGAGTGCTGCGATCGCCTGCTCGTCGTCGGCGCGCGCGGCGGCCTCGAGCGCTCCGGACACCAGCTCCTGCGCGCCCAGCACCTCGGCGCGTTCGTACGCGGCGTTCACGAGTTCAGGCGTCCAGCCGACGAGTTCGGAGCCGAGCACTTCGAGTCCGCGCAGGAACGTCGCGTCGCCGCTGCGCAGGAGCGCGGCGAGCGCGACGCGCGTGCCGGCGGCGCCGTGTGCGGCGCGCATGACGATGCTCGCGAACGGGTACTTCGTCACGTCGCCGCCGACGTCGCGCAACCGCGCCAGCAGGCTCTCGCGTTCGCCGCCGCGACGTGTGTCCGGACCCGGAGTCTCCTCTTCGAACACCCAGGCCCACAGGTCGGCGACGCGCACGAGTTCGAGGGCGACGCTCGCGCCGCCGCGCTTCGCCGCGCGCGTGAACAGCGCGTCGCGCGCGGGCGCCCAGTCCTGCGACGCACACCACAGGTCCGCGAGGCGAACGGGCGCGATCGGCTCGCCCTCCGCCGCACGAGCGACCTCGAGCAACTCCCCCACACGTTCGTGCGGCGCAGCGCGTCCGACGCAGGCCTCGATCAACGCGTCGAACACGTGCGGCGGCACACCTTCGAGTGCGACCAACCACGTCGCGACCTCGCCGTCGCCGCCGTTCGCGTACGCGCGTGCCAGGAGGTCCGCGAGATGCAGCGGCGCGCCTTCGCCGCGCACTTGACGCGCGAGCAACGCTCGCCCCGCCGCGTCACGCACGGTCGCGTCGTCGTCGCGCACGAGCCGCCCGAGCAACTCGTTGCCGAACGTGCCGCGGCGCGCGCCGAGAAGCTGCGCGGCCGCCGCGCGTGCCTCGGCGAGCGGCAGGGTCGCGAGGCGCACG
>JBIKNC010000156.1:0-10478 GCA_044358925.1 Planctomycetota bacterium | reverse complement strand
GTGTTCGACGAGCCGCTGGTCCATGCGCCAGTCGTCGCCGACGGTGAACGCGAGCATGGCAGCGTCGATCGGATCGCCGCGATCCCAGACGGGGCGTGAGTGAGTCACCGCTTCAGAACCTGTGGTGCGAGTTGCGTGTAGAAGGCGACGCCCGCCTCGAGTTCGCCGCGCAGCACGAACTCGTCGGGTGTGTGTGAACGCGCCGTCTGTCCGGGCCCGCACTTGATCGCGGGCACGCCTTGCAACAGCGCCATGTCGGACATCGTCGCCGAGCCGATCGCGCGCTCGCGACCGAGCACCGCGACCGCCGTGCGCACGATCGGATGTGCCGCCTCCGTCTCGAACGGTCGCAGCCGATCCGAGTCGACGGACAGACTTGCAGACGGCAAGCGACTCTGCAGCAGCGCACACACGTCCGCGCTCGAATGCAGCGGCGACAGCCGCGCGTCGAAACGCGCGCGTGCGACGTCGGGCACGACGTTGTGGCGCTCGCCCGCGTGGAACATCGTCGTGGCGATCGTGCTCTGGCCGAGCAGCGGATGCTCGCCCGGCAACGCGAGCCACGGCGCCGTGTTCACGACCTCGCGCAATGCAACGTGCAGCGCATTGACGTGGTCGACGCGCGCGACGTGCGCCGCGTGGCACGACTTGCCGTGCCACGTGGCCGACAGCACCGCCAGCCCCGACTGCGCACGCACGACCTCGAGACCCGTCGGTTCGCCCGTGACCGCCATGTCGGGCAGGCCGTAGGCCTCGACGACCTTGAGCATGCCGATGTTGCTCGTCTCCTCGCACTCCGTGAGTGCGAGTTGCAGTGTGCCGTGCGCGCCGGCGGAGAACGTGCGGCTCTCCGCGAGCGCGTGCAACGACCACAGCATGGCTGCGACGCTCACCTTCGCGTCGTTCGCGCCGCGGCCCCACAGCACGTCGCCGTCCCAGGTCTTCGAGAGCGGGTCCTTCGTCCATCCGCCGCCGATCGGCACGGTGTCGAGGTGGCTGTTGAAGAGCAGGCGCGGCGCGGCGGCGCCCGCGCGCGCCGCCGCGCCGAATCGGACGCCGATCACGAGCGACGATCCGAGCCGCTCGCAGTCGAGTTTCCACGCCGCACACACGTCGGCGACGAAGTCGCTGATCGCGGCTTCGTCGCCCGACGGGCTGGCGATGGAGACGAGCGCCGCCAGCAGCTCCGCGGGACTCTGCGGCGCGTTCACGGACGTCCCGCCAGGGCGCCGCGTGCGACCGGTTCGAGGACCACGTCTTGCGCGACGCCCGACGACGTCGGCGCGACTTGCGGCTCGCGCGTCACGAGCGTGCCCGCGCCCTGCGTCGTGTACAGCTCTTCGATCAGCGCGTCGTCCTCGTCGCCCGACACGACGTGCACACGTTCGACGCCGCCGGCGAGCGCCGCGCGGATCGCCGCCGCCTTGACCTTCATGCCGCCGACGATCGCGCCGCTCTTCTCGAGCCCGTCGAGTTCGGCGAGCGACAGCGCCGACACGAGCGAGTTGCGATCGGCCGGATCGCGCAGCACGCCGCGCGCGCCGGTCAGCAGCACCAACTTCGTGGCGCCGAGCGCATTCGCGAGCGCCGCGGCCGCGAGGTCCGCGTTCACGTTGAGGAAACCGCCCGCGTCGTCGCCGGCCGGCGGACACACGACGGGCACGAAACCAGCCGCGAGCAGCGCGGTGAGCGGCGCGGGATCGACGCTCACGAGATCCCCCACCTCGCCGAAGTCGACGAGGCCTTCGCTCGTCTCGCGCGGCGCGCGCCGCTTCGCGACGAGCAGACCGGCGCTGACGCCGCTCACGCCGACGGCCGGCGTCGACTCCGCGGCGAGTGCCGCGACGACTTCACCGGCCAATTCGCCCGCGGTCGCCATGCGCAGCGCGCGCAGAGCCACCTGGCTCGTCACGCGCCGACCGTCGACCATGCGCGGCGACTCGCCGAGCATCCGCTGGACGACGTCCGTCTGCGGCCCGCCGCCGTGCACGACGACGACGTGCGCGCCGAGTGCGTGCACGAGTGCGACCTGCCGCGCGAACGCGCGCACGTTCGACGGTTTCGTGAGGGTGTTGCCGCCGGCCTTCACCACGAAGGTCTTGCCGCGGTGCAGACGGATGTGGGGCGCGGCGCGCACGAGGTCGATCACAGCGAAGTCTCCAGGGTTGGGCGTGCCGCGCTCTGGCGGCGGGGTGTGCGCTCGAGGGCGCCGAAGACGCTCTCGAGCAGCGCGGTCTGTGCGTGCAGTCGGTTCTCGGCTTGGTCGATGACCACCGAGTGCGGTCCGTCGAGCACTTCGTCCTTCACGACGACGTTGCGACGGACGGGCAGGCAGTGCATGAAGTGCGCGGAGTCGGTGCGCGCCATCCAGTCGGCGCTCACACACCAGTCGCGCAAACTTGCGCGCTGGCGCGTCTCCGCGGCCGCGTCGCCCCACGTCGCGAGGCTCGCCCACGACTTCGCGTAGACGACGTCCGCGCCGCGCAAGGCGCGTTCGCGGTCGCTCGTGATCTCGAGCGAACCGCCGCTGTGTTCGGCGAGAGCGTGCGCTTCGGCCAGCACGTCCGCGTGCAGGTCGTAGCCCTCGGGCCGCAGCAACACGACCTCCATACCGCGCTGCGTCGCCATCGCGAGCGCCGAGTTGGGCACCGCGTGCGGCAGGGCCTTCGGGTGCCAGGCCCACGTGAGCACGAACTTCGCGCGCCGCGGCACGGCGAGTTGCTCCAGCGTCGTGCGATCGGCCAGCGCCTGACACGGGTGCTGCAGAGCGCTCTCCATGTTCACGACCGGCACACCCGCGAAGCGGCGGAAGCCGTTCACGAGAGGATCACCGAGGTCGGTCGCGAGCGACTGGAACCGCGCGAACGCACGCACACACAGCACGTCGACGTAACGGCCGAGCACCGCCGCGGCTTCGCGCACGTGCTCCGCGTTCCCCGCATCCATGACGGCGCCGTCTTCGGTTTCGATGCCCCACACGCCGCCGTTGCCGCCCGAGAGCTGCACGAGATCGAGGCCGAGGCGGCCCGCCGCGCGTTGGAACGAAGCTTGGGTGCGCAGGCTCGAATCGAAGAACAACAGCCCGAGCGCGCGCCCGTCGAAACGGCGCGGCGCGGCGCCGTCGCGCAGTTCGAGCGCACGAGCGACGAGGGCTTCGACCTCGCGCGGCGCGAGGTCACCGATGTGATGGAGTCCGTTCACGAGCGGGCACCGACCGGCGACAGCGACGCGAGGGCCTCGCCGAGGCGCGCAGCTTCCCGAGGCGTGAGCGTGAGAGCCGGCGACAGGCGCAGCACTTGAGGGTCGTCGCTCGTGCCGACGAGCACGTCGCGAGCGAGCAGTGCGTCGCGCACCGCCGTCGCTTTGGTGCCCGGCTCGACCACGAGGCCGAGCAGCAGCCCCGCGCCGCGCACGGCGACGATCGGGCCTTGCAAAGCGACTTCGCGCAGCACGTGCGCGGTCTCGCGCACGTTCGCGACGAACGAGGCTTCCGCGATGCGCTGTGCGACGTGCGCCGCCGCCGCGAGCACGAGCGGGCCGCCGCCGAACGTCGAGCCGAACAACTTGCCCGGCACGGAGCTCGCGAACGACGAGCGCGCGACCGTGAGGCCGATCGGAAGTCCGCCGGCCGCGCCCTTCGCGGTCGTGAAGACGTCGGGCACGACGCCGAAGTGCTGCGCGGCCCACGGCGAACCGAGGCGGCCGTTGCCGGTCTGCACTTCGTCGAAGACGAGCAGCGCGCCGCTCGTGTCGCACGAGCTGCGCAGCGCCGCGAGGAACTCCGGCGACGGCTCCGTGACGCCCGCGAGCGACTGGTACGGCTCGAGGATCACCGCGCCGACGGACGAGTCGACGTGCGCGCGCACCGCCGCCGCGTCGTTCCACGGCAGGCGAACGACGTCGAACGGGTGCGCGGGGAACGCCGCGAGTTGCGTGTCGCTGACCGCGGCCGCGGCCGCCGTGCGGCCGTGGAACGCGCCCTTGAAACAGGCGACCTTGCGGCGGCCGGTGGCTGCGAGCGCGAGTTTGAGTGCGTTCTCGTTCGCCTCCGCGCCGCTGTTCGAGCAGAAGACCTGCCAGCCGCCGTGTGCCGGCGGCAGAGTCCGCTCGAGTGCGGCGATGAAGCCGTGCCGCGCCGAGTGGTCGAGCAGGTTCGTCGCGAACGACAGCTCGCGCCACTGTGCTTCGAGCACCTTGGCGAGCCCGGCGTCGCCCGCACCGAGTGTGTTGACGCAGTGCCCGCCGTACAGGTCGAGCACGCGCCGACCGCCGTCCACGAACAGCTCACAACCGTGTGCCCGGGTGACCGGCAACGGCAGGCGTTTGTACGCGTCGATCTCTCGCAGCATCGTCATGCGACCCCCAGGCCGACTCGCGGCAGTCCAAGGTGCTCGGGGAAGCCGAGCATGAGGTTCAAACACTGCAGCGCTTGCCCCGCGCCGCCCTTCGTCATGTTGTCGAGCGTGACGAGCACGGTGAGCACGCTCCCGCGCACCGACACGCCGATCGCCGCGCTGTTGCCGCCCGTCACCGAACGCAGGTCGGGCACGGCGCCGACGTCGAGCACACGCACGAACGGCGCGCCTTCGAACGCGGCGCGGTAGTGCGCATGTACTTCGGAAACGTCGCGCGCATTCGCAGCATCTGCGAGCGGCAACGCTGCCGTGAGATGGATGCCGCGCGCGAACGGACCCGAGTGCGCGACCATGTGCAGCGGCGCGCGCACACCGAACGCTGCGAGCGCCTGTTCGAGTTCCGCTTCGTGGCGGTGCCCGTCGAGTCCGTACGCCCACAGGTTTCCGTGTCGCCACGGGTGGTGCGTGCCGACCTTGGGCTCGGCGCCGCTGCCGCTCGAGCCGGTGATGCCGTTCAGGATCCAAGGGCGCGTCGGGTCGAGCAGACCCGCGCGCGCCGCCGGCACACACGCGAGTTGCAGCGCCGTCGCGAAACAGCCCGGCGCGGCGACGCGTTTCGCGCGAGCGATGTTCGCGCGATCGAATTCGACGAGGCCGTACACGAAACGGCCGAGCTCGCCGTCGGCAGCCGGCGCAGCGCCGTACACCGACGTGTGGAGCTTCGGATCGGCGAGTCGGTGGTCGGCCGAGAGGTCGACGACGAACACGTCGTGGGCGCGCGAGCCGAGCTCCGCGCACAACGCTGGCCACGCCGCACGCGACTCGCCGTGCGGCAGACCGAGGAGCACGGCGGGCCGCTCGCCGCTCGACAGAGCGTCGGCGATACTCGCGCGCGCCTCTTCGGCGCTGCACGTCGCGAGATCCGTGACGAGGTGCGGATGTGCATCGACGAGGTCGCTCTGCGAGCGCGACACCGCGCCGCGCAGTTCGAGCGCCGGATGGCCGTCGATGAGTCGCAGCGCCTCGCCCGCGAGCACGCCCTTCGCACCGAACACCCAGATGGGTGTCGTGGCAACGGAGTGGCTCATCGGACGAGTGTTCCTGCTGTTTCGGTGTGTGCTGTCGCAGCCCCGACCACGCCCTTCGCCGCGAGCCTTTCGAGCACGGCGCTCGCGAGCGCCGGCCCGTCGCGCAACGCGTTGAACGCGAGCACGCCGAGTTTGTCGTTGCAGAACTGCCGGCCGACGGGCGAGTCGGTCACGCGCCCGGAGACGACGTCGACGGCGAGGCCGTAGCGCTCGCGCAGGAGCATCTGCGCGCCCCACGCGCCGACGGGGTCTTGCGCGCAGAGCACGACGCTCTCGATGTGCGCGCGGATCGCTTCGTCCGCGAGCAGGCCGTGCACGCCGTACGTGCCGAGCAGACCGTCGCCCATCTCGAGCACGATCACGTCGGGCTCGTCTTCGGCGAGGTGCGTGATGAGGCTGTGTGCGGCGGCCGGCGCCGAGCGCTCGTCCGTCGTCACGACGCCGAAGTCGGTGAACACCGCCACCGGTTCCGCGCCGCTGTCCGCCATCGCGAGCACGTCGCGGCGCAGCGAGACGCCCGTGAGTTTGCCCGCCGCGACGCGCAGGCCGCGGTGCGTGAGTTCGCCGATGAGCACGGCGGCCGCCGTCGTCTTGCCGGCGTCCATGCACGTGCCGACGAGTACGACCAGCGGCGGCAGACCGACCTCGGCGCCAGGCAGCGCACACGCCGGCAGCGCGGCTCGGGCGATGTTGGCCGGCCGCCCGACGCGCGTGGCGAGGTACGGGAACTCGAGCACCGCCCCGAGCACCTCGAGGCGGAACGGCTCGCCGTTCGCGGCGGTCGCCTCGGCGCCGGTGCCGATCACACCGCCCAGGTTGAGGAGTTGGAGCACGTCGCCGACGGCCACGCTCTCCGGAACCCGCCCCGAATATCCATACAGCGCGTCGCGGCGCCCCAGAGCGCCCACGATCACGTCGCCCGGATGCAGCGCGACCATGCGGCCGTGCACGTCCTCGAGCGTGTTGTAGGTCGCTTTCGCGTTCAGCACGCGCGCGGCGATGACGGTGCCGGCTTCGGCCGGGATCGTGTCACCCAGCACGACGTCACGGTCCAGCTCGAGTCGCAGAGCGACCGAAGCAATCTTGTCGACACGACAGCGCCTCATCAGGAGACCTCCGTGAGCGCCGCGGCGCCCGCACGACGGAACAGACGCGCCGGCTCAGCCAGCGCACGAGCAAGTCCAAGCGCACCTTCCGGTGTCGCGTTCGAGCCGGCGCGTTCGCCGTAACGCGCGTCGCTCGCCGCCAGCAGGCTGAACGGCGACGAACTGCCTTCGACGAGCACCGCGCCCGGCTGCAGGCGCACGTGGACGTCACCGCTGACGCGGCTCTGCGACGAAGCGAAGAACGCTTCGAGGTCGCGCTGGAACGGATCGTGGAACAGACCCGTGTGCAGGCGCCGACCGTAGACGTCGCCGAGGTGGTCCTTCCAGAAGCGCTGCTCTTCGACGAGCACGAGCTTCTCGAGCTCCCGGTGCGCTTCGATGAGCACTTCCGCCGCCGGCGCCTCGAACGCGATACGGCCCTTGATGCCGAGCACCGTGTCGCCGAGGTGGTAGCCGCGGCCGACGCCGAACGAGCCGGCGAAGGTGTTGAGGCGCTCGATCAGCGCCACCGGCGACATCCGTTCGCCGTCGAGCGCGACCGGCACGCCGTTCTCGAACGCGACCGTGATGCGCGCGTTGCCGCGTGCGCCCTTCGTCCAGTACCACGCGTCCTCGGGCAGCGGCTGATCGGAGCCGTGCAGCACGCCGCCGCCGATCGTCACGCCCCACAGGCCCTGGTTGACCGAGTACGTGCCGCCCGCGGGCGGCACCGGCAAGCCTTGCTCGCCCAGCCACTTGCGCTGCGCCTCGCGGCTGAGGGCCAGGTCGCGCACCGGCGCGAGCACCTTCAGTCCGGGCGCGATCGTCGCGAGCGCCGCTTCGAAGCGCACTTGGTCGTTGCCGGCCGCCGTGCAGCCGTGGGCGACGGCGTCGAAGCCACCTTCACGCGCCACGCGCGCGAGCACTTCGGCTTGCAAGCCACGCTCCGCGCCGACACACAACGGGTAGACGCCGCCGCGGCGCACGTTGGCCGCGATCAGCCAACGCACGACGCGTTCGAACATCTCGGAGCGCGCGTCGACGAAGCGGTGCTCGACCGCGCCCAGCGAAAGGGCGCGCGCGGAGAGTTCCGAGCGCTCGTCCGCGCTCCAGCCGCCGCAGTCGACGGACAGCGCCGTGACGCGCGCACCCTGGACGCGCGTGAACCACGCGACGAGGTAGGACGTGTCGAGTCCGCCGGAATAGGCCAGGAGAATGTGCATGGTCTTGGAACGGGAGACTAGAGACGCTCCACGGAGCGACTCAGAGCAACGAGCGGATGTGCGTACGCACGCGCTTCGCTGCGGATTCGGACTCGACCGCGACGAGCACCGTGTCGTCGCCGGCGATCGTGCCGACGAGGCCGTCGAGTTCTTCGGACTCGAGCGCACGGGCCACGGCGCTCGCCGCGCCCGGCTCACAGGTCACGAGCAGGAACTTCGCGACCGGGTCGACGCCGCGCAGCAGCGTCGCGAGTTGCTCGAGCGGCGTGACGCGCTCCGTCGCGACGATCTGGTACACGCCGCCCTGCTTCGCCACGTCGAGCGCGCGCAGGTCGCGCGACAGCACCGGCTGCGACGCGGAGAAGCCGCGTTTCTCGAGTTTCGCGAGCAGCTCCTCCTGACTGTGGATGGGCGCGGCCTGGAGGATCTCGACGATGGCGGCGCGGCGGGCTTCGCGGGACTTCATGGCGGTGGAAGGCGGCGGAGAATATTCATGCCAGAACGCCTGTCAATGGCGGCATGAATATTCTTCGCGCTCGCGAGACCTCGGGCGCGACGCGGCGCCGACTCACCGACGCTTCGACGCCCGCTCCGCGCGCGCTCGACGTTTCGCGCGCGGCCTGGTCGAGACACTCTTCGCGAGGATCGTGTGACTCTGATGGCACCTCGAGTCCAAGGCTCGCGATGCCCGCTCGCCCCAACCGCCCGACGAAGCGACACGCGCCTTCGCGCTACCGAGCGAGCGGCTCCCCCGCCGTCTTCGACGCGACCGCGCTCGGCCTGTCGGTGCTCGCCGGACGGCTTGTGTTGGCGGTCACCATGCCCGGCGCCACGACGCACGGCCTCTTCGGTTCGTCGACGTCGATGGGGCGCACTTTGGATCCGATCACGGTCGTCGTCGCTCCCTACACGACGGCAAACGCCGTCGTCGACGTCGCGAACGAGTTGCCGCTCGAAGCCCACATCCGCGTGAACGACGTGCGCGGCAGCGGACCCTTGCTGCAGGTCGTCGGCAGGCGGATCGGCGCTCAGCTGTCCGTTCGGCGCCGACGCAGCCGGCGCCGTGGGCGCGGGCGGCGTCGCCGTCGTGACTCCGCACGAACCGGACACGCGGAGCTTCGCGGTCGAGCCGCAGGCCGGCACGTGGTCGCAGCCCATCCCCGGCGAACTCGTCGTCGAGCCCGGCACCAGGCTCGAACTGTCGTTCGACATCGAAGTCGTGCGCGGCCGCGTCACCGTCGTGGACGCGACGGAAGTTCCGGTCGGCTGTGTCCTCGTGCGTCACCTGCGAACGAACGGCGGGTCCACCGTCTCGACCGACGAGCACGGCGTCCTCGAGCTCGTCCTGCCGCCCAGCACCACAACTTCGCGCTGCACGCGGACGCCGAGGAGGCGAACGACGCGGGAGCCGTGTCGGCGCCGGCCGCCCTCGAATGGACGCGCGACGGCCCGGCACGAGCCGTTGCTCGTGCTTGAGTAAGTGGCGTGATTCGGGACGAGCACTTCGGCCCCGCGCATCACTCCACTCAGGCGTAGTCGAGCAACTTGTGCTGCGGATGCTTCCGCGCCGACGACTGCTTGTCCCAGTCGTCGGCGAAGAGCACGACGACGCGGCGCTTCGCGTCGCGCACGAGGATGCTGCGGCTCGGGGCTTCGTAGGTCGCCGGATCGCCTTCGAGCCAGGCGCTGCACTCGAAGGGCAACTGCTCGAGGCGCGTCTCCACGCCGTACTCGTCGGCCAGGCGGTACTGGAGGACTTCGAACTGGAGCTTGCCGACCGCCGCCACGATCGGGTCGGTGATGTGGCTCCCTTCCGGCCACAGGCGCAGGATCGCGCCCTCGGCGGTGAGGCTGTCCATGCCCTTCTCGAAGCGTTTGCGTTGGCCGAGGTCCTTCGGCATCACACGCGCGAAGACTTCGGCTTGGAAGCGCGGCAGCGGTTTGTGGGCGAAGCCGCCTTTGATCGAGATGGTGTCGCCGATCTCGAAGGTGTCGCGGTTGATGAGGCCGACGACGTCGCCGGGGTAGGCCTCGTCGAGGGTGGAGCGTTCGCGCGCGACCAGGGTGTGCGGCCGGGAGAGGCGGATCTCCTTGCCGGTGCGGTTGTGGCGCACGACGACGTCGCGCTCGAACTTGCCGGAGCAGATGCGCGCGAACGCGAGGCTGTCGCGGTGGCGCTTGTCCATGTTGGACTGGATCTTGAAGACGAAGGCGCTGAAGGGCTCTTCGACCGGATCGAGTGACTTCTCGCTGCCGTCGGCGAGGTCCACCGTGCGCGCGCCAGGCGGCGGTGCGAGGTCGACGAAGGCGTCGAAGAAGGGCTCGACGCCGAAGTTGGTGAGCGCGGAGCCGAAGAACGCGGGCGTGACTTCGCCGGCGAGGAAGGCTTCGCGGGTGAAGGCGTTGCCGGCGACTTCGAGCAGCTCGAGATCACCCGCGGCCTTCTCGACGAGTTCGCGGCCGACGCGCTCCTCGAGGCGCGGGTCGTCGACGGCGAGGCGCTCGAGCGCGGCCTTCTGAGCGCCCGCGGCGGCGGTCTTGTCGAACAGCAGCACTTCGAGTGCGCCGCTGCGCTCGGCACTGGAGCCGCCGACGCCGTGGCCGCGCTCCACGACACCGACGAACTCGCGGCCGGAACCGACGGGCCAGTTGAGCGGGCTCGCGTGGATCCCGAGCACTTCTTCGACCTCGGCGAGCAGATCGATCGGATCGCGGCCCGGCATGTCC
>JBIKNC010000157.1:0-10478 GCA_044358925.1 Planctomycetota bacterium | reverse complement strand
GAGCGAGTCCGGACGGGCCGTGCTCACACGCGTTCGAGGGCGAAGAGTGTACGAGCGCCGTGCCTGCGCGCCAATGGCTCGCGGCGGCGCGCGGCGCGCGCGTCCCCGCTCACTGGGCCAGGCGAGCGTCCCGTGCGGGCAACAGAGCCAAGAGTTCGGCCGCGAGTGTCTTCGCGACCTGACCCGCGAGCACGTCGCGCGTCGAACGGCGAGTCGAAGAGCCGCCCACATCGACTTCACGCGCGAGTTCCCAGCCCCACAGCGGTGCCTCGGGAGCCGCCGGGTCGATCAAGAGTGCGGCGACCGTCGCGCGCACGAAACCGTCGCGCTCGAGCGCCGACTCGTCCCAGGCCACGAGCCGGACTTCGAGGATCGCGTCGGCGCCGAGCAGGGCGCTCGCTTCCGCGATGCTCGGCGCCGTGTCGCCGAACGCGTCGAGTGCTTCATCGGCCCACGTGAGCCGCAGCGGCGAATAGAGCCGACCGACGAGCCCTTCGTAGATGGCGAGACGCAGCTCGTTCGCCGGCGCTTCGAAGGCGGCCGTCAGGTCGACGACGGGCGCGACGAAGATGTCGGCCGGCTGACGCGCGGCGAGCGCCGCGAGGCTGCCGTTCTCGTCGGGTGCGACGAGTGCGCGCTCCCAGACCGTGCTCTCCCCCGTCGGATCGCCGGTGCTGCGGCATCCGAGGGCGCCGACACCCAGCGCGAAGGCGAGGGCGAGTCGGCGGAGCGTTGACGGTCGGTTCACGGACATGGCGAGCGAGGGGCGGAGGATAGCGAGCGCAGCGCCCGAACGCTGCATGCCGCCGCCCGCGGGCGCGGCGCTCACGGGATCGAGTGGACGACGGTCGCGCTCTGGGAGAACAACTCCGGGCGCGTGGCGAGGTCGGTGAGGAACAGGCCGCGGGCGTCGAAACCGGTCCAGCCAAGTGCCCGAGCCGTGGCCGAAAGGGCGCCGTTCGCGAGGGCCACGGCCCCCGAAGCGGCCAAGTCGGGCGCGAAGAACACGACCGCGCCGTCGGCGTCGAGCACGTCCGGTCGGTAGTGGTCCCAGCCGCGCCCGCTCGCGTCGACGAGCCTCAGATGGACGAGGCCGCTGCCGTCGGTGCCGCCCAGGGCGCCGTCGACGAGGGCGTTCGCGACCTCGATCGTGAACGCACCGGTGCCGAGGTTCGAACCCGGGGCCGGAGCGACGAGTTCGGGCACCGGCGGCGCGACGAGGTTGGTGCCTCCGAGCACCAGGCCCGCGAGCGAACGCCGCACTCCCGAACGCGCGCCGTTCATGTCGATGGCTTCCGCGCCGACCGACAGGCGCTGCGTGGGATCGAAGGCCAGCGCCGCACGCGCCGACACTTCGCCGGCCAGCGCGCCGCGCAGCGTGTGCACGCCGCCGCCCTGGTCGTAGCTCGCTCCGACGCCCGCCGGCACACCGGGCGCGCCGCCGCCGAAGTCGCCTTCGACCCACACGTGCACGGCACCCGTGACGAGCGGATCGTCCGCGAGCATCGCCGCGTCGAGTCCGGTCGCCGCGTTCGTGTCGAACGACAGCACACCGAAGTCGATCGCGCCCTGACCCGGCAGTACCGCCGGATCGCTCAAGAGGCGCGGTATGACGAGCGGCACCGTCTGCACGACCCCGTCGCCGATCGGACCGACCGGATGGGTGAAGGCGAACGAGCTCAGGAACAGAAGTGACGAGAACGCATTCTCGGGCAGATCGAAGATGCCGTTCGCCGCCGCGACCGAGCCGCTGCGCGCACCCAGCACGTCGCGCGGACCGAACGGGCACGAGATGCCGCCGCCGCCGAAGGGCGAGGTCGTGCAGGTCGATCCGGTGAAGGGGCTCGCCAGTCCGCCGGCGCGCCGACCGTCGAAGTAGGCGAGGTCGCCGGTCGAGAGCGAGAACTGCACCTGCGCGGAGGAACTGGTCAGCGTGCCGCGCACCTGGGCATCGAGTCCGCCGATCGGCTGCAGCGCGACCGAGAGGCGCGACGACGTGAAGTGGTGGAAACTGACGAGGTCGTAGCCCGGGCGCGCGATCGTGACGATCACACCGGCGTCGACGGACGCGTGGCTCGTGACCTCGGCCAGTCCGTCGGTGCCCGTGAGGTCGCTCGACACGAACACCGGCGTGCCGCCCATGCCCGGATCGGCGTGGGTGAAGACGAGCGCGCCCGTCAGCGGCGCGAGGCTGGGCCCGTCGAGCACCTCGACCGTGATCGGATCGCCTGCGCCCGCCGGCGCGAGCGGTGTGTCGCTCGTGTAGCCGCCCTGGAACAGGTCGCCGACGACCGCCGCGCCGACGTTGCCCGCGCGGTCGATCGGCACGAGCGAGTACTCGAGCGGCAACTGCCCCACCGGTACGACGCCGATGTCGAGCGGCTCGCTCGCGAAGCGATTGCCGTTCGAGTACGCGACCGCGTCGGTGGCCGTCGACGCGAGCGTGGTCACCACGCGCAGGCCGACGAGTTCCTCGTTCGCGAGTCCTTCGAACACGACGTCGCCCGCGTCGGTGCGGTACGTCGCCGTGCCGGTCGACGTGCGATCGAGCGTGGCGATCGTCGGCGCGACCGTGTCGAGCAGCGGCCCTTGCGCTCCGCTCGTGTCGGCGTCGACGTCGATGAGGACCACGGGCGTCGTGATCGGACCCGAACTGAACGACGCCGCGATGCTGATCCGGCCGTCGCCGAAGCGCGCGGTGAGCGGCGAGAGCGAGGACGTGAGGTCGAGGTCGGCGCGGATCAACTCCGCGATCGCGAACGGCCCGGCGCCGGTGAAGTCGAACGATCGACGCAGCGCGAGCAGATCGCTCGGCTCGTCCGGGTTCGGCCCGAAGAGGTACAGATCGAGGCGATCGCCGTCGCTCGCCGCGTCGACGTCGACTTCGAGCATGAGTTCGGCGCCCGAGAGCGGCGTCAGAGCCGTGATGCCGATCGCGTCGGCCGGTGCGGACGTGATGCGGATCTCACTCGGCGCCAGCACCGAAGCGGTGCGGTAGTCGATCACCGTGTTGGGCAGCTCGCCGCCGAGCACGTCGAGGATCTCCTCGCCGACGGGCGAGAGTTCGAGTGACACTTCGACCTCGCGCCCGAGCGGGACCGGCACCCCCGACGCGTTCACCGCGCGCCAGCGCCAGATGCGCGGTTCGGGCGTCGGCACGCCGAAGATCGCGAGCCCGGTGCCCGTCGTCGGCGCCGGATCGACCGGCGGCGGTCCGCCGTCGACCTCGACCACCCACGAGTCGTCGCCGACCGTGCCCTGGTCGAGTTGGCGATCGAAGACGACGACGATCTCGCCGATCTCGCTCTGGTCGAACGCGCCGTCGCGTGGGAAGGTCGCGACGATCTTCGGCTCGGAGATCTGTGCGTTCGCGACGCCGAAGCTCGTGACGATCTGGCCCGCGTCGAGATCGACCTCCTGGCCGGTGAGATCGCGCAGCTCGGCGCCGGCGGTCACCACCACTTCCAGCTGCGCGCCGAGCGGGATCGCCGCCGACGGCACGAGCACCAGCAATCGCCCGTCGCCCACGAGGATCGGCGTCGTCGGGAGCGGGATCGAGCCGGTGCCGATGTCGAAGGTGCGCAGTTGGAAGGCGCCGACGATCGTGCTCTCGGAGATCGACTCGCTGAACTCGAGGACGATCGGCGTGCGTTGGTCCTGCCCGACACCCGAAGGAACGGTGCGCACCAGCGTCGGCGCCGTCGGCGAGATCCAAGCGCCGAGCGCGGGGCGCGTCGCCGGACCGCCGAGCGCGCCCGCGGGTGTGCCCGTCGAGATGCACACGCCGGTCGAGAAGACGCAGGCGGAGTTGTCGCAGCCCGAGGCGCCGAACGCGGCGAGAAGCGTGCTGGTCGCGACGATGCGGAACAGGCGGCGACCGGAGGCGGGCGAGGAACGCATGCGCGAAAGACCGTCGGGGAGCTGAAACGTGAGCGGCGCCGCTCCACGAGGGTGGGCGGCGCCACGACCCGCGCGCGGCGGGTGCGAAGCGCGCCGACGCGAACGCGGCGCTCGTCTTCCGCGCGGATGGTACGCGCTGCGGGCGCACTTCTTGATGAGCGCCGCGACACGCACCGCTCGGGACGCCCCGCGTCCGGAGCGGTGTGCGTTCGTGACGGGCGCTCACCGCGAGCGCCCGCCGCCGTGCTCCGCGCCGTGCCGCACACCGTGCACGGCTAGGATGCTCCGCCCATGTCGTCGATCGGTCGTTCGAACCGCAACGTGTCTCTTCGCGCCGCCACACGCACCGCCCTCGTCCTCGCCCTCGCGACGGCGGCGGCCTGCGGTTCCACGACGCGCAGCGCGCCGCCGGAGGACGCGGCAGCGAGCGTCGCCGCGGCCTCACGCGACGAGCGCATCGATGCGCACGTCACTCGTGCGCGCGAGCTGTTCGCCGCCGCCGACCCCGGTGGAGCTCTCGTCGAAGTCGACCTGGCTCTCGAACTCGATCCACAGCGCCCGGACCTGCTCCTCGCGCGCGCGGACGGCCTGGTCGTGCTCGGCAAGGCGATGGCCGCGCGCGGCGAGAACGGCCTGTTCGTCGTCTCGACCTTCGAAGACGCGCTGGTCGCCTACGACCGCTGCGTGGAGAGCCCCCGCACGCTGCTCGGTCGCGCGCAGGCCTGTGCGCGCATCGGACGCGGCAGCGACGCGTGGGCGCACGTGCTGGAGTTGTTCGCCACGGAAGGCGCGACCCGCGCCGACTCCCCGCTCGGCACACGCGCCGAGATCGTCGCGCAAGCCGCCTACCTGGCCTACGGCGATCGGATCCTCGGTGCGGCGCCCGCGGACGCGCCGACACCGACGTTCGCCGAGGCCGAGCGCCACGTGATCGACTTCGTCGCCTCCGAACGCGGGCGCGGCGACGCGTGGGAGATGCTCGCGAACCTCTACCTGTTCGAGCACTCGCAGTCGCAGGATCCCCGGCAACTCGTGCGCGCTCTCGAGGCCATCGTCAGCGGCCTCGAACATCTGCCGCAGGATCCCCAGCTCGTCGCGCGCCTGGTGCCGCTCGCGTTCCAGGTCGGCGGCATGGAAGAAGCGGTGCGGCGCACGAGCGCGATCGCGGACCGCCTCGCCGACTCCGCGAGCGCACGCTTCCTCGCCGCGCGCACGTTGTTCGATCAGGCCGTCGGCGAATTCCCCGGCCCGGGTGCCGAGCCCGCCGCGGTCGCCGCGGGTCGCGAACGTTTCGAACGCGCGGGTGCGTGGTTCACGCAGAGCGGCGAACTCGACCCCGAAGGCCACGGCGGTCCCGCCGCCGGTTGGTGCGCCGTCGCCAACATCGGGCGCGGCTGGGTCGACTACTACGCGGGCGACCTCGCCGCCGCGGAGCGTTGGTTCCTCGCCGCGAACGACGTTTTCCCGCGCGGCATCGAGTGGAGCATCGAAGGTTCGGTGCAGTCGGGCGTGCAAGGTCTGTTCGCGATCGCGACCGCGTACAGGGAACGCGGCGAATTGGCCGAAGCGGCGCGCGTCGCCGCGCTCTTGCACGGACTCGTGCCGGACGACGCGAACTTCGCGAACAACGCGGGCTTCCTGCTGCGCGATCTCGCCGTCGAACTCGAAGCGCGCTCACGCGAGTTGCGCGCGAGCGGCGACGCGACGGCGGCGGACGACGTGCTCGCACAGGCCTGGACGCACATGCGCGCGAGCGCCGCGGCCTACCGTCGCGCCGCCGAGCTGCTGCCCGACGACGTGCGTGTGATCAACGACGCCGCGCTCGTCTTCGCGTACTACCTGCACGAAGACCTCGACTGGGCGGAGGCGACGTTCCGCCGCGCGATCGAACTCGGCGCACAGCAGCGCTCGAACACCAAGCTCACGGAGCAGCAGCGCTTCGACCTCGACAACGCCTGGGGCGACGCGCACGAGAACCTCGCGGTGCTCCTGCTCGAGTTCCGCGGCGACGAAGCGGGTGCGCGCGAGTGGTTCGCGCGTGCCGTCGAGATCGGTCCGCTGCCGCGCCCGATGATCACCGACGTCTGGCTCGCGCGCCTCGACGGGCGCGTGCCGCCGGGCGAACGTCCGTACACGATCCTCGACTGGGGCCGGCCCGGCGAGTGAACACGACCTGCCGGCGAACACCACCATGCTGACGTTCATCCACGCACTGGCTCTCGCACTGCCGTTCGGTTCCGACGGCGCAGCGCACGCGACCGTTCTCGAACTCACGTTGCGCGACGCGGTCGACGACCTGATCGCGACCGGGCGTCTCGCACTCGACGAAGGCAAACTCGACGAAGCCGAACAGGCCTTCGGGGCCGCAGCGGCGAGGGACGAGGCGCGCGGCTCCATCTGGCAGATGCGCGTGCAGCTCTCGCGCGGCGCGGTCGACGACGTGCTCGGTCGTTTGAGCAGTCTGCGCCGCAAAGGCCAAGAGGGCCCCGACCACACGTATCTGTGGGGCATCGCGTTCGCGACCCGCGTCGAGATGGACCTGGCGAGCGGCAACACCGGCAACGCCGGTCTGATGATCAAGGACGCGCGCCGCGAACTCGAGTCGGCGTGTGCGAGCGACGCGACGCGCTACCGCGACGCCCACCTCTACCTGGCGCGCATCTGCCGCCACGACGGCGACCACGCCGCGTCGGTCGCGGCTGCGAAACGCGCGACCGAGTTCTATCCCAAGGCGGTCGAAGCGCAGGAGCTGATCGGGCGCGGCACGCTCGCGCAGTTCGCGGCCGTGTCGGCCGACGCGTCGAAGAAGGCCGAGGCCGACGCATTCATGGCCGAGTCCGTGGCCGCCTTCACGAAGGCCATCGACCTCGTCGGGCGCCCGCGCGGCGGCGGCGACCAGGCCCTGGTCTCGACGCTGTACGCGCAGCTCGGCGACGCCCATGCGTTCGGCAAACGCACCGCCGACGCGAGCAACGCCTACGCGGAAGCGATCGGCTGGGAGCCCGCCGGCTTCGACTACACACGCGCGTACAACGTGCTGGGTGTCGACGAGATGGTGAAGTGCCTCGACGCCGGGCGCGCGCTCTTCACGAAGCGTGCGGAGCCGACCGACGCGCGTATGGCGACGGTGCTGTGGTGGCAGGGTTACGCGCTCTTCTCGCAGAAGGACCTGGCGCGCAACGAAGAAGCGGAGAAGTGCTTCGCCGACTGCATGGCGCTGTGGCCGGCGTACACGAACGCCTGGTACTACACCGCGCGCTTGCGCTTCGATCGCAGCGACCTCGACGGAGCGCTCGCCGCGCTGCGCACGCTGGATGCGCTCGTCGATCGCTCGAGCGGCGCCGATGCGCCGCGCGTGAATCCTGAACTCGTCGCGCTCGTGCAGTACGACCCGAAGGACGTGAACCGTCTGTTCGGCATCATCGAGCACTGCATGGGCAAGACTCCGGCGGCGCTCGAAGACGCCGCGTTCCTGACCGAGATCCAGTGCGCGGCCTTCCCCGCGCAACACGACTACTGGAACAACCTGGGGCTGTTCTGGCGCGACGCCGCGGACCTGCACGTCGGCCGCAAGGGCCGCACCGGCATGAACGACGCCGAGCGCGCGCGCTTCATGCCGATGTACGAGCGTTCGTTCGAGGCCTACACCCAGGCGCTCGATCTCTCGCCCGGCAACCCGGCCTACCTCAACGACGGCGCCGTGATCCTGCACTTCTACTTGGAGCGCGACTACGACCGCGCGCTCGCGATGTACGCGGAGGCCTCCAGCAAGGCGCAGGAACGGCTGGCCAAAGGCGATCTCTCCGACTTCGAGCGCACCGTGATCGAAACCGCGCTGCGCGACTCGAAGGACAACCGTCGCCAGCTCGAACGCAAGATCGAGGCGGAGAAGCGCCGCGAGGAGAAGCGCAAGGAGGAAGAGGAGCGCAAGAAGGAGGAGGGCGGCGGAGCGGGCGACTGACGCCGGAGGCGCGACTGCCGTTCCTCGGTCGCAGATTCGTCCCGCGCGGAGCCGCGCCACTCGACCGGTGGCGCGGCTCCGCTCGTTGGTGGAGGACGCCCGACGCGTCAACCACTGCGCTGCGAGGGCATACTTGAATGCGGGCCCGAAACCCCCATCCCGGTCGGGCCGTTCTGCGTCACCCCGTCGCGTCACCCCATCGCCGCACCGTGAACACACGCTCCGTGTTCGCGGGGATTCTGTGCGTATCCGTGCTCGGATTCGCGCGCCCCGCCGCCGCTGTCATCGCGCCCGCCCCCACGACCGCAGCTCCCGCCGCGACGACCGCGCTCGCGATCGACGAGACCGAGGACCTGATCGGGCGCATCCGCCTGCTCGGCGACCGGGTGTCGGTCGAGGTACTCGCGCGGCTCGCGAAGATCGGAACGCCGGCGGCGCTCGCGGGCTTCGAACTCGCACTCGACGGCGAAGCGTTGAAGAGCCCCGTCGCACGCGCGCGAGCGCTCCGCGCGCTGGGCGGCTTCGCGAAGAACAAGGACCTCGGCGGTCGTGTGCGCGAGATGCTCGCGCTCCAGGCCGCGAACGCGCGTTCGTCGATCGAAGGTCTGGCGGCGCTCGACACGCTCGCGAGCAGCGGCGGCATCGCGCGCGAATGGCTGAAGCGCATCGTCGAGAGTGCCGCGCCGGCGCTCGTGCGCGTGCGCGCGCTCGAACTGCACGCGCAGGACTTCGAGGCCGAGGACCGCGACTTCTATCAGGAGTTGTGGGAGACCTCGAACCTCGTGCCCGCGACGCCGCCGAGCGACCCGCGTCCCGCGGACGGTGCGGAGGCGACGGAGGCCGCGGCACCGGTGGTCGGTCCGCCGCTGCGCGCGTTCGGTTCGATCGCGTTCGAGGTGCTCGCGAAGAAACTCGACGAAGCGGAGCTGCGCGCGGCGATGAACCATGCCAACGCGCGCGTGCGCGCGACCGCGATGCTCGAACTCGGCGACCGCGGTGACAAGACGATGTCCGCGCGCGCGCGGCAGTTGTTCCTGAACGCTTCGTACGCAGCGCACGAGCGCGCCGCCGGCGCCTTCGTGTACGGCACGCTCGCGGGCTGGGCGGACGTGTTCTCCGAGATCGCGCGCGGCCTCGACACACGTTCGCCGGACGGAGGTCGCTCGCTGCCCGACACACGACCGGGTGTCGACTTCTCGAACGCGCTCGCCGATCTCATCGCGGTGCGAGGCGCGCCGAATTTCGTGCCCGCCGTCGCCGATGTTCTCGAAGGGCGCGAGTTCGCGGTGGTGCGAGCGTTCTGCGCTCGCGCGATCGGAAAGAGCACCGACAAGGGCGCCGAGAAGTTGCTGCGCGAGCTCTTGGAGGACGAGGACCTGACCGTGCGAGTCGCGGCGCTGCGCACGCTCGCGCTGCGCGGAACGGACGGCGCGCGCAAACTCCTCGATGCGGCGCGCGACAAGGCGCCAACGGACGTCGAACGCGGCATCCTCGTCGAGCTGACGACCGAGTTGTTCGGAGGCGACCCGAAGTGGATCGCGGAACTGGAGTCGCTCGCGAAGGGCGATCCGTCGACGACGAAGAACGCGGCGCTCACGAGCCTCGCGCGCATCGGCGGCGACTTCGAGGCGCTGTTCGCGGCGGCACTCGTCGCGGAAGCTCCGTGGGGCACTCAGGACGCTGCGTTGCGCGCGTTGCGCGACCTGCGTTCACGCGAAGCGATCGACGCACTCGTCGCGGCACTGGAGCGACTCGACGAACGCGTCGCCGACGAGGCCATGGAGATGCTGCGCCAGATGACGGGCGAGCGCTTCCGTGGCGCAGAGGCCTGGAAGAGGTGGTGGTCCGACAACGCGGCGACGTTCACGCCGCTCACGGCGCAGGAGTACGCCGATCTGATCGCGAACCGCGAACTCGAAGCCGATCGCGCCGCGGGCGACAGCGGCCGCACACTCGCGACGTTCTTCGGCGTCGAACTCGAGTCCGAGCGCCTCGCGTTCGTGATCGACGCGTCGGGCTCGATGCGCGAGCCGATCGGACCGCGCAGCGGCGGCGGTGCTCCTGGCACGGGCGGCGGCTCCGAGCGACGCGCACCGCAAGGCGGCACACGCATGGAGGTCGCGAAGAACGAACTCCTGCACTTCCTGCGGCAGTTGCCGGAAACCGCTCTCGTCAACGTGGTGCGCTTCTCCGACGGCGCCGACCGATGGTCGGACGCGCTGAAGAGCGTCGCGAACGAGAAGTCCTTCGCGTCGATCCGCGCCTACGTCGAACGCATGGCGCCCGAGGGCGGTACGAACGTGCACGGCGCGCTGCAGCTCGCGTTCGCCGATCCGGACGTCGACACGATCATGTTCCTGTCCGACGGTACGCCGAGTGTCGGTGAGGTGCTCGACATCCGCCTGATCGCCGACCACGTGCGCATCTGGAACGCCAACCGCGGCGTGCGCCTGCACGTGATCTCGATCGGCGAAGATCAGCCGGTGCTGCAGGCTCTCGCCGAGGAGAGCGGCGGCTCGTACGTGCTGATCCGCTGAGCACGCGGCGATGCGGAGCGGCAGTACGGTGCCGCACCAAAAACTGCACACCCGCGGCAGTACGGTGCCGCACCAAAAGT
>JBIKNC010000155.1:0-10513 GCA_044358925.1 Planctomycetota bacterium | reverse complement strand
GACCTTGCGTTTAACAGTCGCGCGCTCTACCGACTGAGCTACCGAGGAACACTTGGGCGCGAAGGGTACCGGCGGGGCGCCTCGTGTCAAGGCGTGCGCGGTGCGTCCGACCCGGGTGCTCGATCGACCAGATCGGGCGGGAGACTGGAGCCGAGGGTGAGCGTTGCGGCACTCCATCCAGATTCACGTAGGGCGTCGAGCCAGTCCTTCGCGGGCGCGTCGCCGGCGGGGCCCACGAGGCCGAGTGAGCGTGCGGCGGCGGAGACGACGCGCTCCGGTCGGATGCCCGCGGCGGCGAGTTCGCGCAGGGCGATGGCGCCGTCGCGTTTGCTGAGACGCTCGCCGTTCGAAGCGTGGACGAGCGGCAGGTGGAGCCAGGTCGGGTGCGGCAGGGAGAGCGCGTGTTGGACGAGGGCTTGGCGCAGGGTGCTCGGGACGAGGTCGTCGCCGCGCACGACGAAGTCGACGGCCTGGCGCGCGTCGTCGACCACGACGGCGAGTTGGTAGGCGATGGCGCCGTCGCGGCGCACGAGCAGGAAGTCGCCGCACTCGCGCTGCGGTGAGGCGCAGAGCTCGCCGAGCAGTGCGTCGCTCGCGTAGAGGTCGCCGTCGGGCACGCGCAGGCGGATGCCGGCGGGGGAGGCGCTTTGGAGTTCGGCTTCGGCGACGCTCGCGAAGCGTTCGCGGCAGGTGCCCGGGTAACGGACATCGCCGCCGGCGTGGGGGGCGTCGACCGCCTCGCGCAGTTCGCGCCGCGAACACACACACGGGAAGGCATGGCCGCTCGCGACGAGGCGCGCGGCGGCGGCGCGGTAGGGCTCTTCGTCGTGCGACTGCACGAGCACCGGCCCGTCCCAGTCGAGGCCGAGCCACTCGAGGTCGGCGAACGCGGCGTCGGTGAACTCTTGGCGGCAGCGGCCGCGGTCGAGGTCTTCGATGCGCAGCACGACGCGGCCGCCGCGTGAACGGGCCAGCAGCCACGCGGCGATGAAGCTGCGGGCGTGGCCGACGTGCAGGAGGCCGGTCGGGCTGGGCGCGAGGCGCGTGGTCGGCGGAAGGGCGCGCTGCGACGTGAAGCGCGTCGGGTACGTCGGCGCCGACATGGTGGGGCGCTCTCGGTCAGCGACGCGAACGCCAGCGCGGGCGCTCCTGGTCGTTCTCGCGGCGCGGTCGCTCGAGGCGTTCGGCGGCGAGCGGCACGATCACGAGGTTCGGCTCGCGCGAGTCGCGGCGCTGCACGCGCTGAGCGAAGCCCGGCGCCGCCTCTTCGGCCACGTCGATGCTGCTCGCGTCGTCGCCGATGACGATCGCACCGATCGCACGACTCGTCACGCCGCCGCGACGGCAGACGTGCGCGAGGATGCGCTGCGGCGTCGCACCACCGCGCATGCCCCAGTTGATCTCGAAGCGCAGGAAGCCGAGTTCGCCGCGGGCGACACCCGAGAGTTCCACGCCGGCGGGCTGACGCTCGTCGTTGCGACCCGGTCGGTCGCGGCGCTCGTTCGGACGCGCGTCGCGGGTGACGAGCGAGCGGACGTTGCGCGGGTGCGTCGGCGGGCGGCGCGGGCCGCGCTCCAGCAGCACGGCGACGACTTCGAGCGCTTCGCGTTCCTCGAGCAAGCGGCGCGCCATCTCGCGCGACGCGGGCGTCACGCCCTCGGCGGCGTCCACCGCGGCGAGGATCGAGCGGCGGCGACGATCCGCGAGCACGGCTTCGACTTCGTGCGCACTCGGCGCGGCGAGCCACTGCGCGTCGACCTTGGCCCACTCGAACACACGGCGCAGACCGCGTTGTTTGGCGCCGGGTGCGAGCACGACACTGCGTCCGCGCGCGCCGGCGCGGCCGGTGCGACCGCTGCGGTGCACGTAGCTCTCCGCGTCGATCGACGGCGTCGCGTGCACGACCATCGCGACGTCGGGCACGTCGAGTCCGCGCGCGGCGACGTCCGTCGCGACGAGCGTCGTCACCTTGCCCGCACGGAACGACGCGAGTGTGCGCGTGCGTTCGTTCTGCGCCATGTCGCCCGACAACGGCAGCGCGGCGAAGCCGTCGTCCGCGAGTTGTTGCGCGACCTTCGCGACGTCGGCGCGTGTGTTCACGAACACGAGCGTGCGTTCGCCGTCCGCGAGCAGGAGCAGGTTGACGAGCACGTCGTAGCGGTCGTCGCGACCGACCATGTGCACGACGTGTTCGATGTTCGTGTTCGCGTCGCCGAGGCGCGTGCCTTCGACGCGGCGCGGATCGCGCTGGTACGTGTCGGCGAGGCGCTGGATCTCCTGCGGGAACGTCGCGGAGACGAGGTGCGTGCGACGCTCGGCCGGCGCGGCGGCGAGGATCTTCTCGAGGTCCTCGCGGAAACCCATGTCGAGCATCTGGTCCGCTTCGTCGAGCACGACCTCGCGCAACGCACTCGTGTCGAACGCGCCGCGGGTGATGTGGTCGACGAGACGGCCGGGAGTGCCGACGACGATCGCAGGCCGCCGCTGGAGGCGCTGACGTTCCTGGTAGGTGCTGGTGCCGCCGGTCACGCTCACGACGCCCGCGTTCGGCACGCCGGCGAAGAGCCACGCGAACTCGCGTTCGATCTGCGCGGCGAGTTCGCGCGTCGGCACGACGACGAGCACCCGCGGTGCGGACGTCGCGACGCCGTCGGCGAGCGCCTGTGCGACACACAGTCCGATCGCGACCGTCTTGCCCGAGCCCGTCTCGGACGAGATGCGCAAGTCGCCCGCTGCGCCCGCGGCGAGCACCGCCTGCTGGACCGGCGTCATGCGTGTGAAGCCGCGTTCGACGAGCGCCTTGCGCATCGCCGGCGGCACACCTGCGAAGACGACCTCGAGGTCGATCACCTCGTCATCGGGTGCCTCGTCGGGGCCGTCGCCGTCCCCGTCATCGGCCGCTTCGTCGCTCGCGTCCTCGAGAACGCCTTCCTCGAGTTCCTCGTCCTTCCGCTCGTATTGATCCATGGTGCCGCTCGCCGCACACGAGGGGGCGAAGAGGTTAGCGACGGGAGAGGGTTTCGGCACCAGGCTGGGAGTGAAAGCGAAAGGACCCGCCGCAGCCGCGACGGGTCCCGGAGTCCGAGCCGCGGTCAGCGGCTCTCGAATCAATAGCGGTAGTGGCCCGGCTTGTACGGGCCGTCGACCGGCACGCCGATGTAGTCGGCCTGCGCTTTCGTCAGTTTCGTCAGCTTGGCGCCGAGCTTCTCGAGGTGCAGGCGCGCGACCTTCTCGTCGAGGTGCTTCGGCAGCACGTAGACGGCCTTGTCGTAGTTCTTCGTGTTCTTGAAGAGCTCGATCTGCGCGATGACCTGGTTCGAGAAGCTGGCCGACATCACGAAGCTCGGGTGGCCGGTGGCGCAGCCGAGGTTCAGGAGGCGGCCTTCCGCGAGGACCAGCACCGAGTGGCCGTCCGCGAACGTCCACTGGTCGACCTGGTTGCCGTGCTCCATCGGGTTCTTGATGTTCGTCTTCTCGACGCCCTCGTACTTGGCGAGGCCGGCCATGTCGATCTCGTTGTCGAAGTGGCCGATGTTGCCGACGATCGCGTTGTGCTTCATCCGCGCCATGTGGTCGGCGGTGATGATTCCGTAGTTGCCGGTCGTCGTGATGAAGATGTCCGCCGTCTCGAGGTGGTCTTCGAGCGTCGCGACTTGGTAGCCCTCCATGCAGGCCTGCAGCGCGCAGATCGGGTCGATCTCGGTGACGATCACACGAGCGCCTTGAGCCTTGAGGCTCTGCGCCGAGCCCTTGCCCACGTCGCCGTAGCCGCACACGACCGCGACCTTGCCCGAGAGCATGACGTCGGTCGCGCGCATGATGCCGTCGACGAGGCTGTGACGGCAGCCGTACACGTTGTCGAACTTGCTCTTCGTCACGGAGTCGTTGACGTTCATCGCAGGGAACGGGAGGTCACCGCTCTTCTGCAGTTGGTAGAGACGGTGCACACCGGTCGTCGTCTCTTCCGTGACGCCCTTGATCGAGTCGCGCGTCTTCGTCCACTTGCCCGGGCTGTTCACGAGCGCGGCCTTCATCGTCGCGAGGAAGACCTTCCACTCGTGCGAGTCGCCCTTCTTGGGCGACGGAACGCCCGACTTCTCCCACGCGGCGCCCTTGAGCACCATCATGGTCGCGTCGCCGCCGTCGTCGAGGATCATGTTCGGCAGCTCGCCGTCCGGCCACGTGAGCGCCTGCTCCGTGCACCACCAGTACTCCTCGAGCGTCTCGCCCTTCCAGGCGAAACACGGCACGCCTTTCGGGTTCTCCGGCGTGCCCTTCGGGCCGACGACCACCGCGGAAGCGGCTTGGTCCTGCGTCGAGAAGATGTTGCACGAGGCCCAACGGACCTGGGCGCCGAGTTCGACGAGCGTCTCGATGAGAACGGCCGTCTGAATGGTCATGTGCAGCGAACCCGTGATGCGGGCGCCGGCGAGCGGCTTGCTCTTCTTGAACTCGGCGCGCAGGGCCATGAGGCCCGGCATCTCGACTTCGGCCAGTCGCATTTCGTGGCGGCCGAGTTTCGCGAGGGCGAGGTCTTTGACCTTGTAGTCGAGTTTCGTCTTGGTGGTGCTCATGTCTCGAGTGGTGCGTGCGGCAGATGCCGCAAGGAGGTGGAGGTGAGGGTGAGAGTTGAAGTTCAGGTGCGTCGCGCGTTCGACACCGGAGCGTCGCCGCGCACGACGTAGAGGGGCAGTGAGGCGGTCTCGCCGGCGTCGCCGACGGGCTCGTAGCGATCGTCGACGGCGTCGATCGCGACGTTCTCGAAACCTGCGCGCGTGAACGCGGCTGTGACGTCGGTCGGAGCGAGGCCGAGCACGCGGTCGCCGAGCGCGGCGTGCATCCAGGCTTGAGTGTGCGGGAAGAGTTCGAGCACCACGGCGCGACCGCCCGGCACGAGCACGCGCCGCATCTCGCGCACCGCGGCGTCGAGATCCGTGAGGTGGTGCAGCACCATGCCGGCCACGAGTGCGTCGACCTCTCCGTCGGCGAGCGGCAGTGCGTCGAACGCGCCGGTGCGGAACTCGAGTTGGAGAGCGGTGCCGGCGAGGCGTTCGCGCGCGCGCTCGAGCATCGCGCTCGAACGGTCGACGCAGATCACGCGGGACACGAGACCGGCCAGCGGCTGCGTCATGTAGCCCGTGCCGCAGCCGAGGTCGGCGACGACGAGGTCACGGCGCACGAGGTGCGCGGCGGCGCGTTGGCGCGCTTGACCGCTCGCGAAGCGCACGGCGAGTTTGTCGTACGTCTCGGCGACGCGATCGAAGAAGTCGCTCTCGCGTTCGCGTTCGGCCAGCACCTGGTCGAGGCGCGCCAAGTCGGAGGCGTGTTCGGGCAGGTCCGACAGCGCGTCTTCGAGCGCGATCCACAGGCGCGCGTTCACGGCACCGTGTTCGACTTCGCCGAGGCGCGCGAGCCGCACGTGGGTGTGTTTGCCGGCGTGGCGTTCGGCGAGCAGCCCGGCCTCGCGCAGCGGGCGCAGGTGGTTGCTGACGCGGCTCTGCGCGAGGCCGAGCGCGCGGCACAGCTCGCCGACGGACAGCTCCTCGCGCCGCAGCAGCGCCAGGATGCGCAGCCGCGTGCCGTCCGCGAGGAGGCGCAGCAGAGAGGGCAGGGCCGTCGTCGCCATGGCGCGCGAAAGATAGATCATCGCGTCATGATGTCATGATGAATACCGGCGCTGGCGGCACAAGAGCCTACCAGGAATAGGCTTGCGATCAGAGACTGCCTCCGGGAGGTGTTCGGCGCGGCCTGGCGCCGCCGCCGTGAGCAGGCTTCGTCGCCGCGCCCCGGCCGCGTAGACTTCGTGCGTGTGTTGAGAACCGATCTCAACTCGAGCACCCGTCCCGCATGCCGAGCCTCTCCGAGTTGCCGATCGACCGCCCCGCGACGGTTCTGTCGCTGAAGGGCGAAAGGACCTTCCGTCGCCGCCTCATGGAACTCGGCCTCCTGCCCGGCACGTCGCTCGTCGTGCTGCGCCGCGCGCCGCTCGGCGGCGTCCTCGAAGTGCTGGTGCGCGGCTGCCGCCTGGGTCTGCGCGACGAACAGGCGCGCGACGTGATCGTCGAGGTGCACGCGTGAGCGGCACCCAGGCCGGCGACTGTTCGGGCGGCGCGTGTACACCGCCGCCGCGCAAGTCGTCTTCGGACAAGGCTCGCGGCGCGACTGCACTCGTCGAACTCTCCACGCAGGGCCGCGCGCCGCTCGTCGCACTCGCCGGCAATCCGAACACGGGCAAGTCGACGATCTTCAATCGACTCACGGGGCACCGCGCGAAGGTCGCGAACTATCCGGGCGTCACCGTCGAGCGCCTCGAAGGGCGCACGCTGTTGCCGGGCATCGCGCGTTCCGTGCGTGTGCTCGACGTGCCGGGCGCGTACTCGCTCGCGGCGCGCAGTGGCGAGGAGTGGATCGCACTCGCGAGCATCGCCGGGCTCGACGGCAACGAACGGCCCGACGTCGTCGTGCTCGTGGTCGACGCGACGCAGCTCGCGCGCAATCTGTATCTCGCGACGAGTGTGATCGAGTTCGACGTGCCCGTGATCGTCGCGGTCAATCTGCTCGACGAACTCGAAGCGGCGGGCGCGCGATTCGATGCGGCCGCACTCGCTCGCGCACTCGGCGTGCCGGTCGTCGGTGTGTGTGCGCAGGACGGCCGCGGGTTCGAGGACTTGAAGGCTCGGATCGCGGCGCTGCTCGAGGAGCCCGCGGCAGGGCGACGCGCCGAACTGCCGTGGCGCAAGGAGCCCGCACTCGCCGAGGTCGTCGCACGCATCGGCGCCCTCGTGCCGGAGGCCTGGCACGGCGGCTCGCAGCGCCGTCGCGCCGCGTTCGCGCGTTTCGCATTGCTGTCGCTCGAAGAGGGCGACGAGATCGCGAGCGCCCCGGCCGCGCTGCGCGCCGCGGTGGTGACGGAACGCGCAGCGGCAGAGGCGCGCGGCCTCGACCTCGACGAACGCCTCGTGCACGAGAGCTTCACCTGGATCGACGACCACGCGAGCAGCGCGGTGGTCCGCTCGGGCGCCGCGCCGCGTTCGTTCACGGAGCGCATCGACGCGCTCCTGTTGCACCCGCTGCTCGGCTTCGTGTCGTTCCTCGCGCTGATGACGGTCGTGTTCCAGACGCTCTTCGCCTGGTCCGATCCTCTGATCGGCGCGGTCGAAGAGGTGTTCGCCGGGCTCGGTGGCTTCCTCGCCGCGCATCTGCCCGCCGGCTTCCTCACGGACCTTCTGGTCGAAGGCGTCGTCGCCGGTGTCGGCGGCGTGCTCGTCTTCCTGCCGCAGATCCTGCTCCTGTTCCTGTTCGTCGCGGTGATGGAAGGGACCGGCTACATGGCGCGTGTCGCGTTCCTCATGGATCGCATCATGCGTTCGGTCGGACTGCACGGCCGCGCGTTCGTGCCGATGATGTCGGGCCTCGCGTGTGCGATTCCGGCCGTGATGGCGACACGCACGATGGAGCGGCGCCGCGATCGCCTGCTGACGATGCTGGTCGTGCCGCTCATGACGTGTTCGGCGCGGCTGCCCGTCTTCGCGTTGATGATCGCGGCGATCGTGCCGGTCGACGACAGCGCGCCGTTCGCCGCGGGACTGCTGATGGCGGCGATGTACCTGTTCAGCACGATCGTCGCACTCGTCGCGGCGGCCGTCATCGGCCGCACGGTGCTCGCGGGTCCGAACGTGCCGCTGCTGCTCGAGCTGCCGCCGTACCGTTGGCCGCGGCCGCTCGGCGTGCTGCGCGCGATGTTCGAGCGCGGCTTCGTGTTCGTGCGCGAAGCAGGCACCGTGATCCTCGCGTGCACGATCGGCATGTGGCTCCTGCTGACGTTCCCGAAGGGCGCGGACGTGCCCGTCGAGCTCACGAACGAACTCGTGGCGGTCGAAGCGCAACTGGCAGCCGCACCCGACGACGAAGTCCTCGCGGTCCGCGAGAGCGAACTCTCCGCCGCCGTCGCCGGCCACGAACTGCGCCACAGCTTCGCGGGCACCGTCGGGCACGCGATCGAACCCACGATCGCGCCGCTCGGCTTCGACTGGCAGATCGGCATCGGACTGATCGGCGCGTTCGCGGCACGCGAGGTGTTCGTCAGCACGATGGCGATCGTCTACGGCGTCGACGAGAGCGCGAACGACGGCGCGACCTTGCGCGAGAACCTGCGCGAGCAGCGGCGCGCGGACGGCTCGCGCCTCTACACGCCGCTCGTGTGTCTGTCGTTGATGGTCTTCTTCGCGCTCGCGTGTCAGTGCATGAGCACACTCGCCGTCGTGAAGCGGGAGACCGCCGGCTGGCGCTGGCCGCTGTTCATGTTCGGGTACATGACGGCGCTGGCCTGGCTGGCGAGTTTCGTCGTGTATCAGGGCGGACGCGCCATCGGATTCGAATGAGCAGGGCGCTGCGCCTCGACACACTCGGCGCGACCGTTCATGCTCGGCGCACGATGGTGCGATTCCTCGTCGCTCTGCTGTGTGTCGTGTTCGGTGCGGGCACGGCTCGCGCCCAACAGGTCGTCGAGTACGAACTCGTCGCGGACGAACTCGAACTCGCGCCCGCCGGGCGCACCGTCACGGCACTCGCGTTCAACGGCACGCTGCCCGGCCCCGTGCTGCGCTTCACCGAGGGCGACACGGCGCGCATCCGCGTCACGAACCGCCTGGACGAGGACACGTCGGTGCACTGGCACGGCATCCTCCTGCCGCCCGAGCAGGACGGCGTGCCGTACGTCACGACGCCGCCGATCGAACCGGGTGCCACGCACACGTTCGAGTTCACGCTGCGCCAGTCGGGCACCTACTGGTACCACTCGCACAGCGGCTTGCAGGAGCAGCGCGGTCTGTACGGCGCGATCGTCGTGCTGCCGCGCGAGCCCGACGGCGTCGCGGCCGAGCGCGACGAGGTGCTGCTGCTCTCCGACTGGACGAACGAGTCGCCGGGCGAGGTGCTGCGCACGCTGCGGCGCGGCAGCGAGGCCTACGCCTTCCTGAAGGACAACGTGCAGTCGTTGTACGGCGCGTGGCGCGCCGGGGCGCTCGGCGACTGGTGGATGCGCGAGCGCACGCGCATGCCGCCGATGGACCTGTCGGACGTGTACTACCCGGCCTTCCTCGCGAACGGCGCCGTGCACACACGGATCGCGGCGGCGGCGGGCGAGCGCGTCCGTCTGCGCATCGTGAACGGCGCGGCCTCGACGTACTTCTACGTCTCGGCGGGCGAGGGCGCGCTGACCGTGGTCGGCGGCGACGGCATGCTCGTCGAGCCGTTCGACGTGCAGCGCCTCTTCATCGGCGTCGCGGAGACGTACGACGTCGTCGTGACGGTGCCGGCGAGCGGCGCACTCGAACTGCGAGCGACGGCGCAGGATGGTTCGGGCCATGCACTCGCGACGCTCGGCGACGGCGCGGCCGTGCCGAGCAGCGACCCGCCGCGCGCGGACGTGTACCGCATGGACGACTCGCTCGTCGGTGCGCTCGACGCGATGCGGCCGTACACCGCTGACGTCGCGCCCGAACTGCCGCGCCCGCCGTCGCCGTACCGGCGCATGCTCGCGCTGGAGTCGACCGAGTTCGCGCCGCATCTGCCGGTGCGCGAGATCACGCTGCGCCTGACGGGCGACATGTTGCGTTACGAGTGGACGTTCGACGGCAAGACCTTCGAGGAGGCGCCGTTCATCGGTGTGCGAGCGGGCGAGGTCGTGCGCATCACACTCGCGAACGACACGATGATGAACCACCCGATCCACCTGCACGGGCACTTCTTCCGTGTGGTGAACGGGCACGGCGCGCGCTCGCCGCTCAAGCACACCGTCGACGTGCCGCCGATGGCGCGGCGCACGATCGAGTTCCTGGCCGATGAACCCGGGGACTGGCTCATGCACTGCCACGTGCTCTACCACATGCACGTCGGCATGACGCGTGTGGTCACGTATCGGCCCGAGAACGAGTGGGACGCGATCGAACTCGGTCACGACCACGGCGCGCCCGTGTTCGCGGTGGTCGACGGTTTCGTCGCGACGCACATGGGCGAGGTCGATGCGGCGCTGCTGGTGGGGCGCAATAGCTTCGGAGTGCGCGTCGAACAGGAGTTCGAGAACGACGGCGAGCGCGAGGTCGACTTCTACGCCGAGCACTCGTTCTCGCCGCTCCTGTCGGCTGTCGGCGGCTACCGCATGACGAACGAGCGCCGCGTGAAGGACCGTGCGTTCGCCGGAGCCGCGTACCTGCTGCCGTACCTCGTGGAGGCGCGAGCGACGCTCGACAGCGAAGGGGATGTGCGCCTCGGGCTCGCGAAGGACCTGCAACTCACGGACACGTTGCGCCTCGACCTCGCGTTCGAATACGACACGGAGACGGACGGCGAGTTCAGCGCGGGTCTGTCACACCGGCTCGGCAAGAACGCGAGCCTGCTCGTGCACCACCACAGCGAATTCGGTACGGGCCTCGGTGTGGTGGTCGAGTTCTGAGCCGCGTCGCGCGCGTGTCGACGGGTACGGTGTCAGACACGGATCCGCCACGGCGGAGCC
>JBIKNC010000356.1:0-2811 GCA_044358925.1 Planctomycetota bacterium | reverse complement strand
CACTTCGGTCACGTCGTGACGGATCCGGTGTCTGACACCGTACGCGTCACGCGAGCCAGCGCTGCATCGACAGCGAACAACACCAGCGCGATCGCCACACCCACGAGCGGCGTCGCGATCACACGCTCCGCGGCCACCGCCAACAGCGCGAGCCCGACACCCGCGACCATCAACGGCCCGCCCAGCGCATCGACGCGCACCGCTTCTTCGGTCGGTTTCGTCAAAGGCAGGCCGTCGACCGACGGCGCATAGAGGAAGCGCAACGCGAGCAGGCTCACCGCCGCCGCCGGCAACGCGAGGCGCGCCGCGAACTCGCCGCTCACCTGCTGCCACGCGATCAGCGCGAGCACGACGTGCAGCGGCAGCACGTAGCGCACCGCGATCGCGCGCCGCGCGCCCTCGTGAATCGCGCTCGCGGCGAGCGGCGCTCCATCGAGGATCCAACGCGCCGCGTGCGACGCGGACGCCGGCAGGTGCGACAACACGACCGGCAGATAGATGCCGGGCGTGAAGAGGATGAGCGCGACGAGGCTCTGCTTCTCGCGGCCCTCCTCCATGCCGAACGCGACCCACAGGAACGCGAGCGGGATGCCGAGCAACGGATACGTGCGCAGCGCCACTTCGCGCTCGCGCGGGAACGCGATCGCCACGAGGTCGAAGCCCGCGCGTTCGTCGCGGCGGATCCACCAGCGGCGCGCGAGTTCGACGGCGGGGGAGAGCAGCAGGTCGAGCGGCGTGCGACCGCTGACGGCGCTCACCTTCGGACGCGGGAGCAACAGCAGCGCGAGCGCCGCCAGCACGAACGCCGCGGCGGGGCGCCACAGCTCGTGCCACAGGACATTCGACGCGCCGGACGCGCCCGATGCGACGCCGGCCGAATCACCGACCGACACACCGAAAGGCGCCGCGAACCACGCGCTCGGGAAGCGTCGCCAGGCCCCGGCCGCTTCGAAGCCCGCGAGGTCGCCGAGGCGCACCCACAGCGGCAGGCTCACGAGCACACCCAGCATCACCACCGCGACGATCAATGCTTCGAGCAGGCCGACCAGTGCCGGCACGCGCGCGAGCAATCCCTGCAGTGCGAGCAACACCGCCGCGCCCGAGAGCACCGCGGCCACGCCGCACGCGACGAACAGTGCGCGCTCCGCCACGCCGTCGAGCGGCGCGAGCAACGCTGCCGGGATCAGGCTCGCGAGCGCGAGCCCGCCGATCGCGAGCCCCACGCCGAGCGCCTTCGCGAGCCGCCGTTCGAGCGCTCGCGCCGGCAGCGCGTCGAGCCAGTCCGACGACTCGTCGCCGCGCAGCAGGAAGCCGAGTTCGCCGACCAGCGGCACCGCGACCAGCGCCGCCGCGAGCGCGAACGCGAAAAGTGCGTACGTGAACGGCCCGACGTGCTCACCGATCAGCGCACACAGGACGCCCGCGACCAGCGCGTGCACGACGAACGCCGTGATCGGAACGCCGATCGAACGCCACACACCCAGGTGTGCGCGCAGGAGTGCGAGGGTGCGGCGGAACATCGGGTGGGTGCACCGTGCTCGATCTGCATGGCGCGTTGCGGCGCGCCACGGTAGCGCGGCGGCTGCACCGCCCGCGCCTGCTACTCTGCGCCGCTCGCGCCCTCGCGCGCGCCTCTTCGCGATGCAACTGTTCGTCGATGGTCCGGTCGGAGCGCTCCAGGCCATCTACCACCCGCCGCTCCACACCGATCGGCCGCGCGCGGTGAGCTGCGTCTGCCATCCGCACCCGGTGCACGGCGGGCGCATGGAGTCGACGGTCGTGTTCAAGACCGCGCGCGCGCTGCAGCACGCCGGCGTCGCGTGCCTGCGCTTCAACTTCCGCGGCGTCGGCAAGAGCGACGGCACCTACGACGGCGTCGGCGGCGAGGAGGGCGATGCGGCGGCGGCGCTCGACTGGCTCGCGGCCAAGCACCCCGGCGTGCCCGTGTGGGCCGCGGGCTTCTCGTTCGGCTCGCGCACCGTCTTCGGACTCGCGAAGCGCGACGCGCGCATCGAGCGGCTCGTCCTCGTCGGCTTCCCGCTGCGCGCGTTCGAACTGCCCGACGTCGATCGCCTGACGCAGCCGACGCTGTTCGTGTGGGGCGAGAACGACGAGTTCGGCACGCTCGCCGATCTCCAGCGCGCCTACCCGCGCTTGCCCGCACACTTCCGCTTCCACGTCGTGCCCGGCGACGACCACTTCTTCCGACCGAACACCCGCGAACTCGAAGAGGTCGTGCGCGCGTGGGCGGACGAGCAGCTCGGCGGCGCCCTCGCAGAGTCCAACGGCAGCACCCACAGGGAACCATGAGCGACTCGAAGGACACCACCCACTGCCAACTGCGTCCGCCCGACAAGGCGCCCGCGATCCGTCAGGTGATGATGCCGCGCGACACGAACGCGAACGGCACGATCTTCGGCGGTGTGATCCTCGCGCAGATCGACCTCGCGGCCGCGATCGAGGCGCACCGCTGGCATGGCGGCCGGCTCGTGACGGTTGCCATGAACTCGATCGAGTTCAAGGAGCCGGTGCTCGTCGGCGATCTCGTGTCGTTCTACACGGAGACGGAGCGCAAGGGCACGACGTCGGTGACGGTGCGCGTGGACGTGTGGAGCCAGCGGCGCTTCGGCTCGATGGCCTACATCCCGGTGACGGCTGCGGTCGTGACGATGGTCGCGGTCGACGAGAACGGCAAGAAGACGCCGATCGAGAGGGACGAGCCGGCGCCGTTGTATTGACGCGTACGGTGCCAGGCACCCTGTCGCCAGATTCCGCACTTTCGTGCTGGCCTTGGTGTGGATTCGGCCGCGC
>JBIKNC010000154.1:0-10612 GCA_044358925.1 Planctomycetota bacterium | reverse complement strand
CGTGCAGTCGTTCGACGAGAGCGGCGAAACGCGCGGGGTCGCGCGGCACGGCACCCTCGAGGTCGGAAGTGATGCGGTCGAGCGGCGCGCCGCTCGTGCGTTCGAGTGCGGCGGCGATCGCGGCGCCGTCCGTGGAGTCGACGGCGCTCGCGCGCGCGGCGAGGCGCACGACGCGGCGGCGCAGCGGTGCGACGAGCGCGGGCGCGCCGGCGCGGCGCCACACGAAGCGGCCGCTGGCGACGACGTGGTCGGCGAAGGCGTGGCGTGCGGCGGCGGGCTCGACGATCGGCGGGCCGAAGCGACCCGCGAAGCGCCACAGCGCCAGGATCACGAGTGCGATCGCACACCACACGAACCAGGGCGCGCGCTCCATGAGCAACGTCCACAGCGTCTCGTCGCGGCCGTGCACGAAGACGACGCGGCGCTCGCCGCCGAGTGCGAGCACCCGCGCGAAGAACTCCGCGTTGTCGGCTTGCGCGAGCGCGCCGTTCCAGAAGGGCGAGCCGTTCGCGAGGAAGAGCACGTGCCCCGCTCCGGCGCGGAACAGGAGCGCGTCGGCCTCGTTGCGCTCGCCCACCACGCCGCGCAGCGGCTCCTCGCTGCCGCCCAACTCCGCGCGCTGGCGCAGCGTCGCGGTGTCCTCGCACTCGACCAGCAGGCGCACGAACGCGAGCCGACCGCGCGAGGTGCGCGTCGAGGTGCCCCACTCGTCGGCGAAGCGCGCGAGCTCCGCGTCGACGGCTTCGAGTGCCTCGTCGTCGCTCGCGATCTCCATGTCGGGCACGGCGTTCGACCGCACGTCGAAACGCGCGTACCACGGGACGCTCTGCTGCACGTTCCAATCGAACGGCGCGGGGCGCTCCAACCCGAACGCCGTGATCACGAGGCAGCCGCCGCTGGCGAGCCAAGCGTCGACGTCGGCGTGCAACTCCGTCCGCACTCCGAGTTCCGCAGCGGACACGATCACGACGCCGTCGTCCGCGCTCGGCAACGCGAACGTCACGGTGGTCTCGACCTCGCGACCGCTCTCGCGCGCGAAGGTCTGCGCAGCGAGGAGCGGATTGCGCTGCGCCTCGCCTTGGAAACCGACGTCGACCTTCTCCTCCACCATCTCGCCGCCGCAGCTCGCGGCGAGTGCGAGAGCGAGCGCGATCCATGCGCTGCGACCGTGGCGTGCGCTCACGTCGCACCTCCGAAGTCGCGGCGGAAGTCGCGGCACAGGCGTTCGAACTCGTCGTCGGCGGGAGCGACGCGGCCGTACGCGAGAGCCTGCCACGCGCGCGTCAGCGCCGAGAACGCGGCGCCGGGCACACGTTCGCCGTGCGCGAGCACGCGCTCGAGGCAACGCTCCTCCGTGTCGCCGTCCACGATCGGCACGAGGTGCACACGCGCGATCTTCGCGATCGCGGCGCGGTACAGGAGGCCGAGCGCTTCGCGCACTTCGCCGCGGCGCCACAGCGCGAGTGCGACGGTCGCGGGGTCGTCGGGCAACGACTCGGGGCGCACGTCGAGGCCGGCGACCTCGACGGGCGGGGCGAGTGCGCCGCTCTTGGTGGAATCGGGACCCTTGCCGCGCCAGCGCGCCGCCATGACGAACAGCGCGACGACGAGTGCGATGCCGGCGGCGACGAGGACGGTGTAGACGAGCGGCTCGAGGAGCGCGAGGAGGCCCGAACCTTCGAAGCCCGAGTCGAACTTGCTGTCGTCGAACTTCGGGACCTTGATGGTGCGTGTGCGCGAGAACTCGGGCCGCGCGAGGATCTCGTCGGCGCGGGTGTTCGCGTCCACGGCCGAATCGGCGGCAGTGTCTGCGGCCTGTGTCGAGGGCTCCACGTCCTGCGCGAACACGGACGGCGCGCTCGTGACGAAGAGCGCTCCGACGAGCCCGACGAGCACCAGCACACCCGCGCTGCGCCGCACGCCGCTCGTGAGGCGCGTCACGAGCGCGCGGAACGCGACCTCGACGTCCCAACCCTCGAGGAACATGCGCCGGTTCAGGTAGAGCGCGAACCCGCTCGCGGCGTGCAGCGGTCCGACGACGCAGGCCGCGAGGCACCACAACGTGTAGAGCAGGACGCCGGGCCACATGGCCGCGCCGTCTTCGGTGGCGAAGATCGAGACCTGATCGTCGAGCTGCTCCGACAACCACGGCGGCGCGAGCATGAGCAGCAGCAGGTAGGCCGAGATGCCGAGTGCGAACTGCATCGCGAGCGCGGTGAACGCGACCGCGAGCGCCGCCGAACTCTCCTGGCCGCCGGCCATCAGGGCGTCCGCGCGCTTACGCGCCGCGGCGCCGCGCGTCTGTTCGAGCACTTGGATCGGCGCGACGAACGCGCGCCACGGCGACAGACGTGCGAACGACAGGCGCCACCACAGTCCGCGACCGAGGCGCGGCAAGGCGGCGACGAATTCCGCGAACGACGTGCGCGCGCCGAAGACGGCGCGGCCGAGCACGTACACGGGGCCGCGCTCGAACAGCGGCGCGAGCCACCACACGAGGAGCATCGCGAAGAACGCGTCGTTCCTGAAACCGACGCCGATGCCGACGGCGATCGGCACGAAGGTCACGAGCCAGGCACGCTGCGCGCTCCACCAGTGCGTGCGCCACAGCGCGGCGCCGAGATCCGCCGCTTCGTAGGCCTCGCGCGGGCGCAGCTCGACGGCGACGTCAGACGCTTGCACGGCGCCCTCCGAGTGCGAAGAACACGAGCACGGCGATCCAGCCGCACGCACCGACGACGTACTTCACCTCGTTCGGCGCAGGTGACGCGGACCACAGACCTTCGACGAACGCCGCGAGCGTCGTCATCACCGCCGCGCCGAACAACAGACGCACGCCTTCGAGCGCGCGCACGCGCAGAGCGTGGCCGCGTGTCATGCGTCCGGGTGCGACGAGGCCTTGTGCGAGCTTGAGGCCCGACATCGCGGCGATCACGATGGCCATGAGTTCGAGCGAACCGTGGCCGGCCGTGAAGGCCATGAAGTTCGGCAGGAGATCCGCGTGCGCCGCGTAGCCGAACGACGCACCGAGCGTGATGCCGTTCGACACGACGAGGAACAACGTGCCGAGCCCGAACACGATGCCGCCCGCGAACGTGCGGAAGTCGATGCCGACGTTGTTCCAGACGTAGAACGCGAACATCTGGATGTTCGAGCCCGTGTCGCGCACGATCGCGTCGCCGCCGAAGCTCGCTTCGAGCTGCGTGCGCGACTCGATGTCGACGACGGCGAGCACCCACTCGGGCGCGACGAAGCCGGCCAGGAACAACAGCAGGAACGGACCGAAGAACAAGAGGTTGCAGAGCGCGAACGACGCGCCGTTCGCGCGCACTTCGCGCGGGAAGCCCGACACCAGGTACGCCGCGATCTCTGCGATCGGCGACGGTCGCACGCCGTGCAGCGCGTGGTAACCGGCCAGCGCCAAGTCGTTGAGCGTCGCCGCGATCGACAGGCCGTAGTTGCGGTGGCGCGCGAGCGCGAGGTCCTGACACACCCGCCGGAACTTGGCCGGGAAGCGCGCGAGTTCGCTGTCCTGCAGGCGCTGCTTCGAGTGCTTGCGCAGACGCGCGAGCACCTTGTCGAACTCCTGCCACTGCTGGCGGCGTGCGCCGACGAAGTCCTGGCGGCTCACGAACGCCCCTCCGTCCACTCCGCCATCGCGACGACGCGCTCGGCGCCGAGTTCACCGCGCGCGCCGGTCAGCGGTTCGAGCAGATCGGCGAGTTCGTCGCGCCGCGCCGGAGTCCACGAGGCGCCGCGACTGACGAACTCGACGAGCGCGAGCTGCTCCTCGGGCCGGAGCGCCACCGGCGGAGCGAGCGGCGCCGTCGTCGCGCGCCGCTGACCGAGGCGCACCTTGCGCTCGTGCACGACGAACGTGCCGGCCGCGCGGTCGCCGAGCCGTTGGAAGTTGCGGCTCGACAGGCACGCGACGAGGCCCGCTCCGAACGGCGGCGGGAGGAAGTCGACGAACAGCATGAAGTTGCGGATCGCCGACGCGCCCCAGCCGACGGGCGTGCCGTCCGTGTGCACGACGCGCAGGCCGAGCATGCGTTTGCCGGGCGTCGCTCCGCGGCCGAGCACCTCGAACAACACGCCGTAGCCCCACTCGCCGACGAACAGGATCAGCGTCCAGACCGCCATGCCCACGTCGCCGAACAGCCCGAGCGGGATCGCCAGCACGAAGTAGCCGACCACACGCAGCAGCGCATCGAGCGCCCAAGCGAGCGCACGCGGCACGGGCCCGGCGACGCGCAGACCGATCTGCGCGCCCTCCGGAATCGCGATGGGCCGCAGAGTGTCGAGCTTGGCGTCCGGCAAGGTGCTCCGCGGTGCGTGGCGCGGCTCGGCAGTCTAGTCCGAGCGCTCAGCGCGTCCGTATGACGATCGTGTCGGCGATCCGGTCGTGCAGCGTGCGGTGGTGGCGCGTGAAGACCATCAGGGGATCGACGAGCCAGAACACGAGCGAGCCTCCGATCACCGTCACCGAGTCGACGAGTGCAGCGCCGATCGCGAGGGTGAGGAAGCGCAGCAGGACGAGGCGCCACAACGCCGCGCGTCGACCGTCGCGCCGCACGATGCGCAGACCGAAGAGCGCCTTGCCGAGTGTCGTGCTCGAACGCGCGAGCAGCACCAACTGCACCGCGACGAGCAACAACAGAGGTGCGCTGAAGCGGCCGAGGAGTCGCGGGTCCTGGGACAGCCAATCGATGAACGCGTCGGGTCCGTTCTCGAACGACACGTCGCCCGTGAACTCGATGAACATGAAGCCGGCGAGGAGCGCCGCCCCGAGCGCCATCTGGTTGACGACGTAGGCCGCCAGGCGGCGCCAGGGTGAGGCCAGGACGGCGACGCGGGGCGCGCCGGTCTCGAGGTCCGCCCGCGGGGCGGCGTAAGGGTCGAAGGTGCTCTCGCCGGTCATGAGCGGCGCATGGTAGGTGCCGCGCGCCTGCGATCGAGCGCACGGGCTCGAGGCGCACGACCGCGGCAGGCCGGCGGAGCCGGCAGGGTCGGCCGAGCCGCGTGACGGCCCGAGCGACAGGCCGAGCGACAGGCCCGAGACCTGCCACAATGGCGCCATGCGCCGCTCTGGCAGAGCCTCGAGGTCGACTCCAACGGCCCAAGGCGCCCAGGAGCGCCCCGCGCGGCCCGCCGCCTGCCAGAACGGCCGTTCCACGCCCGGCACGGCCGTTGCCTTCCGGTTCGCGTGGCCGCCGGACGGCGCGCCGCTCCTCCCATGCAGAACACCCAATTCACCACCAAGTCCGCCGAAGCCCTGAAGTCCGCCCAGCAGTCCGCCGCGGCGGCCGGGCACCCCGAGCTCACGCCGCTGCACCTCGCGGCGGCGCTGCTCGCGGCTCCGGAGGGCGCGACGAAAGCGCTGCTCGAGAAGCTCGGTCTCGAGACGCGCGCGCTCACCGCCGAAGTGGCGAAGGCGCTCGCGACGCTCCCGCGCGCGACCGGCGGCCAACTCGGCGCCTCGCGCGAGTTCTCCGCCGTGATGCAGTCGGCCGAGGAGGCCGCGAAGAAGATCGGCGACGAGTACGTGTCGACCGAGCACTTGCTGCTCGGCCTGGTGCGCGCCGGCGGTCCGAAGGTGCAAGGTCTGTTCGCCGCGCGCGGCGTGGACGCGAACAAGGTCGAAGCGGCGCTCACCGAGGTACGCGGCAATCGCAAGGTGACGAGCGAGAACCCGGAGGGCACGTACGAAGCGCTCGCGAAGTACGCGCGCGATCTGACCGCCGACAGCCGCGCGGGCAAACTCGATCCGGTCATCGGCCGCGACCTCGAGATCCGGCGCGTCATGCAGGTGCTCTCGCGGCGCCGCAAGAACAACCCCGTGCTCATCGGCGATCCGGGCGTCGGCAAGACAGCCATCGTCGAAGGTCTCGCGAACCGCATCGTCGCGAACGACGTGCCCGAGAGCCTGAAGGGCATGAAGCTCATGTCGCTCGACATGGGGCGCCTGCTCGCGGGTGCGAAGTACCGCGGTGAATTCGAGGAGCGCCTCAAAGCCGTCATCGACGAGATCACCGACGGCCCCGGCGACGTGATCCTGTTCATCGACGAGCTGCACACACTCGTCGGCGCCGGCGGCGCGGAAGGCGCGGTCGACGCCGCGAACCTGCTCAAGCCGGCGCTCGCGCGCGGCGATCTGCGCTGCATCGGCGCGACCACGATCGACGAATACCGCAAGTACATCGAGAAGGACAAGGCGCTCGAGCGCCGCTTCCTGCCCGTCGACGTCGCGGAGCCGAGCGTCGAGGACACGATCGCGATCCTGCGCGGCCTCAAGGAGCGCTACGAAGTGCACTACGGCGTGCGCATCCTCGACGAGGCGCTCGTGCAGGCCGCGCGCCTCTCGGATCGCCACATCACGCAGCGCTTCCTGCCCGACAAGGCGATCGACTGCGTCGACGAGGCGGCCGCGCAGTTGCGGCTCTCGATCGACTCGCTGCCGCCCGAACTCGACCAGCTCGAGCGCAAGATCCGGCAGATCGAGATCGAACGCACCGCGCTCGAGGCCGAGTCCGGCAAGGGCAACGAACGGCGGCTCGAGGACAGCGCGAAGGAACTCGCCGACCTGCGCGAGGAGTCGTCCGCGCTGCGCTCCCGTTGGGATCGCGAGAAGGAACTCATCACGCGCTTGCGCGCCGGCAAGGCGCTGATCGAGTCGCTGCGCGCGGAAGCCGAGCGCAAGGAACGCGCCGGTGAATACGAGCGCGTCGGCAAGATCCGCTTCGGCGAACTGCCCGAAGCGCAGCGCAACGTCGACGCGGCGACGGCCGAGCTGGCGACGATCCAGAAGGAAGGTGCGCTCCTACCCGAAGAGGTCGACGCCGAAGCGATCGCGGGTGTGATCGCGCGCTGGACCGGCATCCCGGCCACGCGCCTGCTCGAGACGGAACGCGAGAAGTTGCTCTCGATGGAGGAGCGCATCGCCCAACGCGTCGTCGGTCAGGACGAACCGATCAAGGCGATCGCGGAAGCGGTGCGCCGAGCGCGCGCCGGTTTGCAGGAGACGACGCGGCCCTTGGGCTCGTTCCTCCTCCTCGGACCGACGGGCGTCGGCAAGACCGAGACCGCGCGCGCGCTGGCCGAGTTCCTGTTCGACGACGAGCAGGCCATGGTGCGCGTCGACATGAGCGAGTTCATGGAGAAGCACTCCGTGAGCCGCCTCATCGGCGCGCCGCCGGGCTACGTCGGCTACGAGGAAGGCGGTGTGCTCACCGAAGCCGTGCGCCGCAAGCCGCACGCGGTGCTCCTGCTCGACGAGGTCGAGAAGGCGCACGCGGACGTCTTCAACGTGCTCCTGCAGCTCCTCGACGACGGCCGCCTCACGGACGGCAAGGGCAACGTCGTGGACTTCACGCAGACCTTGGTGCTGATGACGAGCAACCTGCGCAGCGAAGACCAACTGCGCGGCTTCTTCAGGCCCGAGTTCCTGAACCGCATCGACGAGGTGCTCACGTTCAAGCCGCTGGGCGAGAAGCAGATCGTCGCGATCGTCGACGTACAGATCGCGCGCATCGGCAAACACATCGCGGAGCAGGAGATCACGCTCGACGTGAGCCTGGCCGCGAAGGAGCAACTCGCCGCCGAAGGCGTGAGCCCCGAGTTCGGCGCGCGCCCCTTGAAGCGCGTGCTGCAGAAGCGCGTGCAGAACCTGCTCGCCGACGCGATCCTGCGCGGTCGGCTGGGCCGCGGCGATCGCGCCGAGATCGACTGGAAGGGCGGCGAGTACGTGCTCGACGTGCGCCGCAACGGGAGCGGCAACGGGAGCGGCCAATCGAAGGCACCGGCGGGCGCCGCGAAGAGCTGAGAGGCGCCGCGCAGGAAGCAGAGTGGGATCGAGCGGGCGAGCGCATTCGAGGCGCTCGCCCGCGTTCGTTCACGGCAGCGTGAGCGTGATCTCGTGCACGCGTTTCCCTTCGACGAGTGGGAGCGCCAGCACGTCGCTCAAGAGGAATGACGTGCTCGCGACCGGCACCTCGGCGATCGACACCTCGACAGCATACGTATGCGTCTGGAGTTCGCTTCCGAGCGACGTGTCGTTGACGAAGTGGATGCGCTGACGGCCGTCGCCAACCGGCACGCCGTACTGCTCCATCGAATTGCCGGCCACGCACCAAGCCTTGGCAAAGGGATGCTGTCGGTCGATCGCGACTCCGGCCGTGTCGACGAACTTCACCACCACGTCGAAGGGGATGCGTCGCACGACGCCCAAGTCACCGGTGTCCCAGTCGGCGAGCAAACTCGTGTCGCAGTAGCGCAGGTAGCGCGCCCGTTTGAATTCGGCGACGTATCCGTCGAGCTGAGGAATCGTGCGTTCGCTCTGCTCCTGGACCTCGGCGCAGTACAAACGAGGAGGAAGTCCCTCGAAGACGAAGTCGCCGCGCTCGTCGACCGATGTCGTGACGTCGACGAAGGCGACCCCCATCGAACACGGATCCGTGTCGGCGTTTCGGGTGCCGTTCCGCAAGGACGTGATGTTCAATCGAACGTTGCCGAAGGACTCGCGCGGCCCGACGTCGACGAAGTCGTAGGCCGCGAACGCGTCGACTCCGCGCAGCCGCACATGGAGGCCGGCGGCCGGCTTTCCGAACTGATCGACGACTCGCCCGCGCACGACCGTCGTGCCGCCGCCGAGCTCGATGTCGACGTGGGTGACGGCGCCGGCGGAGACGTCGGCGAGGGTGCGTTGCAGTGGACGCAGCCACGGTGAGAGCGCACTCGCGTCCGGATCGTTCGGACCTTCGACGACGAGCGTGTAGCGCGCGGGTGCGAGGCTTGTGATGGTGAAACGGCCGTGTGTGTCGGAGCGGGCGACGTGGCGCGCCTCGCCGCTCGGACATTCGCGCGCGACGACGATCCAGTCGGCGGCGGGAACGCCGGCAAAGGTGAGCGTGCCTTCGATCGAGCCGACGAAGTCGATTGCTCGGAGCATCGTGGGCGCGTCGGCGACGGGCGCTTCGGGCGGTGTCCGCGTCGTGTCCGAGGGCGGCGTGTGCGCGGTGTCGGAGGACGTGGCGCGCGGCGTCGCCTCACGCGTGTTTCTCTGCGCGGCGGCGAGATCGTCCTTGCTCGTGTCGCGACGCTCGAGCGAGCCGACGCCCGTTCGTGCGGCGCTCGTCGGGCTCGTCGCGTCGTCGCCGAGCCACAGGACAATGGCCACGAGTCCACCGAACAGCGCCGCGAGCACGAGCGCGGCCGCGAGTGCGAGTCGAGAGCGGCGAGCCATCCACGCCAGGCTACCAGGTACCCTCTCGCTCCCGCGCGCGGCGCGGCCTCTCGATGCTCGACGTTCTGCACGTGCTGCACACCTTTCCGCCCGAGACGCAGGGCGGCGTGCAGGCCTACGTCGAGCGCATCGCGCGCGGCCAGAGCGAGCGCGGCGCTCGTGTCGCGGTCGCGTGCGCCACGAGTGGCGCGGGCGGCGCGGCTGGTGACCTGCAGAGCGGGGTGGCGCACCACAGCACGAGGAACGGCATCGACGTGTACCGCGTGCGAGCGCTGTCGCCGTTCGAGCAGCTCGACGAACTCGCGCGCCCGACGGCGGCGACGCAGCGCTGGCGCGATCTCGTCGCCGAACTCGCTCCGGCCGCGGTGCACGTGCACCATCAGCAGGGCGTGCCGCTCGATTTGCTCGCCACGGCGCGCGAACGCGGCGCGCGCACGGCGCTGACGCTGCACGACTTCCACACGACGTGTGCGCTGTTCTTCCGCTTGCGTGAAGAGCGTGAACTGTGCGCGCCCGACGTGCCGATCGCGACGTGCGCACAGTGCGTGGCACGCGCGCACGGCGTCGACGAGGCGCGATTGCTGGCGCTGCTCCCCCACCGCGTCACGGCGTTCGAACGCGAACTCGTGCGCGCCGACGTGCTGCTGTGTGCGTCGCGCGCGCAGGCGGAGTACTGGTCGAGGATCCCGGGCTGCGGCGAACGCGTGCCGCTGGTGCTGCCGTTGCCGCGTGCACACGGGCGCGCCGAAGTGCCCGCGCCGCCGAACGACGGTGTCCTCCAGGTCGCGACCTGGGGCGGACTCGTGCGCGGCAAGGGTCTGCTCGTGCTGCTCGACGCGCTGCGCGAGCTGCCCGCCGGCAGCGTGCACGTGCACCACCACGGGCCACATCTCGATACGGCGTTCCTCGCGGAAGTACGTGCGCATCCTGCGGCTCCGGCGCTCGAGCTGCACGGCCCGTTCACGTCCGACGAACTCGCGGCGGTGGCGCGCAGGTACCACTTGGCCGTGTTCCCGTCGCTGTTCCTCGAGACGCACGGCCTGGCGGTGGACGAGGCGCTCGATCTCGGTCTGCCGGTGGTGGTGTCCGATCGCGGTGCGCCGCAGGAGCGCATCGGCACACGCGGCACGACGTTCCGCGTCGGTGATGCGCGCGAACTCGCGCGTGTGTTGCGTTCGGTGGTCGACGACCGCGGTCACTTGGAACGCTGGCGCGACGGTGCGCGAGCGGATCAGCCGTCGCTCGCGGAGCACCTCGACGCACTCGACGCCGTTTACATGCTCCAGACACGGGGCCGTTGACGCGTACGGTGTCAGACACGTAGCCGTCACGGCGGTGTCGAAGTGCAGAATCGCCGCGGGGGGCAGCAAG
>JBIKNC010000153.1:0-10613 GCA_044358925.1 Planctomycetota bacterium | reverse complement strand
AATGCGTCGGCCGCGCCGCGCGCGGCGTCGAGCGTCTCACCGATGCGCGCCGTCGACTCCTCGATGCCGGTCGCGGTGCGGGCAGCGCTCGCAACGACCTCGTCGATCTGCGAGCTGGCCCGAGCGATCGCCTCGACGTCGAGTGCACTCGCCACGCGGCGCAGGTCCGCGACGAGCGCGTCGACCTCTTCGACGTCGAACGACGCCAACTTCTCGTCGGCGCGCGTGAGCAGGCTCGTCAATCGCTGCCCCGCTTCCTCGAGTCGCAGCTCGGCGAGCACGCGGTCGATCTCGTCGAGGACGTTCGAGGCCTTCTGCAGGAGGCGCGGCATCTCACGCAGCGTGCTCGAGAGGTCGTCCTCGAGCGACTTCAACGTCGACGGCACCGTCGGCACGTAGTTGAACGGCTTCGTGAACGGCAGCTCTTGCACCGGGCTCGTGGCGCCGTCGAAGACGTCGAATTCGAGGTACGTGAAGCCCGTCAGCGCGCTGCGCAGGATGCGCAAACGGATGCCGGCCTCCTCGAGACGCAGGCTCGCACCGACCAACGACAGGTCGTCTTCGAGGCCGAGGCCGCGCAAGCCGTCGACGTAGGCGGCGATGTCGACCTGCACGTGACGCATGTCGGGCGCGAACGAGATGTCGCTGACCGTTCCGACCGACACGCCGCGGAACTTGACCGGCGTGCCGACGCTCAGGCCTTCGATCGACTCGTTGAAGTACGCCACGAGGTTGCGGGTCTCGCGCGAGAGGCCGCGCGCGCCGAGCGCAGCGAGTCCCAGGACGCCTGCCGAGAGCACACCGACCACGAAGAGACCGACCTTCCAGTTCTCGTTGCTCTGACTCACCGCGCCACCACCTTCGACTGAGCGCTGCGGAAGAACTCGCGGACGCGCACGTCGCTCGACTGCGACGCGAGGACGCGCGGATCGCCGCTGGCGATGATGCCGCGTCGATCGCGATGGAGCAGGATGCAGTGTTTCGCGACGCGCGCGATGCTCTCGAGTTCGTGCGTCACGATGACGATCGTCACTCCGAGATTCTGATTGAGCGACAGGATCAAGTCATCCATGTGAGCCGACGTGACCGGGTCCAGGCCCGCGGACGGCTCGTCGAGGTACAGGAGCGGAGGATCGAGTGCGAGCGCGCGAGCGATGCCGGCGCGCTTCTTCATGCCGCCCGAGATCTCGGCCGGCAGATGGTGTTCGAAGCCCTCCAGGCCGACGAGGCGCAGCTTCGCCGCGGCCACGCGTTCCACGGCGCTCTTCGAGAGCCGCGTCCATTGGCGCAGCGGCAGTGCGACGTTCTCGAGCAAGTCGAGCGAGCCGAACAGCGCGCCCGACTGGAACAGCAGCCCGACGCGCGGTCGGCCTTCGAGTGTCGGCCGTTCGCCGTCGACGAGGACCTCGCCCGCCATCGGACGATCGAGACCGACGAGATGGCGCATCAGCGTCGACTTGCCCGTGCCCGAGCCGCCCAGGATCGCGAACACGTCGCCGCGAGCGACGTCGAAGTCGAGGCGCTCGAGCAACGCCTCGTTGCCGAAGCCGATCGACAAGCCTCGTACGGTGATGATCGGTGCGCTCACAGCCCGAACAGCGTGAAGAGGTAGGTGCCCAACGCGTCGGCGACGATGAGCGCGAACAACGTCGTGACGACGGCGGACGTCGTCGCGCGACCGACACCTTCGGCGCCGCCGCGCGTCGAGAGGCCGCGGTGGCACGCGATCAGGCCGACGATCGCTCCGAAGAACACGGCTTTCACGAGGCCGGTCACGACGTCGCTCGTGTCGATGGAGGCCGCCGTCTGTGTCCAGTAGGACGGCAGCGAGATGTCCATCGATCCGACGCCGATGGCGAGACCGCCGAGGATGCCCATCGCGTCGCCCAGGATCGTGAGCAACGGTGCAGCGACGATCAGCGCGCCGACGCGCGGCAGCACGAGGAAACGCTGCGGCGACAGGCCCATCGTGCGCAGCGCGTCGACCTCCTCGTTGACCTTCATCGTGCCGAGTTCGGCCGCGAAGGCGGCGCCGGAGCGCCCCGCGACGAGGATCGCCGTCATGAGCGGACCGAGTTCGCGCACGACGGAGAGACCGACGAGATTCGCGACGAAGATCTCCGCGCCGTAGCGCTCGAGCTGCACGGCGGACTGGAAGCCGAGGATCGTGCCGACCAGGAAGTTGACGAGCGCGACGATCGCGACGCCGTCGGGGCCCGTGCGAGCGAGGATGCGCACCGCATCCGCGTAGGGGAACGAGCGCGGCGCGCGGAGTGTCTTCAACGTCTCGCGCGTGAACGCACCGATGAACGAGACCGCGTCGACGGCGCGCGTCGCGCGGCGCAGACTGCGGCGGCCCACTTGAGCGAGGAACGACTCGGTCAGCTCCGAACTGGGCGGCGGCGGCGCCGCGCTGGGTGCGTACAGGTCGAGCAGAGCCGCGACGCTGCCGCGCGCTCCGCGGATCGCGCCGCCGCGGTCCGCGATGCGCGCCGAACGCGACAGCTCGACGATCAACGTCGCGCCCGCACCATCGATCGCGTCGAGACGCGACAGCTCGAGGACGAGCGGCCCTTCACTCGCGAACACCTCGCGCTCGAACGCGTCGAAGTTCGCGTCCGCTTCGGCGAGGGTCAGTCGCCCCTCGAAGTGCGCGACGACCCCGGACGCGGTCCGCTCGAGGCGCGTGTGGAACGCGCCGTCGGTCGAGTTGGGAGTGCGCGGCGCCATCGAGCGAAGGAGGATAGAAAGCGACAGCGCCCCGCGCTCCCTCGTCGAGGGGGCGCGAGGCGCTGTCGAGGTAGCGCGAGGCGCTACTGGGGCCGCGAGGGCGGGCTCCGTGTTCGTTCGGTTCGCGACCGGCAGGGTCAGCGCTTCTTCTTCGAGTGCGCGCCGCCTTGGCGGGCCTTGAAGCGCGGGTCGGTTTTGTTGATGACGTAGATGCGGCCCTTGCGGCGGACGACTTTGCAGTCGGGGTGCCGGAACTTGGCCGAGCTGAGGGAGGAGACGACTTTCATGACGGGTGCGGTGTCGAGCGCGGGCGCCGGCCCGTCGCGGTGATCGAGCGGAGAAGGATAGGGACGGAGGGGGCGACCTGCAAGGCGCCGGGAGACCGAGGCGTGTGGTCGTCCGGCGAGAGTCCGACCTTCCGCGGACGGGGTCGATCGGTCGAGGCGCAGCCTCGGCCGCAGTCGCGAGCACCGGGACGAGTCAGAGCCGGGCCAGGCTGGTGCGCTCGCGCCCCAGGAGCCCTTCGATCGCGCGTACGAGGCCGGCTCCGACCGCGACGCCGCCCGAGGTCACGCGCACGCGCCGGCGCCGGTCGTCGAGGCCGTCGACGTCGAGGTAGAGGACGTTGCTGCCGGGATGGCGGCGCAGGAGGGCGGCGAGCTCCGCGAGGCGTTCGCGATCGGCCGGTTCGACGCGGACGACCAGTGCGCCCTGGAAGCCGTCGAGCGCGGACACGAGGTCTTTCACGTCGCGCAGGACGAGTGCGACGCCCTCGCCGCGGTCCTCGACCGTGGCCTGGCAGACGAGGACCTTGTCGTCGGCGAGGCGCTCCTTCACCTCTTCGAGCGCGCGCGGGAAGACGGTCACCGGCACGGAGCCGGTCAGGTCTTCGAGCAGGAAGCGCGCCATCTTCTGGCCCGCGAGCCGGCCGTTCTTCACGACGTTCGTCGACAGGCCGACGACCAGTCCGCCGACGATCACCTCGGTCCCGTTGGGCAGCGCCGAGACGCGCGAGCAGTCGGTGTTCGCGAGCAACCCGATGATCCCGGCGTTCTCTTCGAGCGGGTGCCCCGAGAGGTAGAAGCCGAGCACCTCGCGCTCCGCCTTGAGCGCGTCCTGCGGCGCCCACGCCGCGGCCGGGTCGTAGCGCGAGCCGTTCTTCTCGGCGCCGCCGGCCTTCGCACTCGGCGCGTCGCCGAACACGTCGAGCATGCTCATCTGCCCGCTCTTGCGGTCGGCTGCGGCGCGCGCACCTTCGCCGACCGCGTGTTCGAGCGCCGCCGCGACGCTGCCGCGGTCGTGGCCGGTCGCATCGAACGCGCCCGCCTTGACCAGCGCCTCCCACGTCGTCTTGTTCACGTCGTGCGAATCGACCGCGGCCGTGAGTGCGAACAGGTCGATCGCACCTTCGACGCGCGCTCGCGCCGCGACGAGATTCTCGATCGCCTTCTGGCCCGTGCCCTTGATCGCACCGAGGCCGAAGCGAATCGCATCGCCCTCCGGTTCGAACTCCCAGCCGCTCTTCGCGATGTCCGGCGCGAGCACCGCGACGCTGCTCTTCTTGCAGTCCTCGACGAACGCGCGGATCTTGTCCGAGTCGCCCATCTCGCACGACATGTTGCCGGCGAGGAACGCGGTGCGGTGGTTCGCCTTGAGCCACGCGGTCTGGTACGTGATGACCGCGTAGGCCGTCGAGTGCGACTTGTTGAAGCCGTAACCGCCGAACTTGACGATGTTGTCCCAGATCTCCTGAGCGGCCGGCGCCGAACATCCGTTCGAGACCGCGCCGGCCACGAACTTCTCGGCGAACTTCTGCATGATCTCGGGCTTCTTCTTGCCCATCGCCTTGCGGAGGTTGTCGGCCTCGTTCAGCGAGAAGTTCGCGAGCACGTTCGAGATGAGCATCACCTGCTCTTGGTAGACGATGCAGCCGTACGTGTCGGCGAGGATCGTCTCCAGACTCTTGTGCGGATACACGACCTCTTCCTCGCCGTGTTTGCGGCGAATGAACATGTCGTCCATGCCGCTCTCGAGCGGCCCCGGGCGATAGAGCGCGAGCACGGCGATCAAGTCCTCGAAACGGTCGGGCCGCAGGCGCGCGAGCAACTTGCGCATGCCGTCCGATTCGAGCTGGAACACGCCCAACGTGTCGCCGCGCTGCAGCATGCGGTACGTCGCGGGATCGTCGAGCGGCAGCGCTTCGATGTCCGGCCGCGTGCCGCCCTGTTTCACGATGTTGCGCAGGCTGCGCTCGATGATGGTCAGGGTCCGCAGACCCAAGTAGTCCATCTTGAGCAGCCCGAGCTCCTCGAGTTGCGGCGCCGGCCACTGCGTCGAGATGTCGTCGCCCTGTGTGCACAGCGGCACGTAGCGCGTGATCGGCTCGTCCGAGATCACGACGCCCGCGGCGTGCGTCGAGATGTGGCGCACCTGGCCCTCGAGTTCGACGGAGAGCTCGAACAGCTCCGCGAGTTCGGGCATCTCCTGGCGCAGCTTCTTGAGGTCCTCGTCCTTCTCGAGCGCCTCCTCCAACGAGAGCGCGTTCGGCCCCGCCGGCACCTTCTTGCTGATGCGGTCGACGTCGCGCAACGGGATGTCGAGCACACGTCCGACGTCGCGGATGGCCGTGCGTGAGGCCATCGTTCCGAACGTCACGATCTGCGCGACGTGGTCGTCGCCGTAGCGCTTGCGCGTGTACTGGATGACCGCATCGCGGCCCTCCTTGCAGAAGTCGATGTCGATGTCGGGCATCGACACACGCGCGGCGTTGAGGAAGCGCTCGAAGAGCAGGTCGTACTGCAGCGGGCAGACGCGCGTGATGTCGAGCAGGTACGCGACCATCGAACCGGCCGCCGAACCGCGCCCCGGGCCGACCGGGATGTCGTGGCGCCGCGCCCACGCGATGAGGTCCCACACGATCAGGAAGTACGAGACGAAGCCGAGTTCGCGGATGACGCGCTTCTCGTACTCGAGGCGCTCGCGCGCCTTCGTGTTCGCCGTGCCGTAGCGCCGCACGATGCCCTCTTCGAGCAGGCGATCGAACAGCACCTCCGGGCTCTCGCCGGAGTCGGACTTGAAGACGGGCACGTGGTACTTGCCCATCTCGATCTCGACCTCGACCTGCGACGCGACGTCCATCGTCGCGCGCACCGCGTCGGGAAGGTCGCTGAACATCGCTCCCATCTGCTCGCGCGTCTGGAAGTAGAGCGTGTTCGTGTCCATGCGGAAGCGCTTCTCGTCGCTGCGCTTCGCACCCGTGTTGATGCACAGGATGACGTCCTGAACCTTGCAGTCCTCGTGCCGCAGGTAGTGGATGTCGTTCGTCGCGACGAGCGGGATGCCCGTCTTGCGGTGGATCTCGACCAACCCCTCGTTGCAGCGATCCTGCAGCGCGAGCCCGTTGCGCTGCACTTCGAGCCAGAAGTGCTCCTTGCCGAACACGTCGCGCAAGCGCACCGCCAGGTCGTGCGCATGTTGCGGCTGATCGCGCCGGATCATCTGGTTCATCTCGCCCGACAGGCAACCCGACAGGCACGAGATGCCGCGCGCGTGCTGCGCGAGCAGCTCCATGTCGATGCGCGGCCGGACGTGGTAGCCCTCGAGGTAGCTCTTCGAGGCCAGCTCGAGCAGGTTGTGGTAGCCCTCGTTCGTGCGCGCGAGCAGCGTCAGGTGGCTGTACGGGTTGCGCTCCTTGTGGTGCGGCTGTCGGCGCGACTCCCGCGCGATGTAGACCTCGCAGCCGATGATCGGCTTCACCTTCTTGGCGCGGCAGGTCTGATAGAGCTCGATCGCGCCGAACAGGTTGCCGTGGTCGGTCAGTGCGAGCGCGCTCTGCCCGTCCGCGACACACGCGTCGACGAGCTTGGGGATGCGATTCGCACCGTCGAGCAGCGAATACTCGGAGTGGACGTGGAGGTGGACGTACTCGGGTGCGGCCATGGAACGAGCGTCAACGTCCGAGCAGGTCGAGGAGCAGCGCCTTCTGGCACGGCAGGCGCGCGGCGGCCTGTTCGAGGATCAAACTGCGCGGACCGTCGAGCACTTCGTCCGTGCACTCGACGTTGCGCCGCACCGGCAGCGCATGCATCAACTTCGCGTCGCGACCGAGGCGCATGAGGCTCTCGTCGATGCGCCGATCCGCGAAGCGCGCGGCGCGTGTGGCCGAGACGGTCGGATCGCCGTACGTGTCGAGGCACTGCCACGAACGTGCGTACACCACGTCGGCGCCCTCGACGCCCGACGCGAGATCGGTGACGTGTTCGATGGTGGTGCCGCGCGCCGTCGCGTGCTCCTCGGCCCGACGCACGACCTCCGCGTCGAGGTCGTAACCCGGCGGATGGGCGATGCGCACGTCCCAGCCGCTGCGCGCGGCCGCGACGAGGATCGAGTGGGCGACCGACACGGGCGCCGGCGAAGGCGAGTGGGTCCAGGCCAGGCACAACGTGCGCCGCGCGGGCGTCTTGAACGACTTCGCGAGCGTGTAGAGGTCGGCCAGCGCCTGCAGCGGGTGCCACAGGCTGCTCTCCATGTTGAGGACCGGCACGCGCGCGTGCCGCGCCCAGGCGCGGATCTGGTGGTCGGTGCGGTCGACGGCCCAGCTCGCGCCCTCGGTCGGCGGACGCACGGCCAGGAGATCGACGTAGCTCGACAGCACCGCCGCCGCGTCGCGCACGTGCTCCGGCGCACGCCCGTCCATCGCGCGGCCGTCGCGGTACTCGAGTTCCCAGAAGTCCGTGTGCGCCGTGAGATTGATCGAGTGCCCGCCCAGCTGTGCGATCGCCGCTTCGAGCGAGCTGCGCGTGCGCAGCGAGCCCTTGAAGAACAGCAGGCCGATCGTGGCGCTCGCGAGGTCATTCGTGCGCGGCGCTCCGTCGAGCCCGCGCGCGCGCTCGAGCAGCGCGGCGAGCCGCTCGTCGGACAGGTCCTCGAGGCTGACGACGTGGGCGGGCCCGCGAGCGGCCGAGCCGCCGACCTTGTGCGAACGATCCATCCGCGCAGGATACCGGCCGCCGCTTCGCTGTCGATCGAGACGGTGCTCGGCCTCGCGGCTGCGGCGAGCACCCGGCGCGATGCGTGAATGGCGTTCGCGCACATCGCGTAGCTCGCCGCCACGCGCGCGGCGCTACCCTCGCGTCGCCCCAGCGCCTCGCACCACGACTCGTTCCACGGACTCCGACCATGCTCTGGCTCGTTCTCGGTCTGCTCGTCGGACTGCCCCTCGTCCTCTTCCTGTTCGGCGTCGGCATCCACAACCGTCTCGTCGCGCTGCGCAACCGTTTCGAGAACGCGTTCGCGCAGATCGACGTGCAACTGCGGCGCCGCTACGACCTGATCCCGAACCTCGTCGAGACGGCCAAGGGCTACATGAAACACGAGCGCGAGACGCTCGAAGCCGTCGTCTCCGCGCGCAACGCCGCGGTCACCGCCGAGAAGCGCGCGGCCGCGTCGCCGGCCGATGCGCAGGCGCTGAAAGGACTGATGGGCGCGGAGAGCGCGCTGACCGGTGCGATGGGCCGCATGTTCGCCGTCATGGAGGCCTATCCGGACCTGAAGGCCAACCAGAACATGCTCGGTCTGCAGGAAGAGCTGACGTCGACGGAGAACAAGGTCGCGTTCGCGCGCCAGGCCTACAACGACTCGGTCACGTCGTACAACACGGCGCGCGAGAGCTTCCCGGCCAGCGTCATCGCCGGCATGCTCAACTTCAACGAGGCGCCGCTGTTCGAGATCGCCGACGAAGCCGTGCGTCAGGCTCCGAAGATCTCCTTCTGATCCGCGAGCGCCCCCGCGCGCCACGCTCTTGGACTTCTTCCAACATCAGGACGACGCGCGCCGCAAGACGGGGCGCCTCGTCGCACTCTTCGCGCTGGGAGTGATCGGCGTCGCCGCGGCGATCTACGCCGTCGTGACGGTCGCGCTCACGTACGGCGCCGAGTACACGAGTGATCGGCCGCCGATCGCCGTGTTCGAACCGCAGCGCTTGGCTCTCGTGTTCGGCGGTGTGCTCGGCTTCGTCGCACTGTGCGCGCTGTACCGCGGCGCGACGGTCGCGAAGGACGGCAAGAGCGTCGCGGAGCACCTGCGCGGTCGCCTGGTGCCGCGCGGAACGACCGACGTGCACGAGCGCCGCCTCCTGAACGTCGTCGAGGAGATGGCCATCGCGTCGTCGCTGCCGGTGCCGCCGGTGTACGTGCTCGAAGACGCGACGATCAACGCCTTCGCGGCGGGGCGCACGCCGCAGGACGCGGTGCTCGGCTTCACGCGCGGAGCCATCACGGCGCTCGACCGCGACGAGCTGCAAGGTGTCGTCGCCCACGAGTTCAGCCACGTGATGCACGGCGACACGCGCCTCAATCTGCGGCTGATGGCGTGGATCTTCGGCGTGGCGGCACTCGGTCAGGTGGGGGAGTTCGTGTTGCGCAGCGGGGCGATGCGGGGCGGCAGTCGCGACAGGAACGGCGGCGCGGCCGCCGTGCTCGGCATCGCGCTCGCGCTGATGGTCGTCGGCGGTGTCGGCTACCTGGTCGGACGCCTGATCCAGGCCGCGGTCTCGCGCCAACGCGAGTTCCTCGCCGACGCGGCCGCCGTGCAGTTCACGCGCAATCCGGACGGGATCGCGAGTGCGCTCGCGAAGATCCAGAAGCTGGGCTCGGGCCTCGCGACGCCGCGCGCGGGCGAGGTGCGCCACCTCATGTTCGGCGCGACGAGCAAGACGTTCTCCGCGCTGTCGGCGACGCATCCGCCGATCGTCGAGCGGCTCGCGCGCCTCGGCCGCGTGCAGTTCCTCACGCAACGCGACGTTCCGCAGAGCGCACGCGACGCCGTCGTCGCACAGGTCCAGCAACAGGCCGACCGCGCGACGGTCGCGGCCGGCTTCATCGCCTCGCTCGGTGCGGCGCGCGAACGGCTCGACGAGCTGCCCCCGGAACTGGAGACGGCGGCGCGCGATTCGTTCGGTGCCGCAGCCGTCGTGCTCGCGCTGCTGCGTTCGCACGACCGCGGCACCGCCGAAATCCAGGAGCGCACGCTCGCCGACTGGCCCGAACTCCAGCGCGAGGTGCGTCGCCTCGCGCCGAGTGCCGCGCGCCTGCCCGCCATCGAGCGACTGCCGCTCTTGGATCTGGCGATCCCCGCACTCGCAGCGATGTCGCCGCAGCAGTTCGAGCGTTTCGACGCCGCTGCGGTCGCGTTCTCGGCCGCGGACGGGCGCCTCGAGCCGTTCGAGTGGGCGCTCGCCGAGGTCCTGCGCGCACGCCTGCATCCGCGCTTCGGCCGCTCGGTCGCGCCCAACAAGGAACTTCCGCCGAGCGCCGTCAGTGGCGAGGCGCGCGCGGTGCTCAGTTGGATGGCGCACACGAGCGGCAACGCCGCGGACGCGCCGAACGCCCACCGGCGCGGAGCGAACGTGCTGCGCGCGGCCGGACTCGCCGTGCTGGCGGGGGAAGGGCCGCTCGAGCCCGGCATGTCGGCCGCGCGGCTCGCGCGTCATGCCGACCGCCTGCGCGCGCTCGCCCCGAACGCCCGCCGCGCTCTGCTCGACGCCTGCGAGGCGATCGCGCGCCACGACGGGCGGCTGCGCGCGGGCGAGGCGGAACTGCTGCGCGCCTTGGCCGAAGTGCTCGGCCTTCAGACGGTGCTCAGTGCGAGCTCGGGACTCACCGCGAACACCGGCGAGCAGATCGTGCGCGAAGAAGCGTCTCCGATCGGTTGACCGCGCCGCGCGCGCTCAGTACAAACTGCGCCCCCGAGTGGCTCCGGTCACCAGGGGCGTGCGATTCGCACGCGCCCACCGGGCGCGCGCGGCACGCGCCGCAGAGGCGCGTGATGCACGTGCTGACAACACGGGCACCCATAGCTCAACTGGATAGAGCATCTGACTACGG
>JBIKNC010000152.1:0-10667 GCA_044358925.1 Planctomycetota bacterium | reverse complement strand
CGGATCTGGCGACAGGGTGCCAGGCACCGTACGCGCCAGTCGTCACCGGAGTCGGGCGAGCGCGAGTTCGAGGTCGTGTGGATGTGGCAACGGAATCGTCGCGCGGCGCAACTGCTCGATGCGGGCGCGCAGCGCCTTGCGCCACGCGGTGAGGTCGAGCGTGGCGGGCACGCCGCGGCGCTCCATCAACGCCACGGCTGCGGGCGCGACGTGCATCGAGTTCGCGGTCGGCTCGATCGCAACGAGCAGCGCGTGCACCGCCACACGCCCGTCGTCGGGCAACAGATCGTGCAGCGCATGTTCGTCGACGACCTCGACGAGGCGCGCGACGTGTTCGAGATTCGCGTTCGCGAGCGCCTCGGCCCAGTGCTTCACCAGTTCGCGCTCGAGGTGCACGCGCCGCTCCGCCTCCGACAGCGGCGCGAGGTCGCGCTCGAGTTCGATGCGCCACGTGGGCTCGGCGCGCGGCCCCAGCGGCTCGAACTCCTCGTCGAACAACGCGGCGCGCACGTCGTCGGGCAACAGCCCGAGCCGCTCGATGCCGGACACCATGAAGCGCTCGCCGAAGTCGATTTCACCGCCGTCGAGCGTCGCGAGATCCGCCGCCGCGCGCGCCACGACCCACGGCGGCAACTCCCCCGCCGCGCCGCTGAGCCGCGCGCTCTCGACGGCATCGGCGTACACGTCCCACAGCACGACGTGCGACGCCGGTGCGAACCAATCTGCCGGATCGAACGCCGTCGGCGGCGGACTCGAACAGCACACGAGGCCCAGGAACACGAACAGCGACCACCGGGTCGCTGTTCGTCGCTCACATCGATCGCGCGCGCTGCGCATCGCGCCCACCGTCAGTTCACGTCGGACGCCGGCTCGCAGTCCGCACGGCTCGACGGGCAGCACGACTTCTCGCAGGCCGCGGCGCCGAACGTCGTCACGAACACACTGTTCGCGCCCTCGTAGATCCAACCCGCGACGTTCGACGTGCCTTCGAACGTGCAGCGCGCCGCGTTGCCGACCACGGCGCCCGCGTCGGCCATGAGCGGCTCGTAACCGCGCTGAGCGGTCATCGTGCAGCACGAGCGGTCCGCCAGCGCGTCGCCCTCGAGCGCCACCACGTCGTCGACGTACACCGCGAACGTGTCGGCGTTGCGCTCGAACGCGATCGGCGTCGCGTGCACACCGGCAATCGCGCCGAGGCGCGTGATGTGCTCGTCGCGCAGCCACGCTTCGGTCGCGTTGCGCGCGGCTTCGCTCGGCGCGTCGATCCACAACTCGCTCGTGCGCGGCGCGCCTTCGGCGATGTTGGTCGGCGCTGCGATCGCTGCGACGACGCGCACGCCGGCGAGGTCGACGCCGTGCTCGCGCCCCGCGTCGATCGACCACGCGACGAGCGCCGCGTCGCCCTGGCTGTCGTACTCGCTGTTCAGGTGGCAGTGGCCGCCGAACACCGTGACGTTGCGCGCCTCGAGGTAGTCGCCGCGCGGCGCGACGTCCGCGGGTGCGCTCGTCTTCGTGAGACTGTCCGCGTCGCCGCCGCTCATGAAGCAGCAGCCGTCGCACGGGAAGAACGTGAACTTGGCCGCGGCTCCGAGAGCCAGAGCGCCCAACAGGATCGAGATCGGTTTCATGGCGTGTCCTCTCTTCTACCTCGAATCGGTCGGTCAGGGGCGAGCGGTGAAGGGCGAGACGTGACACCCGCGCCCGCGCTGGCAGTCGGCCGGCAGGACGGGCTGCTGGTCGGGCCCGATGACCTTCTGGGTCACCCTGCACCAACAGTGGTTGGAGGCGTCGAGCACGTCCTCGTCGCGCATCGGCAGCGTCGACGCGAAGAGGAGCTTCTTGCTCGACAGGTGCAGGCAGTAGGGCGAGAGCGCGACGGGCGCCGGGCTGTGGTTCGTGTCGGCCATGGTCGGTTCCTCCGGCGGGATCAGGCGAGCGTGCGCAACGCGCGGGTGACGAGGCCGCGCACGAGCGGCACCTTGTAGCCGTTGTGCGCGAGCGGCTTGGCGTCCGCGACGCTCGCGTCGGCGATGCGTGCGATCGACTCCTCGTCGAGCTTGGTGCTCCCGAGGATCTTCTCGATCGGCACGCTCCACGGTTTGGGCGCGACGCCGCCGAGCACCATCCGCCCGTACCGCAGCGCGCCGTTCTCGACGACGGCGGCGACGGCCACCGCGGCGAGCGCCCAGTCGTACGACTCGCGCTCCTTGAACTTGAGGTAGTGCGTCTTCAATCCGCTGCGCGCCGCGGGCAGCACGACGTCGACCATCACTTCACCCGGCAACCGGCGCGTCTCGGTCAAGAGATCGCCTTCGCTCGGCAGCAGGTAGTACTCCGACAGCGGCACGGACCGCGAGCCGTTCGGCCCGACCAGGTTCACCGTCGCTTCGAGCGCGACCAGCATCGGCGCGAGGTCCGACGGGTGCACGATGTAGCTCGGACCGCCGCCCAGGATGGCGTTGTACTTGCTCATCCCGTTCGCCGCGAAACACACCGAGCCGCCCTTCTTCAGGCACAGCGCGTCTTCGCTGCGGTAGTACCAACAGCGCGGGCGTTGGTTGAGGTTGCCGCCGACGGTGGCGACGCTGCGGATCTGCGGCGACGCGACGGACTCGGCCGCTTCGACGAGACCGGGCAGTCGTGTGCGCAACGCCTCGTGCCGCACGAGTTGATCGAGCGTCGTGTTCGCGCCGATGCGCACCGAGCCGTCGGCGCGCACTTCGAGGCCCGCGAGCTCCGGCAACGCCGACAGGTCGACGACGCGCTTCGGTTCGACGAGGTGCTCCTTGAGTTCGGTCAGGAGGTCCTGACCGCCCGCGAGCACCATCACACTGCGATCCGCGTCGCCCTCGGCGAGTGCGGCGACCGCTTCACGCAGGCCCTTCGGCCGGAAGAGTTCGAAGTCGATCATGACGCTCAGCTCCGTGCGGCCAACGCGGCCAAGACCTTGTCCGGTGTGAAGGGCGTCGAGCGCACACGCGCACCGCACGCATTGAAGATCGCGTTCGCGATCGCCGAGTGGCCCGGGATGATCGGCGCTTCGGCCGAACCCGTCACGGCCCAACGCGGATCGTCGTCGTCGATGATCGAGCGCATGCTCGGCATCTCGAGCGCGCCCGCGATCTTGTAGTTCTCGAGGTTGTCGGTCAGCAGCAGGCCGAGTTCGGGGTCGACGACGCGCTCCTCCAGCAAGCCGAACGACAGCGCCTGGATCATGCCGCCGTTGATCTGGCTGCGCAGCGCCAGGCGGTTGAGCGGGATGCCCTGATCCTGGATCGCGACCATGTCGACGACCTGCACGCGGCCCGTCAGTGTGTCGACGCGCACGCGCGCGGCTTGCGCGCCGTGCAGGCGGCCTTCGGCGAGCAGGTGTTTGCTCTCGTCGAAACCCGCGTTGCCGACGACCGGTGTGTTGCCGAGCAGCGCACACGCGTCCTCGAACGCGACGTCGAATGCGCCGTCCTTCGTGCGCACGCGGCCGCCTTGCCAGACGTAGTTGCCCGGCTCGATCTTCGTCGTCGTCGCGAGCCGCGCTTCGAACGCTTCGCGAGCGACGTGCGCCGCTTGTTTGATCACCGGCGCGACCGAACCCGTCGTCACACTTCCGCCCGATGCCACACCCGGCGGCAACGTGCTGTCGCCGATGCGCGGCGTGACGCGCCGCACCTCGAGACCGAACTCTTCGGCCGGGATCGCCGCGACGTACGTGCGCGCGCCGGTGCCGAGGTCCTGCACGCCGCACGACGCGATGACGCTGCCGTCGCGCTCGATGCGGATCTCGCATTGAGCGCCGCCCGAGCCGCTCGCGCGCCACGTCGCGAGGCCGAACCCGATGCCTTCGCACCAACCGTCCGCGTCCGGCGCGGCCGGCTTCTTCTTGTTCGGGTGCGCGGCCCAACCGATCGCGTCCGCGACCACGTTCAGGTGGCGCTTCCACGTGTCGTTCGGCGCGTTGACCATGCGGATCTCGAAGCTGTCGAGACCGACGAGTTGCGCGAGTTCGTCGAGCGCCGACTCCATCACGAACGACGCCTGCGGGTGACCAGGCGCGCGCATCGCGCGGTTCGAGTCCATCGCGGTGTGCACCGAACGCACGACCGCCGCCGACTCACCTTCGTAGATGTACGGCAGGCCCGGGAACGAGCCGCCGCCGATGCCGCCGAGGCGATCGACCTGGCCCGCGACGGCCGTGATCTTGCCGCTCGCATCGCAGCCGAGTTCGATCTCGGCGTACGTGCCGGAGCGGTTGCCCGCCATCTGGAACTCCTGCGGCCGATCGAGCATCAAGTGCACCGGACGGCCGACGGCCTTGGCGATCTTGCACGCGATCTGCCCTTGCAGATCGGGCCCGAACTTCGAGCCGAAGCCGCCGCCCATGTGCTGGCACACGACGCGCACCTTGCTCGCATCGACGCCGAGCATCTCCGCGTACATGCCGTTGCTGCCCGAGACCATCTGCGTCGACGCGTAGACCGTCGCTTCGCCGAGGTCCGAGTTCCAGTCGACCACGCAGCCGTGTGTCTCGAGGCACACGTGGTGCTGAACCGCGACTTCGTACGTGCCCTTCACGCGGAACGCGCTCGCCGCGAGTTTCGTGGTGGCCTCTTCCGCGTTGCGCGGACCGCGACCGGCGCGCACGTTGCCGCGCTCGATGATCGCCGGCGCGTCCGGGTGGATGGCCTGCGCGCGTGTCACGACCGGAGCGCTCGCCGTCAGAGCGAACCGCACCGCTCGCGCCGCGTCCTTCGCCTGCTCGGGCGTCTCTGCCGCGACGTACGCGAGCACCGAGTCGTCGCCGAGATAGACGAGCTTCGCTCCGACCTCTTTCTCCGCACCGACGTGCACCACACCCGGCAGCGCCTGCGCCGCCGACAGGTCGAGTTCGTCGACCGTGCCGCGCGGAATGCGCGCCAGCACGAGCCGCGCGTACAGCATGTTCGGCAGGCGCATGTCGTGCGCGTACTTCGCGCGCCCCGTCGACTTGTCCGGTCCGTCGAGGCGCGGGATGTCGGTGTTGAGCACCGTCAATTCGCCGCGCGGCTCCCACGCACTCTGTGCTCGGTTCTTCGTGCTCATCGCGCACCTCCCTTCGCTGCGCGCGCGTCACGCACCGCTTCCGCGGCATCGAACACGTGCGGGTACGTGCCGCAGCGGCACAGGTTGCCGCACAGCCCCTTCTGGATCGTGTGGCGGTCGGCCTTCGGTTCGCGCTCGAGGCACGCGGTCGTCGCGACCACGAAACCCGGCGTGCAGAAGCCGCACATCTGCGCGTCCTTCGCGACGAAAGCCGCCTGCACGTCGGACATCGCCTCCGGCGTGCCGAGCCCCTCGACCGTCGTGATCGCGCGCCCCTCGCAGCGCACCGCGAGCTGCAGGCACGAGTACACCGGCTGACCGTCAATGATCACCGTGCACGCGCCGCAGTTGCCACGATCGCAGACTTCTTTCGTGCCGGTCAGCGGCCGCGCGATGTGGTGGCGCAGCGCCGACAGCAACGTGGTGCGCGGCTCGAGCGCGACGGCGTGCTCCGTCCCGTTGATCAGGAGCTTCACGTCGACCTTGCCGGCGAGGCTCACCCCCGGCGCCCGCGCGAGTTCCGCCGCGCGCGCCGACTCCGCCAGCAAGCTCGTGACCGCCGCGCCCCCCGCCGCCGCCGAGCCCGCGCCCCTCAAGAACGCGCGGCGCGACAGTCCGTGTGACTCCCTCGCGCCGTGCACCTCGCCCTCTCCGTCGTCCCGACTGTTCTTCATGGTGGGTCGCTCGCGATCGCTGCCCGTGCGATCGGTCGGGAGAGCCTACTCGACGGGCCGCGCGCCGACGTTTCGCGGCGCGACCTCGGGACGTGCCCGACCGGTTCCGGAGAAGTCGCGGCGCGCGCGTCGAGCGGAGCTCTGCGTCGCTATCCTCCCCGCGCCTCCGACCCGAACCCCGCGCGGCCCCGTGGAACTGAAACGACTCGAGATCGACCGCAGCGGCTCGGCGCCGGCGGCGCGGCGACGGCGGAAGAACCCGTGGATCGGGCGCGGCGTCGTGCTCGCGATCGTCGCAGCGCTGCTGTGGCTGTTCCGCGTGCCGCTGATCGAGCGCTACGAGCGCATGGCGCTCCCGACGGTCGACGTGGTCGTCGTGACGCCGATCAGTGCGAGCCAGACGACGGCGCTCGCCGGCACGTCGGCGAACGGGTACGTCGTCGCGTCGACGCGCGCGGCGCTGTCGGCGGACACGCCGGGGCGCGTGGTCGAGCTCAACGTCGTCGAAGGGTCGGTCGTGAAGGCGGGCGACGTGGTGGCGCGGCTGTTCGACGAGGAGTACGCGGCGGCGGTGCGCGCGAGTGCAGCCGAGGTCGCGGCGAGCGCGGCGGCAAGCGAACGCGCAGCCCTCGACGCGGCGGCGGCGCGCTCGGACATCGCGCGCGCGAGCGCGGACGTCGACGCGGCGCGGGCGCGGCTCGCAGCGGCAGAGACGGACCTCGACCTGTTCGAGAAGGAGGTCGCGCGCGCGCAGGAGTTGCTCGCGAACAGCGTCGGCAGCGAACAGGCGCTCGATCGCGCGCGCGCGGACGTCGAACGCGGCGTTGCGAACGTGGCGACGAACGGAGCGCTCGCGGCCGCGAGCATGTCGGCGCTCGAACAAGTCGAAGCACGTGCCGCGGCAGCCGCTGCGGCGCAGCGCGAAGCGGAAGCGCGAGTGCCGGTGGCGCAGGCGCGGCTCGAACAGGCGCAGGCGACGCTCTCGAAGACGGTCGTGCGCGCGCCGTTCGACGGCATCGTCGTGCTGAAAGACGCGGAGGTCGGCGAGGTCGTCAGCCCGAACTCACAAGGCGGCAATTCGCGCGGCTCGGTCGTGACGATGGTCGACTTCGCGTCGCTCGAGGTGCAGGTCGACCTGCCCGAGACGTCGCTCGGGCGCGTGTTCGAAGGGCAGAGCGCCGCGGTGTTCCTCGACGCGTTCTCCGACGAGCGGCTCGACGGCGTCGTGTCGCGCATCTGGCCGACCGCGAGCCGTCAGAAGTCGACGGTCGAAGTGCGCGTGCGTTTCGCGACGATCGACAGCCGAGTGAAGCCCGACATGGGCGCGCGCGTGGTGTTCGGGGCGCCGGAGCGCGACGCGGCCGCCGCGAACGAACCCCAACGCGACGTCGGCGCGATCGTGCTGCCCGAGTCGTGTTTCCGCGGCGGCGGTGCAGAGCGCACCGTCTTCGTGCACGAAGCCGGCGTCGTGCGCGAGCGGCGCGTCGCCGTCGAACCCGCCGCGAGCGGCCGCGTGCGCGTGACGAGCGGGCTCGCCGCGGGCGAACAGGTCGTCAAGGAACCGCCGCCGCGCCTCGCCGACGGCGACCGCGTGCGCCTCGCGAAGAAATGACGCGCGGCGCGGCGCTCGTTCGACAGTGACGACGCCACGCTCAGCGCGACGAACTCGACGGACTGCATCCGCGGCCGCTCGCCGCGCGACCGAGCGCCGCGCCGCGCCGACCGACTCTTGCTCTCCACCACGCGCCGCATCTCGGCGCGCACGCAGCCATGACGAACGCGATGATCGAGGCCAAGGGCCTCACGAAGACCTACAAGCGCGGCGGCGAGACACTCACCGTTCTCGATCACCTCGATCTCGAAGTGGCGCAGGGCGGCTTCTTCGCGCTCATGGGTCCGTCGGGTTCGGGCAAGACGACGCTGCTCAATCTGATCGGCGGCCTCGACGACGCGGACAGCGGCCAGTTGCTCGTCGGCGGCACCGACCTCGCCGCCCTCGGCGGCGCCGACCTCGCGCAGTGGCGCAGCGAGCACGTCGGCTTCGTGTTCCAAGGCTTCAACCTGATCCCGGTGTTGACGGCGCTCGAGAACGTGATGCTGCCGCTCAACCTGACGCCGCTCTCGTCGGCCAAACGGAAGGAGCAGGCCAAGTACGCCCTCGAGCTGGTCGGCCTCGCCGACCGCATGAACCACCGCCCGCGCCAACTCTCGGGCGGTCAGGAGCAGCGCGTCGCGATCGCGCGCGCCATCGCGACCGATCCGAAGTTGCTGCTGGCCGACGAGCCGACCGGCGACCTCGACCGCGTGAGTGCGAACCAAGTGCTCGAGCTGATGACCAAGCTCAACGCCGAACTCGGCAAGACGATCGTGATGGTCACGCACGACCCGCTCGCCGCCGACTTCGCGCGCACGCAGATCCACCTCGACAAGGGCCGCCTCGTGCGGATCGACGAGCGCGCCGCCGCGCGGAGCTGACCATGCTGCGCCTCGTCTTCAAGAACCTGTTCGCGCACCCGGTGCGCTCGGTGCTGACGATCGGGTCGCTCGCGATCGCGATCTTCCTGATGTGCTTCCTGACGTCGCTCATCACGGCGCTCGATGCCGGAGTGAACCAGGTCGGCGTGCGGCGCTTGTGGACGCAGTCGGCGGTGAGTCTCTTCTCGCAGATGCCGCTCAACTACGAGCAGAAGATCGAGGCACTGCCGGAGGTCGAGTTCGCCGCGAAGTTCCAATGGTTCGGCGGCTACTACCAGGAGCCGGGCAACTTCTTCGGGCAGTTCGCCGTCGATCCGGAAGAGGTGCTGAAGCTCTACCCCGAGCTGGACCTCGTCGAAGGCAGCTACGAGGACTTCTTGGCCGACCGCCGCTCGGCGATCATCGGCAAGGAGTCGGCCGACAAGTACGGCTTCGAAGTGGGCTCGACGATTCCGTTGATCCCGACGCTGTTCCCGAACTACCCGGACGGGACGGCCGCTTGGGAGTTCAAGCTCGCGGCGATCTACGACGCGGACGAGCCGTACGTCGACCGCACGGCGATGTTCTTCCACTGGGACTACTTCGCGGAGACGTACGAGGCCGGCCAGAGCCTCGCACCGGAGTGCGGCGCGTTCGTCTTCACGCCGGTCGAAGGCGCCAATCTCGAAGCGGTGAGCCTCGCGATCGACGAGCAGTTCGACGCCGGTCCGATGCGCACGCAGACCGTGACGGAGTCCGAGTTCAATCGTCAGTTCGTGGGCATGATCGGCGGACTGCCGCGCCTGCTCGGCTTCATCGGCTTCGGTGTGTTCGTCGCGATCCTCTTCGCCGTGGTGAACACGATGCTGATGTCGTCGCGCGAGCAGACGCACGACGTCGGTGTGCTCAAAGCCCTGGGCTTCAGTGACGGCGCGGTCGCGCGGCTGATGCTCGCGCAGGGACTCGCGCTGTGCGCGCTGGGTGCGATCGCCGGAGTGATCGCGACGAAGGTGCTCGAACCCGGCATCCGCAGCGGACTCGCGTCCATGTTCCCGGGCTTCCGCGTCGAGACTGGCACGCTCGTCCAGGCGCTGTTCGTGGCCCTCGCCATCGGCCTCTTCGGCGGCATCGTGCCGGCCCTGGTCGCCCGCCGTCTCTCCCCCGTCGAAGCGCTGCGCGCCTCGGTCTGATCGCCATGCTCGTTCCGATCGGTTACTCCCTGCGCAGTCTGTTCGTGCGGCGCTCGGCGACGGTGCTGACCGTCCTCGGCATCGCGGCCACGGTCGCGGTGCTGGCCGGCGTCGTCGCGCTCCAGCAAGGTTTCGCGACCCTCTTCTCCGGCTCCGGCCGCGAAGACGTCGTCGTGTTCCTGCGCCCCGGCGCGAACGCCGAAGGCGAGAGCCAGTTCACGCGCGACCGCGCGCAGATCATCGTGAAGGGCACGCCGGAGATCGCGCTCGACGCGAGCGGGCGCCCGCTCGCCTCGATGGAAGTCTTCTCTGCGGTGCGCCTGCCGCGTTTCGACGACGTCGACGGCACCAAGGTCACGAACGTGCCCGCGCGCGGTGTCGAGCCGATGAGCTACGCCATCCAAGAGGGCGCCGTGCGCCTCCTTCAAGGCCGCTGGCCGGAGCCCGGCGCCGACGAGGTCGCGGTCGGCCGTCGCATCCAGTCGCGCATCAAGGACTGCGACGTCGACGACGTCGTTCAGATCAACCTCGCACCGATGCGCGTCGTCGGTGTGTTCGAGAGCGACGGCCCCTACGACTCGGAGATCTGGGGCGACCTCGATCGCATGCTCGACGCCCTCAATCGGCCGGCGCCCAATCGTGTGATCGCGAAGCTCACGGACGATGCCGACGTCGCGGCGCTGGCGTTGCGACTCGAGAGCGATCCGCAGGTCCCGGCGAAGGTGCGAACCGAGCGCGACTATCTGTCGGCGCAGACCGCGTTGCTCTCGGCGCTGCTGCTCCTGCTCGGCTCCTTCATGGCCCTCGTGATGGGCATCGCCGCCGTCTTCACCGCGACGAACACGATGCTCTCCGCCGTCGCCGCGCGCACCCACGAGATCGGCATCCTGCTCTCGATCGGCTACCGCCCCTTCCCGATCTTCCTCTCGTTCATCCTCGAGGCACTCGTCATCGGTCTGCTCGGCGGCGTCGTCGGAGCGTTGATCGTGCTGCCGCTCAACGGCATGGAGACGGGCACGACCAACTTCCAGACCTTCACCGAGGTCGGCTTCGCGTTCCGCATCACGCCCGCCGTGCTGTCGACCGCGGTCATGTTCTCGCTGCTGCTCGGCCTGGTCGGCGGCGCGTGGCCCGCGTTCCAGGCCGCGCGCATGAAACCGACCGAGGCGCTGCGGCGCGGTTGACGCGTACGGTGTCAGACACCGGATCCGTCACGGCGCTGTCGGAGTGCGGAATCGCGAGGCACCGACGGATGGCGCGCGAAGCGCGCCAT
>JBIKNC010000355.1:0-2850 GCA_044358925.1 Planctomycetota bacterium | reverse complement strand
GCCATCGACGTGGATCCAGCTCGCCGTGCACACGAGAGGGTCACCTCGCGCGCCGCAGGGGCCGCGGCGCGAGCGCACTCACGACCCGCTCTGCTTCCAGTACTCGACGGTCGACGGGGCGACGCCGAAACCGGCGCCGCAGTCGAAGCCGTGCACCTTCAGGAGCACCGCGATCAGCGCGTAGTGGTGGATCGTGTGGCTGACGAGGAAACGCAACTCGCGCTGCACCGTCGTGCGGTTCCAGTGGCCGTCTTCGCCGGCGTCGCCGACCGCGTCCATGCGCGCGTCGATGGCCCGCAGCGGGTCGATCACCGTGCGGCCGTCGGCGATGGCGGCCAGTTCGTCGACCAGCTCCTGCATGCGCACCAATGCGTGGACCCGATCCGTCTCGAAGAGCGGGTCGCGGTCGCGCCGGTCGTAGTCGACGCGGCCCTGCGGCAGGTCGCGCAGGAAACAGCGGTAGTAGTCGAACGTGTGACGGAAGTGCGCGCCCGCACCGCTGTGCGCCAGACCTTCCGGCGCGGTCGAGAACTGCGCGTCCGAGAGGCGCTCGACGACGCTCATGCCTTGGCGCAGCACCTCGCAGTTCAATGCGGCCACGAAGCGGTGACCGGTCGGTGATGTTGCCCGAGACGGTGCCGCAGCCGGGGAGGCGGGGCCGTTCTCCAGTGCGCGCGGGGTTTGCACCGCGCCTACAGAGACGGTTCGAAGTGAGCTCTGGTCGCTTCCCATAGACGATGGGCCAAGTCCTTCCGGTCGCTACCGACGAGGGGCTCGGCCCCGAACGTCACTTCAGCCCCAATGCGTGGCAAACGCAGTAGGCCGAGGACGTGACTGCCGAAAGGCATGTCACGCCACCAGCAGATGGCTTCTTTGGCGGGCGGGAATCCTCGAGGGGAGATGTACCGCAGGGACGCGTGGGCCACGGGGAGGCCTCCGCGCGCGGCTGGGTCCAGCAGTGAGGGGCGGAAGGGTAGCACCTGCTCCCCCCCGCTGCTCGTGCCTTCTGGGAAGAGGACCACGTTGCTTCCTAGGCGCAGTTCTTCCTCGATCTCGTGCGCGGTTTCCACCAGCGAGCGCTTCTCTTCGCGCTTGACGAAGATCGTCCCAGCCGACGCCGCCACACGCCCCATGAACGGCCAGTGGGCGACCTCGGCCTTCGACACGAAGATCGTGGGCATCTGAGACGCCAATACGAGGATGTCGAGGTAACCCAAGTGGTTGGAGACCACGAGGTTGCCGGACGGCGGAACGCCGCGCACGTCCACACGCACACCCATCACCGGCAGACACACACGCGCCCAACGCTGGATGCTGTGGTTGCGCCACGCGATCCTCTGCGCGGGCGTTCGGCGCACGAGTCCACCCGTGAGATAGACGATCCACAACGCGGTCGTGATCGCAACGATCGACGCCGCGCGGACGGGCACGAGCAGCCAGCACAGGTGCTTCACGGGCGAGCGGCGCGAGGCCGTGCGGCGGAGCATAGCCGCGCGCGTCGCGCATTCGACGCTCGGAACGCGGCCGCGCGCGTCCTCTGAACGTCCGGTGTCAGCCCTCGAGGAACAGGCGCCGCAGGCGGATGTCGAACGCCTCGAGGTCGAACTGGACCAGGAAGTCGATCGTTCCGAACTCGCGGTCGACGGCCGGCTCACTGCACACGAGGGCGCCGTAGCGCAGGTAGGTGCCGAAGAGCTGCGGCAACTTGAAGTTCTCGACTTCGACGTCCGAGACGGGCAGCGGATCGACGGCGTAGTCGCCGCGCGCGGGCACGAAGAACTCGGGATGGCGTTTGCCGCGCCGGTCGAGCCACTCGCGCGCCTGGCTGGCCAGGCGCGTGTCGGTGCCGGTCAACGAACAGCAGCCGTACAGGTAGCGACGCTTCGATTCGACGAGGTAGTGCGTCAGACCGCGGAAGAGCGCGAAGAGTGCATGGCCGCGGCGGTGCTCCTTGGCGATGCACGCGCGGCCGAGTTCGATGCCCTGCTCCAGGAAACGCCGCGGCGCGAGCGAGAGGTCGAACTCCTGGTCGCAGTAGAGGCCGTTGCCGTGCTCGGCCACTTCGAGCACCTGCAACCGGTACGTGCCGACGACGCGCTGCGGCGTGTTCGGCACGTCGCGCGTGAACACACCGTCGGCGAGCGCCGGGTCGCGCGCGATGATCAACAGGTGGTCACAGAACGAATCGAAGCGGTCCTGATCGAGGCCGGTCGCTTCGGACGCGCGCAGGCCCTCGCCGAGTTCGCGGTTGAAGACCTCGAAGCGCAGGCGTTGGGCGAGTTCCAGTTCCTGCGGCGTGCGCGCGAGCCGCACCTCGTACTCGCGTTCGATGAACTCGAACTGCGGCTGACCGCGGCGCAACTCGACGCGCGCGGCCTCGCGCGGTTGCGATTCACCGCGGCCCGAACCTGCCTGCGACGACGAATCGACGGGGGGTGAGGGCTGGTGCATGGCGGCGAGGTGTTCGGCGTCCGACGCGCGTGGAACAGCGCGTTCGCGAGTCCGGAGAGGCCGGATGGTAGCGCTGACCAGCGGTGGGCAAGGGCGCAGCGCGGTGTTCTCTCCGCCGACGCGTACGTCCCCATCGAAGATTTGCGTTCTGCCGTGCCCGGCTTTGCACAGCGGGCTCCCCGCCGACTCCTCTGCAGGACCTCCGAGCGCGCCAGTGAGCGAGCAGCAATGCTCGCGAACGTGCTCCGACCGCGCCAGCGGTTGGGCCATTGGCATCTGAGAGAGTGGTGTCCGGCGCGAAGCGTCGACTTCTTCTCACTCTCTCAGAGAGCGAGCAGCATTGCTCGCGAACGGGCTCCAACCGCGCCAGCGGTTGGGCCACAGGCATCTGAGAGAGCA
>JBIKNC010000151.1:0-10680 GCA_044358925.1 Planctomycetota bacterium | reverse complement strand
GCGTGGCCGTCGATGGTTTGGTCCAGCTCGCGGCGCTCGTCACGTCCTCGAACAACGTGCCCGCGTTCGCGAGTGCGTCGATGGTCGGCGACGTCGGTCGCGAGTAGCCGTAGCAGCCGAGTGCGTCGGCGCGCAGCGTGTCGACGACGATCAGGACGACGTGGCGCGGACCAGCGCCGTCGGGGCGCCGGCTCGCGAGGCGTTCGTACGCGGGCGCCGGCCTCTCGTCGCCGCGCAGCGCGAGTGCGGCTCCTGCGACGCCCACGACGAGCAGCGCGACGGGAACGACGTCGTGCACGAGGCGCCGCCAGGCCGCGACGGTCGCGAGTCGAACGAAGAAGCGCTCGACGTGTGCGACGAGACCGCTGAGGGCCGCGCTCGCGAGCAGTGCGACGAGCGCCGTGCCGGCCGCGGTCGCGAGTGCATGCGTCGAAGTGATGCCGCTCGAACGCAGCGCGTCGCGCCACAGCTCCGAGCCGAAGGCCGCGATCAGCGCGGCCGCGCAGCCGGTCGACGCGGGGTCGGCGGCGCGTCCCCACGGCAGCTGACGAGCGCACCACACGACGGCCAGCAGCGCTGCGAACAAGGCCGCGAGCCCGAGCGCGTCGAGCACGAGCACTTCACGGAAGCGCAGGAATCGCACGAACTCCTCGCCGAGGTACGTGCCGTGCCGGCCGAACACCCACAGCGCGCCCGCGGCGCACCACCAACGGCCGAAGGCGACGCGAGCGTCGCGCGGGCGCGTGGCCCACACGACGAACGCCGCGAGCAGTGCGAGTGCACCGAAGCCGAACGACTCGACGGCGGTGCGCTGCACCCAGGCGCTCGCACGTTCGCCGAAACCGGCCGGATCGCCCGTGCGGAACTCGCGCACGTGCACGCGCGACCACAGGTCGAGCGCGGCCGCGCCGCCGCCGACGAGCAGCGCGAATCCGGCGGTGCGCATCGTCGCCGCGCCCACGAAGCGCCAACCGCGGAAGGTGCCGCTCATGAAAGGTCGCAGCCGCTGCGCGGCACCGCGTGGGGGAAGGCTGCGCGCAACTCACGCGACACACCGACGTGGAAGGGCCGCACGAAGCCGCGGCCCGTGAACGTGCCGACGGAGCGGAAACCGAGCGCGTCGAGGCCGGCGCGCGAGACGTCCTTGTTCACGTGGGCGTAGCCGACCAGCCGCCGCTTGCCCGCGCGCGCGAGGTCGGCGAGGACGAAGCGCATGCCCGCTTGGTAGAGCTTCTTCCCGCGGTGGTCGGGGCTCGTGAAGGCCTTGTAGATGAAGACCTCGTCGCTCGCGAGTCGGCGCTTCACGAAGCCGGGCACGTTGAGGTGGCGCGGGTTGATCCACATCGTGAAGACCGCCGTGTCACCGCTGCGCGCCACGACGACACGGTGCCCGATCTCGAGCCTTCGCGCGCCGTGTTCGCGGGCCTCGTGCGAAAGTTCGGTGTGGTGCTCCGCGAAACCCCGCACGTCGTCGGCCGTCCCGAAGTCGAACGCATAGCCGCTCGGCGCCGCGAAGTCGTGGTGCTGTGGTTCGACGTCGCGCACGAACACGTCGAACGTGTCCCACACGATGCTCCAGCGGAGCTTCGACAGTCCTCTTCGCAGCGCACTCGTCACGCGCCGGATGATAGGTGCAGGGGTCGTGCTCAGAGACCCACGCGGATCTGCGAGGTGCCACCGACGGTGCGCACACCGCTCGGCGCGAACGGGTCGAGCGAGACCCACATGAGGTCGACGAGGAAGTCGTAGCCCGTGTAGGGCAGCGCGTTCGGCAGGTCGAACGTGAGCGGTGCCACGGGCACGCCGGCGCCGTCGAAGACGTTCAACCAGTTGACGAACGGGGGCGTGCCGTTGATCGCGTTGAACCACAGGAGGTCGAATTCCTGCGGCAGCGTGCGTGTGTCCGACAGGTCGCCGGTGATCGACGCGAGCGGCAGGGGCGTGAGTTGTCCGCTCACCCCGGGCAGTACGAGGAAGGGCAGGCCGGCGTCCGCCGGGCTCACCAGTTCGAGTGTGTTGCCGCCGCCGAACTGGAACAGAGCCGGTGCGGTGAACGGGTCGACTTCGAGCGCGGGGACGGGCGCGCTCGGCACGGGGCCGGCGATGCCGTGTTCGAAGATCGCGCAGCCGTCGAGCACGAACAGACTCGCACCTTGAACACCTGCGACACCCGGACGGCCCGGTGCGACGACGGCGTCGATCGGCGTGTCGTAGTTGCCGGCCGGGACCGTCACCGCGCCGTTCGAGCGCGCCACGAGAGCGAGGCGCCCGCTCGCGTCGCAGGCGGCGTACAGGTTGCCGTCGCCGTCCGGCGCGAGGCCGCGCGAGAGGCCGCCGAAGGCGAAGCTCTCGTAGCGTTCACTCGGCCAGTGGTTGACGCGCATCGGCGTGCTGCCGGTGTGCAGTCGCAGCACCTCGCCGCCCGAGGTCGGTGACGCCGCCTGGGCGACGAACAGGTCGGCCGTGAGTGGGTCGAACGCGAGGGCCGCGCCGTTCCAAGGTTGTGCCACACGTGTGAGCACGCCGCCCACGAGATGCCACAGGGGCGCCGACTGTGCGGGCGTCGGCGCGGCTTCGAGCAACCAGGTGCCGAGTGTGTCGTCGTGCACCAGGTCACTCAGTTCGTCGATCTCGTCGAGCACGTCCGCGAACCACGTCGACGGCGTGTAGCCGTTCGAGGCGTCGAGCAGCAGCACGTCGCCCGACGTCGTGCCGACGAGCAGGTCGCCGTTCGCGCGCGCCGCGACGGCGCACAGGTCACCGCTCGACCCGAGTCCGTTGTCGCACAGCACACTGGGCGTCGATCCGTCGAGCGGGAACTCGACGACGGCGGGCAGGTCAGTGACGACGACGAGTGCGCCGAGCAACGGCTCGTGCACGAAAGCCAGCGGCCGACCCCACTCGGGCCGTGTCCAGCCGAGAACGCGCCCGATGCCCGGCGCGTCTTCGTCGAACGCGCGCGGCGCGGCCGGCGGCACACCCGGGATCTCGTGCAGGCGGTTCCACTGCGAGACGTACAGACTGAAGCCGGTCGAACTGTTCGCGCCCGTCGACGAACGCGCGATCGCGAGTCCGCCGACGTTGTTGAGGTAGCCGCTCGCGAGCCGCTTCTTGCGCTGCGTCGCGGGGTTCCAGACGACGACCGAGAACTCGTCGAGCGCGCTCGTGTACACGCGTCCCGTGACGTCGACGACCATGTCACCGTCGCCGAAGTTCTCCTGGTTCGACATGTTGAACGCAGCGAACCCGGGCAGGTCGTCGAGCGTCCCGGCCCCCGCGTTCACGACACCGACCGCGCCGTTGAAGCCCGTGTTGTTCCACTCCGTCGCGAGGAGGCGTGCGCCGAACGGATCGACGTGCACGCCGCGCGCTTCTTCGACGAGACACAGGTCCGAGTAGGCACCGCTCGGTGTGATGCGCGCGATGCTGCCGAAGTCCCAGCCCTTGCGGTCGGCGACGAACATGTCGCCGTTGCGCGCGAGTTCCAGGTCCTTCCCCGTGACCACGCGATCGAGCGGATCACTGAACGGCGTCGACACCACCGTCGGACCGCTCTCGTCGATCGCATGCACCGCACCGAAGCGCGTCAACGCGTGGATGCGACCGTCGCGTGCGACCGCCAGGCCTTCGATGCGACTCGAGAGTCCCATGGCACCCGTCGCGACGTTCGAGAGCGTGACGCCGGGCAACGCGATGCGGTCGACGCGCACGTTCGCACCGAAGCTGTCGCCCCCGATCAACAAGTGCCCGTCGCGGTCGACGATCGTCTCGTTGACGTTGTAGGTGTAGGAGAGGACCTGCGTGCCGGTGCCGGGCACGTCGGCGAGTGCCGGGCCGAGCAACGGGCCGCCGATCTCGGTCGCCGGCACTTCGCGCAACGTGGACGGCGAACCTTCGACGATCCACAGGCTGTCGCCGATGCCGCCCGACGCGGGCGCGAACGCGACGCCGCGCACGGTCGAAGCGAAGCTCGCGAAGTTCGATGTCGTGAGCGATGCGCGCGAGAGCAGTTTCACGACCGCGCCCGCCGAGTAGTACACGTCGCCGTCGGCCGCGATCGCGACGTCTCCGTCGAGCGCGGCGACCGACATGCCGCTCGCCGACACGAGCACCGTGTTGATCGGCGCGCCGTCGGCGTCGACCGTCAGGACTTCGATGGCCCCGGCGGCGTCCGTCAACAGAAGTGCGCCGGTCAGCGGATCGTGGGCGCCCGCCAGCGGCGAGCGCGTCACGTCGAAGTAGCCCCAACGCGAACCGTCCGCGCTGACATGGGCGACCGAGCGGGTGTTGTTCGAGACCGTCTTGCACGGGATCCAGAAGTTCCCGTTCGTGTCGAGCACGAGGTCGGTCGGTTCGCGGATCAGGAAGGCGTCGGCGTAGCGCAGGATCGGCGTGCCCGGCACGCTCCCGACTTCGAAGATCGAACCGGTGTCGTCGAGAACAGCCGCGACACCCGGCGCGAGCGAGACACACGCGACGAGCGGGCGCACGAACTGCCCCGGTGCCGCGAGGGTGAGCGTCCCGCCCGCCGTGTCCACTTCGAGCACGTCGCCCTGCCCGGTCGCGACGAGCAACTTGCCCGCCGACGTCGCGGCGAGGTCGACCGCGGTGCCCGGCAATCCGACCGTGGTCTGCGCACGAGCGGCGCTCGCGAAGGCGAACGCAACCAACAGGCCGTGGATTCGCGAAACGTTCACGCGGGGCTTCTCTCGAGTTCGACTGCGGGCGGGTCCCAGCTCGTCCTCGGCGCCGCCCCCGGCGTAGTCTAGCCCTGGGAGTGCGGTGAGGTCGCCGTCCGAACGATCGGACGAGGCGGCGGACCCACAGCTCCCCGGACGGTTCCGCTCGCGGGCGACTCGACGTCGCCCAGGCCGGAACGAGTCCGTTCCATCCCGCGCCGCGCCACGAGGTTCCGCCATGGTTCTCGAGCCCGACCTGCGTCCGTTGCTCCGCCGCGCCCTGCGTTCGACGCGCGCTTCCTCCGAGCACGTGGATGTCGGCAGCGACGGCGACGACGGCGGCCACTGGAGCGGCTCGTTCGAGCAACATCCGCGCGGCCCGCGCGGCGAACACACGCTCGAAGTGCGCGTCGGGAGCGTGGTGGGGGTGGATGGCCTCGACGTGTTCGTCGAGTTCGGGCCCCGTTTCCAGGGTGTGTGGCGCCTGCCGAACGGCGTCCCGGTTCCGAACGTCGGCGAACGGCGGCGCTTCACGCTGCGCGGCACCGAAGAGGGTTTGTGGGTGCTCGAGTTGCCGGGCGTTTCCCCGCTCGACTCGTGGCGCGCGGCGCGCGTCGGCAGTCTCGTCGAAGCGCGTGTCATCGCACCGCATCCGTTCGGACTCGAACTGCGCGTCGGCGACCTGCACGCGTTCATGCCCTTCTCGCAGCTCGGCCTCGGACGCCGAGTGCAGGCGCGCGCGCTGGTCGGCCACCGCATGGTGTGCGAGGTGCTGTCCGTCGAAGCGCACCGTCAACGCATCGTTCTGTCGCGCCGCCTCGCGGCCGGGCGCGAGCGCGAACGCGGACTGTCGAAGACGGACCTCGTGCCCGGCCGCATCGTCAGCGGCCGCATCTCGCGCATCGTTCCGTACGGCGTGTTCGTCGAACTCGGCGCACGCCTGCGCGGCTTGATCCACGTCAGCGACGTCGCACACGAGCGCGTGCACGATCTTCCGGAGCGCTTCCAGGTCGGACAGTCGATCGACGTGCTCGTGCTGGCCGTCGAGCGCGGCGGCAGGCGCATCGCACTCGGCCTCAAACAGCTCGAGACCGATCCGCTCGAAGTGCTCGAAGCGCGCCTCGCCGAACATCCCGTGCTCGTCGCGCGCTCACGCGGTCGCACGCCGCGCGGCGTGTGGTTCGATCTACCGGGCGGCGTGCAGTCGCTGTGCGCGCGCACCGAACTCGGCGTGCTCGACGAACGCTCACCGGAGCTCAAGAGCGGCGCGATGGTCGCCGTCCGCCTGCTGCGCGTCGATCGCAGCAAACGCCGCGTCGACGTGTCACTCGTGCACCGCGACGGCCGCATGCTCGCGCTCGACGACGCACTCGCGCACCTGCCCGGCGGCGACGAGGAGGAGAGTCCGCGCGACGCGCGCCTCGCCGGACTGATCGGTCGCGCATTGCGCGCCGGCGGCGGCTACGGCGCGAGCGGCGACGCCGCGCCGCGCCGTTCGTGACGGCCGGCGCGCGGCGCCACCACGCGTCGTCACGTCGCGCGCGCCGACGCGCGCACGAACGAGTAGTAGAAGACGGCGTTCGGATCGCGTGAGACCGTGCGCAGCTCACTGCGCATGCCGTCCACGATCTCGCGGCTCACTTTGCCGGCCGCCAGGAGCCCCGCAGCGCCCGAGAGGAGCAGGTCGCTCCAGAACTCGATCATCTCGGCGCGTTCGGCCGGCGCGCGGTTGTCGAGGTGCAGCGTGACGATGCGCGTCTCGATGTTCTGGAAGCCGACGGCCTGCAGCAGATTGCCGAGCTTCGCCCCGACGAACGGGTCGCCGCCCAGTTCGATCTGGTGGTCGTTGAACGCCATCCAGTAGGCGTGCACGTTCGGGCTGTACGGGTCGAGGAAGAACGACATGTTCTGCACCTCGGTCACAGCGATCGGCGCGCCGCTCTCGAGGACGCGCCGCGCTTCGGACAACACACGCGCGGGGTCGGCCACGTGCTCGAGGATCCAGCACAGGAAGGCGCCGTCGAACGTCGCGCCCTTGTACTCGAGGTCCGCGGCGTCGCCCTCTTCGAACGCGTAGCGACCGCTCGCCATCGGCAGCTCGTCGAGCCAGGCCTTCGCGCGCTCGAGGTTCTGCGGGTTCGCGTCGATGCCGGTCACCGTGAGTTCGGGGAAGCGGCGCAGCAGGATCTCGGTCTGCGCGCCGACGCCGCAGCCGATCTCGAGCAGGTTGCGGCAGCGCGCGAAGGGCAGACCTTCGTGCACGCGCTGCTCCATGAAACGCGCTTGGTGGCGCAGGCGTGCCTGCTCCGTGTCGGTGAAGCCGTGGAGGTAGCCGCTGACGATCTTCTTCTTCGTGGACGACATGGCGATCCGCGCGGCTCTTCAGCGCTGCGGGGCGGCGATCGTAGCGTTTCGCGAGTCGTCGTCGGCGCCGCGGCGCAGCACGCCCTTGCCGCGCGTCGCGTCGCGAAAGGCGTCGGCGAAGGCCGCGAACGTGGCGATCGGGATCCGTGCGCGCCGCAGCACGTGCTCACCGAACTGTGCGGAGGTGACCACGGCGCGAGCGGCACGCAACAGCCCGTCGACGACGCCGGTCGCGTGGCGGTCGTGCACGAGTTCGACCGCGAGCGTGCGCTCCACGCGCACGACGTCGGCGCGCTCGAGGCAGGCCGCCGCCGCTCCGCCGTACGCGCGCATCAGACCTCCGACGCCGAGTTTCGTGCCGCCGAACCAACGTGTCACGACGACGACCACGCCTTCGAGTTCGAGGGCTCCGATGCGCCGCAGGATCGGAACACCGGCGGAGCCTGCGGGTTCGTCGGCATCGCTCGTGCGCACGTCGCGCGGATCGCTCGACAGCCGCCAGGCGAAGCAGTGGTGCCGAGCGCTCGAGTGTTCGGCGCGCACGGACTCGATCACGGCGAGCGCCGCCGCCGCGTCGTCCACGGGCGCGGCGAGTGCCAGGAAGCGCGAGCCCTCGATCTTGTCGATCTCGTGGCTCACGGGCGCGGTGAGCACGAGTCGGCTCGCGCTGGGCACACCGCTCGTGCCTCCGCTGGCGGCCGAGCTCACGCGATGGCGCGCGGCGTCTTGCGCGCCGGTTCCTTGGGCGGACCGCTCGACAACAGCACCGCCAGGGAGCGCGTCGTGTCGTTGCTCGCGAGCACGATCTGGAGCGTGGCCATGATCGGCACGGCGAGCAGCGCACCGACGACACCCCACAGCGTGGTCCAGAAGACGACCGCGACGATCAGCACGAGCGGCGACAGATCGAGTTCGCGTCCCATGATCTTGGGCTCCACGAACGAACCGATCACGACGTTGATGACGGCATACGCCGCGGCGACGAGCGCCGCCGTGTGCCACGACTCACCGACCGCGAGCGCCGTGACGGTCGGCAGAGCTCCGGCGACGATGCTGCCGAAGTAGGGGATGTAATTGAGCAGGAACGTGATGATCGCGAACGGCAGCGCGTACGGCACGTCGAGTGCGACGAGCAGCGCGTACGCCGCCGCACCGGTCGCGAGCGACGTCAACGTGCGGATGCCGACGAAGCGCTGGACGCCGCGCCCGATCGTGTCGAGCGCACGCGCCGTCTCCTCGCGGCGCTCACCCGCGACGGCGAGCAGCTTGCGCCGGAAGACGGCCTGCTCCGCGAAGATGAACAGCATGTAGACGAGCACGAGCAACGCCGCCTGCAGGAACGCGAGGCCGGAACTCAGGAACTCGTTCGCGAGTACTTCGAGACGCCCGCTCGCCACGACGTCGTCGAGTTCGGTGCGCAGGACGTTCTTCACCGACGGCGGCAGCGACCATTCGGTCACGCGCAACTGAATGCTCGCGACGAGCGCTTCGAGCGCAGGCGCCTCGGCCGGAGCGATCGCTTCCTCGGCTTCGACCAGCGGCGCGTTCTCGCGACCCTCGCCGATGAAGGCCAACACGTTGACTTGCGCGTACTGCAGGCCTTGGAACGTGCCCCAGAACAGGAGCGCCGCCATGCCGAGAACGCTCAAGACCGGTGGCACGCGCAGACGCGCGAGTGCGCGCACGACCGGCGACAGGATGCCGACCAGGAACAGCGCGACGAACAGCGGCTTGACGATCGCCTCGCCGACATCGAGCACCCAACCGACGAGCACCGTCGCGACGATCGCGAGCGGCAGGACGGACGTGCGCGAGGAGAGCGGCATTGGCGCCGCTCAGGTTACGCCGCGGGCGCGCCGCCGAGCGCTTTCCGCGGCAGCGCGTCGTCAGGGCGAGAGTCGCACGTGCAAGCCGTTCGACAGGTCGAGCAGCGCGCTCGTGGGATCGATGGCGATCGCCTGCATGAAGACCTCCGCGCCCGCCAGTGCCGGGTTCGACGGCAACACGAGGGTCGTGAGGCCGAGTCCTTGCACGTCGCTGTTGCACGACAGGAGCCCGAGACCGACGGTGGGGTCGATCAAGAGCCGCTGATCGAAGCCGAGATCGACGTCGAGCGCTGCGCCCGTGTAACCGATGAAGCCGAACGTCAGTGGCTCGCAGCCGCTGACCTGCAGCGCGAACGGTGAACCGAGGATCGGTGCCGTCGCGGTGTCGAGCACGAGGGTGTTGCCCGCGTGGCCCTCGCCGTAACGCGCGAGCTGGGTGAAGGTCGGCTCGCCCGCCCGCGCCAGGACCGCGAGTTCACTGATCGTCGTGTACGTCGACGTCCCACCGGGTGTACCGGCGATGCGGATCCAGCGCGCGGCGACGGGGTCGAACGTGAGATCGAACGACTCGTAGGACAGCGTTCCCGGGCCCGGTGTGCGCAGCGGCGGCGCGATCTGCAGCCCGCTGACCGGTGTCCACGGATCGCTCTCGCGCATGCGTGTCTCGACCACGAGGTCCTCGAACCAGCCGCCGTCCGTGAAGTGCAGTCCTTCGCGGAAGTGCACGGCGGCGAAGGTGTGCGGCAGGTCGAACGTGTAGCCGTACCAGTCGAGCGTGCCCTGATCGCCGCCGTGCAGCGACGAGTACTGCGCGTGGACACTCGCGCTGCCGGCGGGCGGTTCGGTGCCGTCGCGCACGAGTTCGATGTTCGAGTTGCCGTTGCCGAGGGTGCCCGGCGGCGTGAACTCGAGCACCCGAGCGACGATCGTGCCGGCCGACGTCACGTCGCGCACCGAGCCGATCGGGTTCGGTGCGATGGTCAGGATGCGCAGCTCCGAAGAACTCACGTAGCCGATCGTTCCGCCCGGCACGCCGCGCACGCGGATCGCGTCGCCCGCGATCGGCGCGAAGCGCATGCGGTACGTGGTGAAGTCGCTCCCGAGCGGCGCGGACGCGCCCATCGGGTAGGCGGGCTCGATGGCGAGTTCCTCGACGCACTGCCACTCGCAACCGCACTGCAGCGGGCACGGTGTGCCGACGCGCACTTCGACCGCGAGCGTCTCGAACCAGCCGCCCTCGGGCGCGACGACACCGCTCGTGAAATCGATGCCGACGAAGCGTTCGAACGGTTGCGGCGGCGTCGCGAGTTCGAAGCCGATCCAGTCGTCGTCGCCCTGGTCGCCGCCGTGCTGCGTGTCGAACTGCGCGAGCAGCGGCGTCGCACCCGGTGACACCGAACGATCGCGCAGCACTTCGTGGTCGGCGCTGCCGGCGCCCTGCGGCACCGGCGGCGTGAGCGCCAGGAGCTTGGCGACGAAGAGCGCCCGCCCGGTGCGATCGAACACCTGGCGTTCGTCGTAGACGTACCGGCGCACCGTCGTCGCCGCGCCGCTGGCCGTCGTCCCCGTCAGCGCGACCTCGTGGTAGACGAGATCGCCCGACGCGCCATGGTCGCCGATCTGTGCCAGGAACGCCGACCCGCTGCCCGCACCGGCGTTCGGGTGGCTGTGCGTGTTGTGCACCTGAGTCACGTCCCAGACGAGGTCGACCGCGCCGAGTGCGTCGAGGTCGACGCCCGTCCCGGTGAACGGCACGTCGGCCGGAGTGATCACGGTGTGGCCCTGCGCCGGCGACGTGATCGCGACGTCGG
>JBIKNC010000150.1:0-10702 GCA_044358925.1 Planctomycetota bacterium | reverse complement strand
TCCCGCGCGCCGCGCCGCGCTGCTCGAACAACTCGACGCACTGACCGCGAGCGAACGCGAACTGTGGCCGCAGCGCTCGCGCCGCCCCGGCCTCGAACACAGCCTCGTGCACGTCGCGAAGCTGCGCGAGCGCCTCGTTGCACTCGAACGCCATGCGTGAACGACTCGCGATTGGTTGCATGAGCGGCACGAGCGTCGACGGGCTCGACCTCGCGCTCGTTCGCGCGCACGGCACGGGTCTCGACATCGAGGTCGAACTCGTCGAGACGCTCGCGCTGCCGCTCGGCGAACTGGGGCCCGAGCTGTTCGCGTTCGCGCGCGGCGCCGCACTCACCGCGCAACAGTGTGCGAGCCTCGCGCGGCGCTTCGGTGCGCTGCACGGCGAAGGTTGTGTGCGGCTCGCACAGGGACGTCTCATCGCACTGATCGCGGTGCACGGTCAAACCGTCGCTCACGCTCCGCCCGACTCGTGGCAGCTCGTCAATCCGTGGGTGATCGCACAACGCACCGGCGCGCCGGTCGTGTTCGACTTGCGCGGCGCCGATCTCGCGGCCGGCGGCGAGGGCGCGCCGATCACGCCGCTCGCGGACCTCGTCGTGTTCGGCGACGCGGAGCGCTCGCGCGCCATCGTCAACCTCGGAGGTTTCGCGAACGCGACGCTGTTGCCGCGAGTGACCACGCGCGCTGCGGCGATGCACGAGGTGCGCGGCGCCGACGTCGTTCCGTGCAACCACTGGCTCGACGGTTTGGCGCGAGCGCTGCTCGGCGCACCGTTCGATGCACACGGTGAACGAGCGGCGCGCGGCACGCCGCAGATGGAAGTCGTCGCGCGCTTCGCGGCCGAGCTCGCCGCGATCCGCTCCAACGCGCGCTCGATGGGCAGCGCCCACGAACAGCCGCGCCTGCGTGAACTCGCCGCCGGTGCTTCTGCGGACGACGCACTCGCGAGTGCCGTCGACGCGGTGGCGCGCGCGCTCGCGGAAACGGTGCACGGCTGCGACGAAGTGCTGCTCGCGGGCGGCTCGATCCGCAACGCGGCACTGCTCCGTGCACTCGAGCGCCACTGCTCGGCGCCCGTCTTCACGACCGCCCACGCCGGCGTCGATCCACTGTGGCGCGAAGCACTCGAGATGGCAGTGCTAGGACTCCTGTCGCAGGACGGCGTGCCGATCACGTTGCCCGCGGTGACGGGCGCGCTGCGTGCGCCGCTCGCCGGAGCCTGGTGCACGCCCACTGGAGCGAGGCCCCGATGAACGACACGCGACTGCGCTCGACGGAACGGCGCCACCCGGACACCCACGACCTGTCGCGCCGCGACGTGCGCGGCATCCTCGCGGCGCTGTCGAACGAGGACCTCGTCGCGGCGCAGGCCGTGGCCAAGGCGCGCGAGTCGCTCGCGGCGCTGATCGAAGCGGCCGAGCCCGGGTTCCTGCGCGGCGGTCGGCTCGTCTACCTCGGTGCGGGAACGTCGGGGCGGCTCGGCGTGCTCGACGCGTCGGAAGCGCCGCCGACGTTCGACGTCGACGAAGGCCGAGTGGTCGGCATCGTCGCGGGCGGCGACGCGGCGTTGCGCCGCTCGAGCGAGTCCGCCGAAGACGATCGCGACGGCGCACGCGCGGAACTCGAACGACTCGCTCTCACCGCCGACGACACCGTCGTCGGCATCGCGGCGAGCGGCTCGACGCCGTACGTGCTCGGCGCGCTCGTTCTCGCGAAACGCCTGGCGCCGCGCGCGGTCACGGCGCTCGTGTGCTGCGCCGACGTGGCGCTTCCGCCCGCGTGCGACCACCGCGTGTTCCTCGACACGGGCCCCGAAGCTCTGACCGGTTCGACGCGCCTCAAGGCCGGCACCGCGACCAAACTCGCCCTCAACGCGCTGTCGACGACGCTCATGGTGCGCGCGGGTCGTGTGTACGAGAACCTGATGGTCGACGTGCGTGCGACGAACGCGAAACTGAAGGAGCGCGCCGTGCGCATCGTCACGGAACTCTGCGGCGGCACACGTGCGGAGGCGCTCGCCGCGCTCGAACAGGCGGGCTGGTCGTGCAAACTCGCGATCGCTTTGCTGCGCCTGGGCGTGGACGCGGACGAGGCGCGCGCGCGCCTCGCGGCGAGCGGCGGGCGGCTCGACGTGCTCTTGGACCGACGCTGACGATCACGACGAGCGACGTCGAGTCAGCGCGCTTCGCTCGCGAACCACGCCGCGCCGATCACGTTGCTCGCGTCGTTCGAACTGAGGACGTAGCGCTGCACATCGAAGCGCGACTCGAACTGCGCGCGCAGTCGTGGCCGCAGCAAGAGGCGCGCGAGTCGCTGCGAGAGTGCGATGCGTTCGAAGCGCAGGCTCAACGTGCGCTCGCGTTCCTCGACCAGTGCCGCGAGGTCCGCGAAGACCTCTCCGAACAGAACACGCGCACGTTCGTCGCCGCGCTCGAACGCGTCTTCGGGCGCGCCGTCGCCGCCGAGCGCCGCGAAACGTGCGTTGAGGCCGCGCACCGACACACGCTCTTCGAACGAACGCCCGTCGTGCGCGATCCTGTACGCGCGTTCCAACACCACCGGCGCGCCTTCGAACACGACCGGCCGACCGTCGAAGACGAACGCCTCCGCGAGACCCGTGCCGCCGCCGAGGGCGTAGGCCGTGTGCGCTCCGCCCAGCACTCCGCCCGCGCCCACGAGTTCCCCCGCCGCGCCGAGCAGCCCGTCGTCGAACAGGCCCGCGATCGGGCGCGCGAGTTGCACGCCGCGCCGCACGAGGTCCGCTTCGAGCCGCTCGAGGAACAGCGGATCGACGGGTCCGTGCAGCGCACTCGCGATGCCGCGCCCGTCCGCCGTCTTGCGACCCGGCATGCCCATGCCGACGCGCACACTCGCGCCGTCCGCTGCGCGCTCGACGAGTTCCGCCGTCGCCGTGAGCCAGGCGTCGGCGCCGCGCGCGGGATCGCAACTCGCCGTGAGCGGCGCATGCGCACACGCCAATCGCCCGTCGCCGCGCCGCTCCACACGCGCGACGCGAACGCCGCTCGCGCCCCCATCCACGCCGATGAGTTCGGGCTCGCTCACCTCCACTCCTCGACACCGGGCGCCGGCGCCCACGTGTCTCCCTCGAAGTGCCGCCAGAGCAGCGCCGACACGTCGCGCAACAGCACGAAGCCCGCGTTGTCCGCGCCCCAACTCTGATCGACCTGTTCGTTCGTGATCACACAGAAGACGTAGTCGCCGCTCGGCGCGTTGACGAGCACGACCTCGCTGCGCGAGCGGTTGATCGCGCCCTGTTTGCTGGCCGCCTGCACCCAGGGCGGCAACGCGCTCAACGCCTCCGAGTCCCAGTAGGCGCGGCACATGACGCGGTACATCTCCTCGTCGGCGCGCGGCGACACACAGGCGCCCATGCGGATCGACGACACGAGCGCACACATCTCACGCGGGCTGGTCTGGCCCCAACCGAAGCGGCGGAAATCCTCCTCGCGGCCCTCGGTGCGCGAGTTGACTCGCGTGTGGACGTAGCCATGTTCCGCGAGCCACGCATTGATCGCCTCACCGCCGCCCGCGAGTTCCTGGCACCACAGGCTCGCGCTGTTGTCGCTGAAGCCGATCATCAGGTGCACCAACTTGTCGAGCGTGATCGTCGCGCCCTCCTCGAACGACGCGAGCAGGTCGTCGCCGCCGCGCGAGCGCGACTTCTCGAACACGAGTTCCTGGTGCAAGTCGAGTTCACCGCGTTCGATGCGCGCGAAGAGCCCGACGAGGATCGGCACCTTGACGAGGCTCGCGGTCGGGAAGACCTCGTCGGCGTTTCGTTCGGAGGCCGTCCAGAGGTCGCCCGTTCGATTCGCGAAGATGCCGACTCGCCCCTCGAAGTCGGCGCAGCGCGCTTCGAGCTTCTCGCCGAGCGCGAGCATCTCGCTCAACTGCTGTTGCGACGTCTTCGGCGTCTCTGTCGACGCACACCCACACAGGATCGAGGTCAGAGCGAACGGAAGGAACGCGCGCATGCCCGCCATGTTCGTGGCGCGCTGCCACGCGGTCAACCGCGGCGCGAGCGCGGCGTGCGCACCATCGCGCGCGCGGGTGTGGCGATGAACACACCGCCGACGCGTTCGAGCAGCGGCTCCAGCAGCGCTGCGAGCTGCGGGACCACGGCCGGGTCGAGCGTCGTCTGCACGAGTTGGTTCGACGTGACGCCGGTCACGTCGTCGGCGAACTGCTCACCGCGGTCGCCCGCCCCCTCGAGGCCTTTGACGATGCTCCAGCCGGTCGCGCCGACGCGCTTCAGCGCGCGCAACACCTCGGGGACGTGCACCGCGTCGACGACGATCTCGATGCGCTCGACGGACTTCATGGCGTGCTCCACAGACTCTGCACGGCGCCCGCGTAGAGCGGGATGCCGATCGCGACGTTGAACGGAAAGGTGACCGCGAGCGACATGGGCAGGAAGACACCCGGGTTCGCGTCCGGCAGCGTGGCGCGCACGGCCGCGGGCACGGCGATGTAGCTCGCGCTCGCACACAACACGACGAACAGGATCGCGTCGCCGACCGAGAGGTCGAGTGTGTAGGCAACCGCGAGCCCGATCGCTCCGTGCACGAGCGGCGCGACGAGCGCATACACGACCAGCACCACGCCGAAGTTCCTGAGCACGGCGACGCGGCGCGCGGCCACGAGCCCCATGTCGAGCAGGAACAGGCACAACACGCCTTGGAACGGCACTTTCGCGAAGGGCTCGACGCGCTTCCAACCGCTCTCGCCGCAGGCCCAGCCGATCGCGAGCGCGCCCAGCAGCAGGAACACGGGCCCCGACAGGAAGGCCTCGCGCAGCGGGCCGTGTGCCTTCTCATCGGGCCCGAGGTCCGGCGCGCGCACGCCGTTCGAGCGCGCGAGTGCCACGGCCACGAGGATCGCGGGCGACTCCATCAACGCCATCGCGGCGACGAGATGCCCCGACCAGACGATGCCTTCCATGTCGAGGAAGCTCGTCGCCGTGATGAACGTGACCGCGCTGATCGAGCCGTACGTCGCGGCGATCGCGGCGGCGTCCGCAGCGCCGACGCGCCGGCGCAGGAGGAAGAACGTCGCGATCGGCAGCAGTGCCGAGAGAGCCGTCGCGGCCGCGAGCGTCACGAGTGCGCCGTCCGCGTTCGAGGCGGCGAGTTCCGCACCGCCGTGCAGTCCGATCGCGAACAGCAGATAGAGCGACAGCGCCTTCGCGACCGGCTGCGGGATCTCGAGGTCGCTCTTCACGAGCGTCGCCGCGAAGCCGAGTGCGAAGAACAGCACCGGCGGCGTGAGGAGGTTCGCGACGAGGAGGTCGAAGTTCACGTTCGGGGAGGCGCGGCGCACGGAGACGCGCGGCGCACGGAGACGCGGAGCGGGCGTGGCGCGTGTTCGACCTGGCGCGGCGGATGCTACGGCGCGGGGCGGTGCGGCCCGCGCGCGCCGCACGGCGCGGCGGCGCGCGGGCGCGCGTTCACCCCGCTCCGTCCCGCACTCGGAACTTCGCGGCTCGCCCGCAACCGACGGGCGCGAGCGACATCTCTCTCCTGCGGCGCGCGGGTGCGGCCGCGCCGCCATGCCGCTCCGTCGCCGCCAACTCGTCGGGCGTTTCCGCGTCCTCGCGCACCTCGCGCGCGGCGGCGCGAGCGACGTCTATCGCGCCTACGACACCGAAGTGTGCGACGAGGTCGCACTCAAGATCGCGCACCGGCGCAGCGCGGTCGGCGCGCGTGCCGACTCCGCGCACGGTGCTGCGGCGCACGAGGCGCACACGCTGATGAGCCTCGCCCATCCGCACGTCTTGCCCGTGCGGGCGGCGAGCGTTTGGCGCGGACACTGGGTGCTCGCGACGCCGCTCGGTGTGAGCGACCTGGCCGACCGAATGACGCGCCGCATGTCGGCCGAGCGCGCGCGCGGACTCGCGCTACAACTGCTCGAAGCCCTCGCGTTCGCGCACTCGCGGCAGGTCGCGCACCTCGACGTGAAACCACAGAACGCGATCCTCTTCGCGGGCGATCGCCTGTGCCTGTCGGACTTCGGCATCGCGCGCCGACTCACGCGGCCCTGTTGGGCGTCGGGCTCCGGAACGATCGGCTACCTCGCGCCCGAGCAAGCGCTCGGGCGACCGTCGTTGCGCTCGGACGTGTTCAGCGCCGGACTCGTCGTGTGGGAGTTGTTCTCGCGGCACGTGCCGATGTGGCCGTTCGCGTGGCCGTACACGGGTGCTGCGCGCATCGCGGAGGAACACGGCGCGGCCGTGCTCGGCGTGTTGCGCCGCGCGACGGCCGTGCGCGAGTCGGTGCGCTACACGCATGCCGGCACCTTCCACGCGGCGCTCCGGAACGCGCTCGTCGGAACACTCTCCGCGACCGACGCGGACGCGCCCGAGAGCACGCGTTCAGCTCGTCGAAAGCGAGCGGCGCGCGTGCGGAGTGTCCCCGCATCGCGCGCCGCGTGAACTCGAGTCGGACTCGTTCAGTGAGCGAGCAGAAATGCTCGCGAACGGGCTCCAACCGCGCCAGCGGTTGGGCCACAGGCACCTGAGAGAGCATGTCCGGCGCGCAGCGTCGACTTCTTCTCACTCTCTCAGTCGGGCTTGAACTGGCTGTGGCCCGCCTTCTTCACCTTGTCGAGTTCCTTGAGCTGCTTCTCGACCTTGCCCGCGTCACCTTCGAGGTAGGCGAGTTCGAGCGTGAACAGCCCCGTCGCCAGCGCGTGCATCTGCGTGCGGTACTCGATCGTCGAGGCGAGGCGCTTCTTCTCGTCTTCGATCGAAGAGACGACGACCGGGAGCTGCTCCTTCGCGTCGAGGGTCGCGCGCTGCAGGCGCAACACTTCGGTGAGGCCGGTCGCCATCGCACCTTCGTCCTTCAGGCCGCGGCCGAGCTTGCGCAGCGTTCCGCCGAGGTCCTCCATGAACGCGTGCAGCGCGGGATTGCCCTCGCCTTCCTCTTCCTGCACCGCCGCACTGGCGGGAGACGAGACGAAGAACGGGACGCCGGCGGCGGGAAGGAGGAGGGCGAGAACGAGACTCGTGCGTGCGATCATGGTGGCGGGGCGAGCGCGCGCGTGAGGGGGTGTCCGCGCGCTCGGATTCGCGGCGCGGATTCTAGCGGGGAGCGCCGGCCTTCTCGGGTGCGTCGCCGACGCCGCTGATTCCGCTCGCGCCGCCGCTGCGAGCGCGCACCGGGATCTGCACCTCGAAGAAGCGCCGCGAGCCGATCACCATCGGGCTGTTGAAGCCCATCACGCGCAACGGCCCCGCGACCTCGAGGTCGCTGCGCTCCGCGATCCAGGACTCGAGGGCCGAGCGCGCGGATTCGATGCGCGCCGGTGTGTCGTTGCCCCGGCAGCCGATGCTCACGACGAGCTGCGGCGCCACGTCGGCGATCGTGACCGCGCCGCGTTCGCCGACCTCACCGCGCGACGCCTCGTCGTACAGGAACGCCATCGTCGCCGGACGACGAGCGTCCTCCTCCGAGTAGGTCGTCTCGACCGGTGCCGTCATGGGGATGTCGTTCGACTCGATGTGTTCGAACAGCGTCCAGAAGGCGCGGCCGTCGCCGCGTGCCATGTCGGCGCTGGCGAGGCGGTAGGCCGGGTAGGAGAGCAGCTCGATCTCGTAGGCCGGAGTCGGCGGCGGGAAACCCGGCGGCAGTTCGGCTTCCATGCGCGGCTCGAAGGCGAGGTCGTCCGCGAAGCGCTCGAGGGCCGGCGCGAGAGCGCGAAGTGCGGCGTCGCGGTCGACGAGGCCGTCGGCCTGCGCGCCCGACAGCACGCGCTCCAGCCGGTGGCGCGTGGTGCCGCCGTCGAGTTCCAGGGCGGCGGATCGGCCGGCCGCCACGAGCGCGTCGAAGTCCGTCGCGTCGGCGCTCGTGAGTCGGCGCGCCGCACGCAGGCGGCGCTCGCGCTCGACGAGGCTCGCGAAGGCATCGAAAACGTGCTCCGCGGCCGCTGGAGCGGCGCTCGAGTCACCGGCGGGCGCGCGCGCCGCGGCTTCCGCGAACGCGCGTGCGGCGAGCAAGCCGCTCTGCGCGCTCGCGGGCGAGGCGACGAGGAACGCGACGAGGAGCGCGCGACCGGGCCCCAGGATTCTGGCTCGAGACGACGACATGGGCGACTTCATGCGGGGAGGTTCGACGCACACCGGTCCGTGGATGCGCCGCGGAACGGCAGCGGCGCGCGATTGCGAACACCCGCGCGGCGAGCGCACACTCAGCGCCGGTCGCCGCGGCGGCCGTTCGCGACGTGGAACCCGATCAACGAATCGACACCGGCGACGGGGCCGACGCGCGCTCTGGCGGGGACGTGCGCGGCGCACCTGATGCGGTGGAGACGTCGGAGCACGAGCGCTTCCTGGCCCGTTCGCGGGCGGCCCGTTGGGCGTGGTTCGCGCTCGGAAGTCTGTGCGTCGCCGTCGGCGGGATCGGGGTCGTCGTTCCGGGCCTGCCGACGACGCCGTTCCTCGTGCTCGCGGCCGCGTGTTTCGTGCGCGGCTCGCCCGCCGCCTACCGACGGCTGCTCGCGCACCCCCAGTTCGGCCCCTTGATCCGCGACTTCCGCGCCGGTCGCGGCGTGCCGCGCAGGATCAAGTACACCGCGTTCGTCGTGATGGGCGCGTTCGTCACGTTCGCGCTGGGCCCGGGCCTGCCGGACGACAGCGTGGTGCTGCGCCTCGTGGTGGGAGCCGCAGCCCTGGTCGGGTTCGTGTACCTGCTCTCGCTCCCGAACACCGAGGACGTGCCGCCGTCCGGTTGACGGGTACGGTGTCAGACGCCGATCGGGTGCCAGCTCGTCTTCCACTCGACGAACTTCTCGATCCAGTAGCCGCTCTGCGCGTCGCGCGCGAGCCACGCGTCGATCGAACGCTCCTCGAACTCCGCCACGCGTTTGATGTTCGAGGCGGCGCGCCGCACCAGGTCCGTGCGCAGCGTGTCGTCGCCGCCGAACAGCGCGAGCGCGTCGACGTCCATGTGGTCCGCGGCGTGCGGAGCGAGTTCCGCGAACTCCCCCGCCAGCACGTGAACGACGGCGGCCGGCACGTCGCTCGTCGCCAGCACCTCGGCGAACTCGAGTGCCACCACCGGCAGGTCGTGATCGACGACGAGCACCGCCGCGTTGCCGCCCGCCAGCACCGGGAACAGCGCCGACACGAGTCCGATCAACCCGCCGCCGCGCGGCGCGAGCACCGCGACCACACCGCACGGCTCGTTGAAGGTGAAGTTGTTGTACGGACTCGCGATCGGGTTCACGCCGCCCAGCACCTGGGCGAACTTGTCGCAGAAACCCGCGTACCAGAACACACGTTCGATCGACACCGCGACTTCGCGTGCCGCCGCTTCCCTGTCGCGACCGCACAGTTCCACGAGCAGTTGCTCGAACTGCGAACGCCGCCCCGCGAGCATCTCGGCGCAGCGATAGAGAATCTGTCCGCGATTGAACGCGCTGCGCGCAGCCCAGCCGCCGAACGCGCCGCGCGCGCTCTTCACCGCGTCGCGCAGGTCCTTGCGCGAAGCCTTCGACGCGTTCGCGAAGAAGCCCCCGCGTGCGTCGAGTTGGCGCGCCACCTGGCCCGACTCCGAACGCACGAACTGCCCGCCGACGTACAGCTTGTAGGTCTTGCGGACGTTCGGCTGCACGTCGTCCGGATGCTCCGCGTGGTCGTCGTGATCGTTGCTCATGACCGGGCCTCGCTCGCGGCTCGCACGTCGAGGTAGGCGAGCAGTCCGTGCCGCCCGCCCTCGCGACCGAACCCGCTCTCCTTGTAGCCGCCGAACGGACTGGCCGGATCGAACTGGTTGAACGTGTTGCCCCACACGACGCCCGCGCGCAATCCGCGCGTCATCGCGAAGACCTTCGAGCCCTTGTCGCTCCACACACCGGCCGACAGGCCGTACGGCGTGTTGTTTGCAATCGCGAGCGCCTCGTCGGGCGTGCGGAACGTCTGCACGCACAACACGGGTCCGAAGATCTCCTCCTGTGCGATGCGGTGGCTCTGCGCGACACCCGTGAAGAACGTCGGCGCGACGAAGTGGCCGCGCGCCGGCAACACACACGCGAGTTGGTGCATCTGCGCGCCTTCCTCGCGCCCGATGCGCACGTAGTCGAGGATGCGCTCCTTCTGCGCGCCCGACACGATCGCCCCGAGGTCGGTGTTCTTGTCGAGCGGATCCCCCACGCGCAGCGTCGCGAGTCGCCGACGCAGCTTCTCGAGCAGCGTCTTCTCGATCGACTCCTGCACCAGCAGGCGCGACCCCGCGCAACACACTTGGCCCTGGTTGAACCAGATGCCGTTCACGATGCCCTCGACCGCCTGATCGAGCGCCGCGTCCTCGAACACGATGTTCGCGCCCTTGCCGCCCAGCTCCAGCGTCAAACGCTTGCGCGTGCCCGCCAGAACTTTGCGGATCTCGCGCCCGACTTCGGTCGAGCCGGTGAACGCGACCTTGTCGACGTCCGGGTGGCTCACGAGCGCCCGGCCCGTCTCACCGTCGCCGTTCACGACGTTCACCACACCCGGCGGCACGCCCGCTTCGGCGCAGATCTGTGCGAGGAAAGCCGCGGACAGCGGCGTCGTCTCCGCCGGCTTGAGCACGACCGTGTTGCCGCACGCGAGCGCCGGCGCGATCTTCCACGCCGCCATCAGCAGCGGGAAGTTCCACGGGATGACCTGCGCGCACACACCCAAGGGCGCGATGCTCGCCCCGGG
>JBIKNC010000354.1:0-2917 GCA_044358925.1 Planctomycetota bacterium | reverse complement strand
TGCGGCACCGTACGTGTTCGTGACGGCTACGTGTCTGACACCGTACGCGTCACGATCCACACGTCTTGGCCCCACAGCGCATTCGGGCGCTCTGGGAGGCGCTCCTCGAGGCCGAGCTCAGCGAGGCTCGCGCGCACCCACGCGTCGGCGACGTAGGTCGAGCCGTACTCGTCGGACGCGAGCCGACCGTGCGTTTCGTTCGCGCCGGTGAACACGAACGCGCCGGGCGCGGTGGCGGGCGTCGTGCGCGGATCGCCGCCGATCCAGTCGAGGCCGTGCGTGGTGAAGACGAGGACGCCGTTCGGCTCCAGCGCGTCCGCGAGGCGCACGAGCCACGCCTTCCACGTGCGCTGCGGCAGGTGCGTGAAGAGCGACGCGACGAAGATCAGGTCGAAGCGTCGCGGCGGGTGCCAGTCGTGCGGCTCGCGCGCCGACGGGCACGTGACGACGCCGAAGTTGTGCGTGCAGAAGGCCAACGCTTCGGCGTCGATGTCACACGCGAAGTGTCGCCCGCGGCGACCGGCGGCGAGGTGGCGCGTGATGCGACCGTAGCCGCACGCGAACTCGAGCAGCACGCGCGGTGAAGGTGCGGCTCCGAGAGCGTGCTCGATCGAGTGCAACACGTCACGCGCTTCGCGGCCGGTGGCGCTGTAGCGCTCGAGCGCGCGACGGCGTCCGAACGGCCGATAGAAGTGCAGGAACATCTCGTCCTGCCACGCGACCGCGGTCGGCACGCCGTCGTGTGTCGTCACGAAGAGATCGCCGGCCGCCCTCGGCAGCACGCGCCGCACGAAGAAGTTGTAGGGGCGAGAGCTGCGCAGCCAACCCATGGAACGGACGCGGGATGAATCGAAGGGCGAAAGCTGCGCGCGGCGCCCGATCGGGAGCGCCGCGCGCCGCTCGGTTCACAGACGGACGATCAATGCGTCCGACAACGACGACTGCAATGTCAGCGGATCGAGCGACAGCCACTGCATGGCGACGCGCACGCCGTCGAAGCCGGGCGGGATCGACAGCGCGCGACTCGCGGCGCCGGGGGTGCTCGGCGACGGTGTGCCGGGCAGGAGTTGGTACCAGACGAGCGGATCGATGCGCAGCTCGCCGCCGAAGAGCGGCAGGTACGGCGCGGGTGCGACGGGGCCGACGACGAGGTAGGTGAAGCTCGCGGACGGCTGGCCCGTCACCGTCGCGACGAAGCTCGGGTTGGGCGACTTCGGGATGCCGCCGGCAAGAGTGAACGCGATCTGCGGCGTGAAGCCGATCGGATCGCTGCCCGTGACGCCGAGCGTGCGCACCTCGTTGAACGTCGACTCGAGGAAGCCGAAGTCGACGGGGGCGCTGCTCGACGCGCCGGCGCTCGCGACGATCGTGCCCACGAGTTGCCCGGGCGGCGTGGCCTGCGGCGGCGTGAAGGCATTGATCTGCGGCACGACGACGACGACTTCGGTCGCGCTCGTCGATGTCGGTGCGACGTGCACGGTCCAGATGCCGACGAAGCCGCCGACACTCGCGACGAACGCGACGTCGTCGACGCCGGCGAGGTTCGTGCCGGTGAGCACGACCGTGTCGCCCGGATCGGCGACGACGGGGGTGACGCTCTTCACGTCCTGCGCGAACGCGATCGGAGAGAGCGAGAGTGCGAAGGCCGCGAGGACGTGAGCGTGTTTCATGGCGAGGTGTCGTCGGCGACGAGCGAGCCGATGGGCCGGCGAGGTGCCGAGTCTACGCCTCGTGGCGCGCTCCGGATCCGCGGGCTGTCGACGCGTCGAGGCAGCGCCGGGTCTCAGAGTCGCGGCGCTTCGCCGGTCACGCGGTGGCCCAGGCCCTCGAGCGCCGCCCGCGCCTCGGCGAAGCGCTCACCGTGCACCAGAAGGTAGTCCGTGTCGAAGGTCGAGATCGCGAAGACGGGCACGCGCCGCGCCGCGAGCGCCCCGCACAGCGCCGCCAGCAGCCCGACCGTCGTCATCGGGACCACACCTTCGATGCCGAACATGACGCGCCCGCGTTCGGCCGTGACGTCGCTCGGAACGTGTGCGTCGGCGCAGACGATCGACAGTTCGCTCGGTGTGCGCGAGACCGTCACGAACGCGCCGCGCGCCCACTCGGGCACGGCGGTGTTCGGGGCGAGACGCGCGATGGCGAGTGAATCGGGATGGACGCGGAAGGTGAGCGACTCGGACATGGCGGGCGCGTTCGTGTGCTGCGTTCGCGTCGGAGCATGACACGCGCGCGACACGTGGCGCCATCGCAGCGCATGATGTCCCTCTGGTCGGTCGGTTCGCCGTGGCGAGAGTGCGACCAAATCGCCTCGCGAGCCGCGGCGTGTTCGACTGCACCTCCAGCGATGAACGCCACCTCTCACGTTCCGGTCGTGTTCGTCTCGCACGGCGCGCCCGATCTCGCGCTCGATCGAGTGAAGGGCGCCGACTTCGTGCGCCTCGCCGATGCGCTTCCGCGCCCGCGTGCGATCGTCGTCGTGTCGGCGCACTGGGAGAAGAGCCCGGCGACGATCGGCACGACGACGGCGCGCGCGTTGATGCACGACTACGGCGGTTTCGCGCGCGAGTTGCGCGACGTCACGTATCCGGCGCCTGCGGCGAGCGACGTCGCCGAGCGCATCGCGGACCTCGTCGTGCAGCGCGGCGGCGCTCCGCTCGAGCGCGACCCGACGAGGCCGTGGGACCACGGCGTGTGGGTGCCGCTCGTGCACATGTTCCCGCACGCGGACGTGCCGGTCGTGCAGCTCTCGCTGCCGAGCCGCACGAGTGGCGCCGAACTCGTGGCGCTGGGGCGCGCGCTCGCGCCGCTCGCGAACGAGGGCGTGCTCGTGCTCGGTAGCGGCGGCCTCGTGCACAACCTACGCGCGCTCGATTGGAGCGGCGCTGCGCCGCCGCCGAGTTGGGCGACCGCGTTCGAG
>JBIKNC010000149.1:0-10897 GCA_044358925.1 Planctomycetota bacterium | reverse complement strand
GGCGGATTTTGTTGCGGCACCGTACCGCCGCCGGATTCTCAGTCGGCCACGCAACGGAAGCCCGTGTGCACCAGGCTCGTCTGTTCCTCGGTGCCCATGCGCGAACTCGGGCGGTCGTTGTCGCAGTAGCTCGGGTGGCACAGGAACGAGCCGCCCTTCGTGACGCGCTGAATCTCGTTGGGCGCATTCGGGTTCCAGCTCTTCGCCGGCCCCTTGGGATCGACGACGACCGTTCCGCTCGCGGCGGCGAGTGCATGCGCATCGGCCGCGTACAACGTCGACGTCCACTCCCACACGTTGCCCGCCACGTCGAACAGCCCGTAGCCGTTCGGCGCGAACGAACCGACCGGCGCCGCTCCGACGAAGCCGTCCTCGCGTGAGTTGTCGCCGGGGAACACGCCCTGCCACACGTTCGCGCGCGGCGCCGGGACGAGCCGCTCCTCGTCACCCCACGCATACCGCGCACCGTCGAGCCCACCGCGCGCCGCGAACTCCCACTCCGCTTCCGTCGGTAGACGTTTGCCAGCCCACGCCGCGTATGCGAGCGCATCGGCATACGCGACGTGCACCACGGGCTGTCGTTCGCGCCCTTCGATCGTCGACTGCGGTCCCTCCGGATGGCGCCAGTCCGCGCCCGGTTGCCAGTGCCACCACGAACCGATGTCGGCATTCGCGACGTCGCCATCGCCGTCACTCTCGAACGCCGCATCGGCTTGCGCTGCGAACACGAGCGATCCCGGTGCGAGCTCCGCGTCGCTCGGCCGCGGCGTGCCACGCGGCAACTGCGCGCGCATCACCTCCCAATCCGCCGCGCGCTCCGCGACGGTGACGTGCCCGGTCGCCGCGACGAACGTCGCGAACTGTTCGTTCGTCACCTCGTGCACGTCGACGAAGAAGCCGCTCACGCGCACCCGATGCGCCGGACGTTCGTGGTCCCAGGCCCACGCGCCGTCACTGCCCATCGTGAACTCGCCGCCCGGGATCCAGACCATCCCGGGCGGAGCTGCGCGCGGCGCCGCGCCGTTGCTTCCACACGCACCCACGAGCGCCACACAACACACGGCGGCGACGAACTCCGCGCGCCGCCGCGTGCTCACAGCGCCTGACGCGACATCAAGTCGACGGGGCCCTTGTAGCCGTTCTTGCCGATCGGCACCTCTTCACCCGCTTCGATCGCGAGCGAGAACGCGATCGACGGTTCGGCGCGCATGCGCTCGAGATAACGCGCGAGGCTCGGGAACTCGCGGTTGAACTCGAAGAAGCGCTCGCCCCAACGCGCCATCGAGAAGAGGTAGGCGTCGAGCACCCCGAACGTGTCGCCCATCACGTGACGGCGGTCCTCGAGGTGCACGTCGATGTACGCGAGTTGGCGACGCACGTTCTTGAGCGAGTCGCGGCGCAAGTCGTCGTGCGCCGTCGTGTCGCGCAGGAAGAGCTGCGGTTTGAAGACCGGATAGAACGCGGCGTGGAACTCGCTCGAGAGGTAGCTGTACCACTGGAACAGCTCGTCCTCGGCCGCGCTGCCGACCTTGGGCAGCAGATTGCCGCCGGCCTTGCGCGCGATGTGGTTCAGCACCGCGCTCGCCTCCCAGACGACGCGGTCGTCGTCGGTGAGGAGCGTCGGCACGTGCCCGTGAGGGTTGATCGTGCGGAACACCGGCCCCATGCGCGCGTCGCGCGGCACGTGGCAGAGTTGGAACGGAATCTCGCTGTGGCGCAGGAGCGCCATCGCGCCGAGGGCGCAGGTCCCGGGGGTGTAGTACAGGATCATCGCGTCGTGGCGGACGTCGGCGCGCACACATCTGGCGCGCGGTCGTCCGGAGGGGCGCGCATGTTCCAACAGGAGCGGCGCTCGTCCAAGCCTCGGCCCGCAGACTTTGTGCGAAGGCGGTGACTTCAGCGCGTGGGAGCGCGGCGACTTGGCCGCGGGCGCCGCTCAGACGCCGCGGCGCGGGAGCCCTGCGTCGAGCCAGCGCAGCGCGGCGACGGAGCGCTCGCGGCCGACCATCTGGACGAGTCGGTCGGCGATCCGCGCACCGAGCGGTTCGTCGTCCATCGCCGACGGAGTCCGATCGGCGTCCCCCGCGGCGCGCCTTTCGGCGGCCGACCGTTCGGGCGCTGCGTGGACGGCGGCGGGCAGCGGCTCGACGAACAGCGAGAGCACGAGGGCGGTGCCGGCGGCGGTCGTCGAGAGCACGAGGAACTTGAGGATCGACACGGGAGAGACGGTAGCGGCGCCCCGTGAAGCGATGGCGAAAGGCAGGTAGTCCTTCGGTCTCCGCGACACGCGAGCAGTGACGCGCGTTGCGGGACGACGGGGCGCTGGACGATCGCAGAACGGTGGCACGGCGCGGTCGTGTGAGTTACACGGGTCGCCCCGGCCCGTCGCAGCGGCTCGGCCGACGCTCCGCGCCGCCCCACTTCGACACCCCCACGCCCATGCCCACGTCCCCGTCCGACCGCCGCGCCGCCGCGCGCTTCCCGCTCCACGATCTCGTCGCCCTGCGCTGGAGTCCGCGCGCCTTCGCCGATCGGCCGGTGACGCGCGAGCAGCTCGGCGCGCTCTTCGAAGCCGCCCGCTGGGCGCCGTCGTGCTTCAACGACCAGCCGTGGAGCTTCGTGGTCGGCGTGAAAGGCGCGGACGATGGCGGAGCGTGGAAGAAGCTCCACGACGTGCTCGTGCCGTTCAACCAGTCCTGGGCGCAGCGCGCTCCGGTCCTCGCACTCTCGATCGCGCGCACCAACTTCAAGCTCGACGGCAAGCCCAACCGCCACGCGCTGTACGACACGGGCGCGGCGGCGATGAACCTCACGGTGCAGGCGGAGGCACTCGGCCTGGTCGTTCACCAGATGGGCGGCTTCGATGTCGAGAAGGCGCGCGCGGCGTTCGCGCTGCCTGCGAACCACGAACCGGTCGCCGCGATCGCCATCGGCTACGCCGGCGAGGCGGGCGTTCTCCCGCCCGAACTCGCACAGCGCGAACTCGCTCCGCGCGAGCGCCGCGAACTCTCCGCGACGTTCTTCGGCGGCACGTTCGGCAGCGCACATCCGTTCGCGAAGTGAGACGACGCGCGCACGAAGTTCGCGCTGCACGCTTGCGGTTCGCGTGAACACGTCGCTCGTGTCCCGCCCCAGCGCGCCGCAGACGCCGCGCGACACACACGTGAACACGCGCATCGACATCAGCCGCTTGCCCGCAAAGTCTGCGGGCTGTGCAACGGGCACATGGGTGACACTTCGGCCCCACGGTTCGGCGGCTGAGTCTCTCCTGGTCCGGATGCCCCGGCATCAGACGGACCCCGTCAACGAGCGCCTGAAGTTCGTGGCCGACGCGCAGCGCGGCCGCATGCGCGACACACCGGTTGCTCGTAGAACGCGTCCAGCCAGCCGAGCCGGTCTGACACCTCGCGCTGGTCCTCGAACGCCATACGCCGTGGCGCGTCGGTCTCGAACCGCTCGACGCCGACGATCAGAAGGCCCCGCCGCCGTCCGGAGAAGCGTGAAGGCCCACCTCTGCGCTGCCCTTCCAGCGCCGCAGGGTCGTACGTTGGCGCTTTCGAGTGAAGCAGACAGGCGGCGGAACGATGAGTTGTCGCGGCTCAATAAAGGAGGTGCTTCTTCTCAGCGACCTCACCCGACGGCATCCTCCCACGCTCCCGCGATGACGCTCGAGATCGTGCCCGACTTCGATGGCGTTCGGACCGACCACGCCAACGATGTGGAGTGCGTCGAGCTCTCCTTCCGCGCCGAGGTTGGCGCAAGGAACTGAGCGCCATGCACGTTCTCCGCTCGCTCGTGGTGTTGGTGCTCGCGCTGGTGTTGGCGGGCTGCAACCAGCGTGAGGTCGGCTCGCGGCACCGGCCGTTCACGATGTACTTCCTGCCGTCGATGGATGCGCAGGACCTCGCGACGAACGCGGATGTGGTCGGAGAGTTCGTGGCCGAGCACGTCTCGCGCGAGCTCTACGGCGCAGAGGGTCGCTTCTTCGTCCGCACCCGCGTCCCGATGAATTACATCGCGGTCGTCGAGGCCTTCGGCGCCGGCCGCGCCGACTTCGCCGCACTGAACACGTACGGGTACGTGCTGGGCCACGACATCAAGAAGTACCCGATGGAGGCGGCGCTGATGGTGCTCCGCGGCGAGAACGCCGACGAACGCACCTACTGCGCGCAGATCGTCGTGCGCGCGGACAGCGGCATCGAGACGCTCGAAGACCTGCGCGGCCGCTCGTTCGCGTTCGTCGATCCTTCGTCGGCTGCGGGCTTCTTGCTGCCGCTGCGGCTCTTCCGCGATCGCGACATCGAACTCGGCAACGCGGTCTTCGCAGCCAAACACGATTCGGTGATCAGCATGGTCTACCAAGGCCAAGTGGAAGCGGGCGCGACCTACTACAGCCCGCCGAAGATCGTCGAGGGACGCGAGGTCTCGCGCGACGCGCGCAGCAGAGTGCTCGAGCAGTACCCCGACGTGATGGAGAAGGTGCGGATCCTCGCGTTCACCGACCACATCACGAACGATGCGTGGGTCGTGCGCAGCGACCTGCACCCGGACCCCGTGCGCAACCGCGCGATTCGCGACGCGATCGTCGCGGCGCTTCTCGACTTCACTGCGACGCCCGAGGGGATCGAGATCATCGAGAAGCTCTACAACGTGCGCGCCGTGACCCCGGTCGAAGACGCCGAGTACTCGAAGAGCGTGGCCGGGTTCGCCGAGGAGGTCGAAGCGGCGCTTCGCGCCCAAGAGGACGAAGGGAAGCGGCCATGAGTCGACACGCTGGAAACGAAGCTGGTGCGCCGCTCCTCGCGGTGCGAGCGCTGACGAAGATCTACGACAACGGCGTCGCCGCGCTGCAGTCGGTGGACTTCGAGGTCCGTCGCGGCGAGTTCCTCGGCATCATCGGCCTCTCGGGTTCGGGCAAGTCGACGTTGCTGCGCTGCATCAACCGTCTCGTCGAGCCGAGCGCGGGCGAGATCCTGCTCGGCGGCAAGGACGTGCTGAAACTCTCGGGCGCCGAACTTCGCGCCGCTCGCAAGCGCGTGGGCATGGTGTTCCAGCACTTCAACTTGATCGGGCGCAAGAGCGTGCTCGTGAACGTTCTGGCGGGCGAACTCGCGAGCACGTCGACGTGGAAGAGCGTGGTCGGCGGCTTCACCCCGGAAGCCCGCGAGCGCGCACGCAAGCTGCTCGCGGTCGTCGGCCTCGCCGACAAGGAACGAGTGCGCGCGTCGGAGTTGTCGGGCGGACAGCAGCAACGCGTGGCGATCGCGCGTTCGTTGATGCAAGGGCCCGAGCTGCTGCTCGCCGACGAACCCGTCGCGAGCCTCGACCCGTCGACATCGCACTCGGTGATGCAGTACCTCGAACAAGCCAACCGCGAGTTCGGCGTCACGATCCTCTGCAACCTGCACTTCCTGAGCCTCGTGCGGCAGTACACGACGCGTGTGATCGCGCTGAAAGGCGGTCGCATCGTGTTCGAGGGCTCGCCGCAGGACATCGACGAAGCCTGGTTCCGTCGCATCTACGGCGAAGAGGCGGAAGAGGTGCTCATCCGATGACTGCACCCGTGGAAGAGCGCGACAAGCGCGCGGACGAAATCGCAGAAGCCGGCCGCCGCCACCACGGGGAGCGCGTCGCGCGCGCGCGGCGCCGCGGCCGCGTGCAGTCGACGGTGATCGACGCGCTGCTCGCGTGGTACGGAGTCGCGGGCGGCGTGCTGGCGTTGCGCTGGCTCTGGCAGGCGTGGATCGGAGGCGAGCCCCTCGCGACGCGCCCGCCGAGCTGGCCGCTCGCCGCGCATGTCGCGATCCTCGCCGTGTCCGTCGCACTGGGTGTGTGGTGGTCGCGTTCCGCGCGCTCACCGGGCCGTATGGCGGTCGAACACACGACGCCGTTGCTCGCGACGAGCGCCGCGCGCGTCGAGAACGGTTGGTGGCGCACCGCACACGGGCTGGCGATCGTGGCGCTGCTCGCGCTGACGTTCACACTCGGCGTGCTGGTCGTCGAGGTCTCGCCGCGCGCACTCTTCGAACGCAAGAGCCTCGAGGCTGCTGGGCGCCTGTTCCTCGCTCTGTTCACGCCGGAGACGCGCATCCTGCCGCTGGTGCTCGAGAAGATGGTCGAAACCGTCTTCATCGCACTCGTCGCGACCGCGGCGGCCGTGCCGCTCGCCTTCTTGCTGGCGTTCTTCGCTGCGCGCAACCTGGTCGGCACGCGACCGCTCGGGCTCGCGCTGTACTCGCTCGTTCGCTTCCTCGCGAACCTGTCGCGTTCGATCGAGCCGGTCCTCTGGGCGATCGTCTTCAGCGTCTGGGTCGGTTTCGGACCCTTCGCGGGCATGCTGGCGCTGTTCGTGCACTCGGTGGCGTCGCTCATCAAGCTCTACTCGGAGCAGATCGAGTCCATCTCGAACGGACCGATCGAAGCGATCGAAGCCACGGGCGCGAACCGCGTGCAGGTGATCTGGTACGCCGTCGTCCCTCAGGTCGTGTTGCCGTACTTGAGCTACACGATCTACCGCTGGGACATCAACGTGCGCATGGCCACGATCATCGGCCTCGTCGGCGGCGGCGGCGTGGGTGAGCTGCTCATGCAGTACCTCGGCCTGGCGAAGTACAACGAGGTCGGCATGATCGTCGTCGTCATCACCGCCGTGGTGTGGGCGATGGACTGGCTGAGCTCGAAGGTGCGCGCGGCGATCGCGTGAGGACTGCCCCGTTCGAAGATCGAGGGGCCGTTTCGTGCGACGGACCGCGCGCGCCGTTTCAGAGCAGCGTCGGGTTCGCGCGCCAGAGCACGAACGTCAGGACGGCGGCGAACGCGACCCACAGGAGGTAGGGCACGAGCAGCGCCGCGGCCAAGCGGCTGTGGCGCCGAAAGGCGAGGATCGTCGCGGCCACGAGCGCGGCGAGCAGCACGACTTCGACGGTGGCCGCGGCGCCGAGGCGCCACGCGAAGAAGAGCCACGACCACAGGGCGTTGAATGCGAGCTGCACGCCGAAGAGCACGAGCGCCGTAGCGCGCGGGCCGGGCGCGCGCCAGACGAGCCAAGCGGCGATGCCCATCAGCGTGAAGAGCGCCGACCACACCGGGCCGAACAGGCTCGCGGGCGGCGCCCACGTCGGCTGCGCGAGCTGCGCATAGAACGTGGGCGCGTTGGCCGAAGCCCACGCGCCGAGAGCGGCCGCTGCGTACGAGACGAGCAGCGCGGCGCCGAGCCCGAGCGCGTCGGCGCCTCGCGAGCGCAAGGTCACCGTCCGCCCGCCGGCGCGGCGAACGCCGCGTCGAACGCCGCACCGCCGCCGACCACCGGCAGCGTCAGCGACGTCGCGTCGAGGTCGATCGTCAGCTCGGTGCCCGGATCGGGCCAGAGCGTGAAGTCGCGGTCGCTCGAGAAGACCATCAGGCCGATGCGTTCGCCGACGGGGATGATCTGGTCGTCGGGTTCGAGCTCGAACGAGAGGTCGTAGAAGCGGCCGGGCTCGAGCGGCGCGCTCTTCGACTCCGACTCGTGGTTCTGCGGGTCGGCCCAGCCGCGCGTGATGACGTTCAGGTTGATGTCGTTCGTCTCGGTCCACGGCAGCGAGACGATCCACACCGACAGGTTCGCGGCGTCCGCGTTCGCGGCCAGGCGAATCGTGAGGCGCGCGGTGCCCGACAGGTGCAGCGGCTTCGTCAGCTCCGGCGTCGCGAAGAGCAGGCGGTGCGGCGAGGTCTCGGCCGTCGCCAACTCCGCTCCCGTGAACGTCACGTCGTCGACGAGCTTCTCCGTTCCCTGCCCACCGGCCACGCGCGTCACGAGACCGCCGACCGCGCCGCCGCTCTTCAAGAGGTGCAGCACCACCGGCTTCGCGTCCGGGTTCGGATACGCCGCGTACGGCGTCGGCTCGTTGCGCCGCGCGTCCTCGCGCACGACCCACGCTCGCGCATCGTTCTCGACGCCGTTCTCGACGCCGTAGAGGTAGCGCGTGAACCAGCGGTTGACCATCTCGCGCGTCGGGTCGCCGCCGTGGCCGCCCTGGTGCAGGTAGAGCATCAGCGGCACGCCCTTCTTCTTCAGCGCCTCGTGGATGCGGATCGTGTGCGACGGCATCACGTTCCAGTCGTTGAGGCCGTGCGCCATGAGCGTCGCCGCGCGGTACTTGTCGAGCTGCAGCGCGTAGTCGCGCGTCGCCCAGAAGTCGTTCCAGTCGCCGGTGATGCGGTCCTGCCGCGCGATGTGCAGCTCGTCGCGCACGTTGCAGTCGCACCACTCGCGCATGGCCGGATCGCCCGAGTTGATGAAGTCGTAGAGGACGTCGATGTCCTCGCCCATGTAGCCGCCCGGATGCCGCACGAGTCCGTTCGCGCGGTAGTAGTGGTAGTACGACGTGTTCGGCGCGACAGGCACGATCGCCTCGAGTCCCTCGACGCCCGTCGTCGCCGCCGCGATCGGCAGCGTGCCGTTGTACGACGTGCCGATCATGCCGACCTTGCCGGTGCACCACGTCGCTTCGACCGTCTCGTCACCGTCCGGCGTCGTGAAGCCGCGCGCGCGCCCGTTGAGCCAGTCGATCACCGCCTTCGGCGCCAGAGCCTCGTTCGCGCCGCCGACCGTCACACACCCCTGCGACAGTCCGGTGCCCGGCGACTCCGAGTGCACGACTGCGAACCCACGCGGCACCCACGTCGTCGTGAGCGAGTTCGAGATGATGCGCTTGTCCGCCGCGAACGGAATCGGCGGCGCCTCGGGCCGCGGCGGCGGCGCTTCGCCGAGTTCGTGGTCGGGCTTCCAGAAGAGCTCCTGCCCCGCGCCGCTGACGCCGGAGAAGTACGGGCTCGTCTCGTAGATCACCGGCACCTTGAGCCCTTCCGTCTCCGTCTGCCCCGGCCGGAACACATCGACGTGCACGCGGTCGAGCGTCCCGTTGCCATCCGAGTCGAACTCCGTCTCGACCCACAGGTCGTGCACGATCCACGACTTCTCGTCGCGGAACGCGCGCACGACTTGCGCCATGCCGTCCTTGAAGACGGGCGCTGCCTTCTCTGCCTCTTGGGCCGGAGCGGCGGCGGTGGCGCCGTCCTGCGCGCCGCCATGGGCGATGCCGTACACAGCCCCACCGGCGCACACACCGACGAGACCAACGACGACCGCGGCGGGAGCGACGCGGAACAACGGAGCGGCGAACAGCTTCTTCATGGCGACTTCGATCGGATCAACCCCCGCGACGGCGGCGGGCATGTGTCTGCGCACTTGGTTCGGTGCGGCGCACGAGCCTATGCGAAGACGCGGCCGTCCGGCGCGTGCGCGTGACTTGCCAACCGCACGAGAGCGCAACCGAACCCGCAGGCAACCCACCGCTCCGCGCGAGCGTCACACGGGGCGCCAAGCTGGGCGTCGGCGGCGGGCAAGCGGCTCGACGCCAGCGAGGTCGGACGATCAGGCTGTTTCTTCGTCGAAGTAGTCGCTGTCGATCTTGGGCACGCGGACGACCCGCGAGGTCACACCAACCTCGTGATCGATCATGAACTGAGCGAGACGCTCGCCGTCGATGAGCACTATTCGTTCGACAGAACGCGCGAACTCGAGAGCCTGCGAGGTGTAGGAGGAGGTCGTGATGAAGACACCCTTGTTCGCTCGCTGACCAGCGAGCGCGCCGTAGAAGGCCTGCACCTCCGGGCGTCCGACGGTCTGCTGCCAGCGCTTGGCCTGAACGTAGACCTTTTCCAATCCGAGCTTGTCCAACGAGATCACGCCGTCGATGCCGCCATCTCCTGAGCCACCGACACGGATGAGATCGGATCGACTCGCTCCGTATCCCATCTTGTGCAAGAGATCGAGGACGATCGTCTCGAAGAACGACGGCGAGGAGCGCTTCAGGTACTCGAGCAGCTCCACTTCAACGCTTTCCCTCAGCTCGATGATGGCCTCGCCGAGGCGATCGTCGGGGCTCGCTTTGACATCGGTACTTGTCGAGATCGAAGAGCCCGCGGCATCGCCGCCGGAATCTGTCGGGCTCAGGGACTCTCGAAGACGCACACCTATGGATCCGATCGCGATCCGCTCGATCGCGCTCTCGTCCAACGGGCCGGTGCTTCGCGACGCGAACTCGACGCCCTTCTCGGTCAGTTGCCAGTATCCGCGACGCGGACTGCTCGAAAGCCCCGCGCGCTTCAAGCGATCGTGCGCCCAACCCGCTCTGTTCTTGAACACGGGTTGCCTACCACTCGGCAGCAGTTCCTGCCTGTCGCTGTCCGACAAGCCAAGCTCACTCGCGGCAGCCTCGTATGCGTCGCGAGCGAGAGCACCTTCCTCGTGACCGCTCAAGTAGCGAAGGATCGGCTCGATGAACTTGTCATAGGTCGGAACGGTCATGGCACTGATCGGCTCCAAAGAACTTCCATCGAGGGCTCGCCACTCAGACAGTCTCGCTGAGCCGTCGAACGTAACGGGTCTGGCGCACACTTCAACGCGAGGTTCGACCGCAAAGCCACGTGCGCGAATCGCCAGACTGCACCAGCGCATGCGAGCGGCTGAGGCGATCGCCAACTCCGTGCGCTTGGTGCGCGACACGTCTTGCACACGAGTACGCGAACGCCAGGGGCCCTGATCGCGCCGGTTCCCACCAGGACGTGTGCACGACAGGCACTGCTGGCTGGGCGATTCTTGCCGTGCAGGCCTATCCTCACACGCATGCCGCGCCCCCCCATCGCTCTGGTCGTCGCCCTCGCCCTCTCCGTGAACCTCGCCTCGGCGCAAGCGCCCAGCTCGGTCGAGCTGCCGCCGCTCCTGTCGAACGGCGCGATCTTGCAGCGCGACTCGCAGGTCGCGGTGTGGGGACGGTGCGCTCCGGGGGCGAAGGTCGAAGTGGCGGCGACGTGGTTGCCGCGCGCGGTCAGCACGACGGCGGATGGCGAAGGG
>JBIKNC010000017.1:0-35445 GCA_044358925.1 Planctomycetota bacterium | reverse complement strand
CAGCGGCGGCGACCACGAGGGCACGCGCGTCGTGCTCGAACTCGAAGAGGACGGCGGATGGAGCGAAGTGCGCCGCGCCGTCGGACAGAACTCGAACACGTTCGCGCCGCGCCGCTTCGACGTGGCGGAGTTCGAGGGGCGCCGCGTGCGCCTCGTCGCGATCGACGAGGAGCGCGGCGGCTGGGGCCACATCGGTCTCGATCGGATCGTGGCGAGCGACGCCGTGGACACGGGCGCGCTCGAGCGCGCGCGCACACGCGCGGAGTGGAACGCGTTCCTCGCGTCGACGGCGGGCGACGATGCGAACGCCGAGGAATTGGCGCGTGTCGCCGCACGGCTCGATCGCTCGCGGTCGTCGCGCGGTGAGAGCGCCTTCGAGCGGCTCGCCGACCTCACTCGGCCGATACCGTCACTCGGTGCGCCGCCGCGCCGCGACGACCACGTCGTCGTGGACCTCGCGCGCTTCGCACAGAACGGCAGCGCGTTCGTGTGGCGCAGAGCCGGCGACCTCGTGTTCGGAGCGGACGGCGCGCCGTCGATCATCGAGATGGACGCGGCCGTGGCCGAGCCCGGCTTCCACGTGCTCGTCGCGTCACCACAGAGCGAGCAGCACGGCGGCGACCTCTCGTACGACCAGGCCGGCACGACCCTGCTGTCGCCGACGTTCGCGCTCGAGACCGGTCGCGTGGCCTACCTCGTGCGCGGCCGTGGCCGCGTGTTCGCGTGTGTCGACTCGCACCGCATGTTGAGCGGGCCGCTGCACATCGAGACGCTCACCTCGTTCGACACACACGGCGTGTGGCAGTGGATCGAACACGACCTGTCCAAACACGTCGGTGCGCACGTGCATGTGGAGTTCACGGCGCAGGTCGACGGCGTGCCGCTCGACCTCGCGGTGGCGCGCATCGTCGAGGAGCGGCCGCCGGCCATCGTCGAGGAGACGCAGCCGAAGCGCGGGACCTACCGCGGACCGGGCGGGCACGATCAGGAGAGTGAGGCCGAGTTCGAGAAGGCCGTCACCGAGCGCTGCGAGAAGGCGCTGGCCGAGTGGCGCCGCGACATCGCCGCGTTCACGAGCGGAACCGGCAGCGCGCCGACTCTCGCGGCGCTCTTGGCGCACGCGCGCCTCGAAGGACGCACAGCGGCGCTCGACGCCGCGCTCGCGCCGTTCCTCGAACGCGAACGCGCCGTGCTCGCGCGCCTCGTGCCGCAGTCGCGCCTCGCGCCGGCACTGATCGACCTCGACGGGCGCGACGAGTTCGTGCTGCGCCGCGGCGACGCCCACAGCCCGACCGCACCGGCGCCGCGCCGCGAACCGGCGGCGGTGCGGCTCACGAAGCTCGCGGGCGACGACGCGCTCGTGGAGCCGGGCGGCGGTTCGGGCCGACTCGCGCTCGCGCGAGCCCTCGTCGACCCTCGCCACCCGCTCGTCGCGCGCGTGTGGACGAACCGCGTCTGGCACCACCTGTTCGGCACCGGCCTCGTCGCGACGTGCGACGACTTCGGCTCGATGGGGGAGGCGCCGAGCCACCCGGAGTTGCTCGACGCACTCGCGCGCGACTTCGTCGCCGACGGCTGGTCCACGAAGCGCCTCGTGCGCCGCGTGCTCCTGTCCGATGCGTTCCGACGCACGAGCGGCGCCTCGGCCGACCAACTCGCCGCCGACCCCACGAACCGGCTGCTGGCGCGCGCGAGCGTGCGGCGCCTCGACGCCGAGGCGTTGCGCGACGCACTGCTGTTCACGAGCGGCGCCCTCGACGAGACGCGCTTCGGTCCCGCGGTGCCCGTGCACCTCACCGCGTTCATGAACGGCCGCGGCCGGCCGGGTGATTCGGGGCCGCTCGACGGCGCGAATCGGCGCTCGATCTACCAAGCCGTGCGGCGCAACTTCATCGCGCCGTTCATGTCCGTCTTCGACTTCCCCGTGCCGTCGGCGACGCGCGGCGTGCGCAGCGTCAGCAACGTGCCCGCGCAGGCGCTGGCGCTGGTGAACGACCCGTTCGTCGCCTTGTGCGCGGAGCGCTTCGGCGCACGCGCCCTGGCACGTGCGGGCGACGACTCGGCGCGCATCGCGTGGATGTACGAAGTTGCATTCACGCGGCCGCCGAGCGCGCACGAACTCGCGAGCGCGCTCGACTTCGTCGCGAGCGTCGGCGACGACGCACAGGAGCGCGTGCTCGCTTTCACCGACCTCGCCCACACGCTCTACCAACTGGAGGAGTTCGCGTGGCTTCCCTGAACGGGTCCTTCGATCGCCGCACGTTCCTCGCGCGCGCCGCGAACGGCTTCGGCGCGCTCGCCGCGAGTGTTCTGCTCCACGGGCGCTCCTCCGCGAACGAGCGCGGCGCGCTGCCCGCGCTGCACCACCGACCGCGCGCGCGCCAGGTCGTCTTCCTCTACATGGACGGCGGCGTGTCGCAGGTCGACTCGTTCGATCCCAAGCCGCGCCTCGCACTGGACCACGGCAAGCCGATCGCGATGGCGGTGCCGAAGACGCAGTTCGACGATGTCGGAGCGGTGCTCCAGAGCCCGTGGAAGTTCCGCCCGGGCGGAACGTGCGGCACACAGATCTCGGACCTGTTCCCGAGGCTGCGCGAACACGCCGACCGGCTGTGTGTCGTACGCTCGATGACGAGCAAGTTCCCCGAGCACACGGCCGCGAACTACTTCCTGCACACGGGCCACAACCCGGCCGGGCGGCCGTCGATGGGGGCGTGGACGTCGTACGGCCTCGGCAGCGAGGCGGACGACTTGCCGGGCTTCGTGGTCGTGGAGGGCGGACTCGTGCCGCCGGGCGGTCTCGAGTGTTTCGGGAGCGGTTTCCTCGCGCCCAACCACCAGGGTTCGTTGTTCCAGGCCGAACGCGGTGTGCCCAACGCCATCGCGAGCGGCGACCCGGCGCGTGCCGCGCGGCGCAGAGCACTGCGTTCCGAACTCGGCGCGGAGCGCACGTTCGAGGACCGGCAGATCGACGCGGCGCTCGCGAACTTCGAACTCGCGTACCGCATGCAGTCGGCCGTGCCGGAGCTCACCGATCTGTCGGGCGAGAGCGAAGCGACTCGCGCCATGTACGGCCTCGACTCGGTCGACAACGCTCTGTCGGGTTACGCGCGGCAGTGTTTGCTGGCGCGGCGTCTGATCGAACGCGGCGTGCGTTTCGTCGAACTCACGTGCCGGCCGCTCGGCCACGATCGTTGGGACCAGCACTCGAACCTCAAGGCGGGTCACGAGGCCAACGCGCGCGCGGTGGATCAGCCGATCGCGGCGCTGCTCACGGACCTCGAGCGGCGCGGGCTGCTCGAGACCACACTGATCGTGTTCGCCGGCGAGTTCGGCCGCACGCCGATGGCGCAGGGCTCCGACGGCCGCGATCACAACCCGCACGGCTTCTCGATCTGGCTCGCGGGTGGGGGAGTGAAGGGCGGCCACGTGCACGGTGCAACCGACGAGTTCGGCTACTTCGCCGTGCAGGACGTGTGTGAAATGCACGACCTGCACGCGACGATGCTGCACCTGCTCGGCATCGACCACACGCGACTTGTGTTCCCGTTCGGCGGCCGCGACATGCGCCTCACCGACGTGCACGGGCACGTGCAGCACGGCTGGATCGCCTGAGTCGCGGCGTGCGATGAAGAACGCGATCGGCGCTGAGGCGGTGCGCGAGCTGTCCGCGGGCTTGCGAACGGCGTGGCGCGCCTTCGATGTGGCGAGTTTCGAGCGCGCGGCGCTCGACGGGCTCCTGCTGCTCGAACTGACCGAACGCGCGCGCCATGTGGCCGACGTCTTGCGCGAGCACTTGCCGCGCGAGGTGCCGCGAGCGCTGGCGCTGCTCGTGCGCACGTTCCCGGCGCCGGCCGCAGCCGACGGAAAGGTCGGGCTGTCGGCGCTGCGCTTCTTCGTGCACAGCGAGTTCGTCGGGCGGCACGCGCTCGAGCACGTCGACGAGGCGCTCGTGTTCATGCGCGAGCTGACGCGGCGCTTCACCGCGGAGTTCGCGATCCGGCCGTTCATCGAGCGGGAGCCGGAGCGCCTGCTCGGCGTGCTCGCCGCTTGGGCGCGCGACGAGGACGTGCACGTGCGGCGGCTCGTGAGCGAGGGCACACGACCTCGACTGCCGTGGGGCAAGCGGTTGCGCGTGTTCGACGCGGATCACGAGCCGGTGCTCGTGCTGCTCGAGGTTCTGCGCGACGACCCGAGCGAGTACGTGCGGCGCTCGGTCGCGAACCACCTGAACGACATCGGCAAGGACCGGCCGCAGGTGCTGCTCGACGTGGCCGAGCGCTGGCTCGCGGACGCGCCGGCGCCGCGCGCGAAGCTCGTGAAACACGCGCTGCGCTCGCTCGTGAAGGGCGGCGACGCGCGCGCACTGTCACTGCTCGGCGCGGGGCGCGCGCCGAAGGTCGAGATCCAGCGCGCGACGTTCACGCCGCGGCGCGTGAAGCTCGGCGGCGACCTCGTACTGGAAGTCCAACTCGCCAGCACCGCGCGCACGCGCCAGGACCTGCTCGTCGACTACGCCATCCACTACGTGAAGGCGAACGGCGAGCGACGCGCGAAGGTCTTCAAGGGGCGCCGCTTCGAACTCGCCGCGGGTGAACGCACGACCTTGCGCTTCACGCGCTCCTTCGCCGACATGACGACGCGCCGCCACCACCCGGGCACACACGCCGCCGAGTTGCTGGTCAACGGTGCGCGCTTCCCCCTCGGCGAGTTCGACGTGGTCGGTTGAAACGAAGGAGCCCGGCCCCGCGGGTGACGGGGCCGGGCTCCGCTTGGACGCTGCGCGCATCGGGCGCGCGCCATCGGCCGGGCATCAGGGCTGCGGCGTGATGCGCAGGTACGGCTTCAGCGCGCGCCAGCCCTTCGGGAACTTGGTCTTCGCGTCCGCGTCGCTGACGGCGGGGGAGATGATCACGTCCTGGCCCTTCGTCCAGTTGACCGGGGTCGCGACGGAGTGCTTGGCCGAGAGCTGGAGCGAGTCGATCACCCGCAAGAGCTCCGTGAAGTTGCGTCCGCACGAGGCGGGGTAGGTGATCGTCAGTTTGATCTTCTTGTCGGGGCCGATGACGAAGACCGAGCGCACCGTCAGCGTCTCGAGCGCCTTCGGGTGGATCATCCCGTACAGCTCCGCCACGGTGCGCTGCGCGTCACCGAGCAACGGGAAGTTGAGCGCGTGGCCCTGGGTCTCCTCGATGTCGCTCTTCCAGCGCTGGTGGTCCTCGACCGAGTCGACGGACAGGCCGACGACCTTGACGTTGCGCTTGTCGAACTCAGGCTTGAGGCGCGCGACCTCGCCGAGCTCGGTCGTGCAGACCGGCGTGAAGTCCTTGGGGTGGCTGAAGAGCACGCCCCAGGAATCGCCGAGGTACTCGTGAAAGCGGATCGTCCCGGCCGTCGAGGGCGCGGTGAAGTCGGGGGCGATGTCGCCCAGTTGCAGTGCCATGATGGTCTCCTTCGATGGGGCGGTGGGCCGTGGGCCGCGGCCGAGTGCGGCGCAACGCTGCGTCGCACATCGTCGAGCATGCTCGCACAGCGTGCACCGCCGCAGACGTGCCTTCGCAGTGTCGGCGACGTGAAGCCGGGGTGACGGCAACGAGGCGCACCGCGAGGGCGGCGAGTGCGGACTCGGCACGGCCGCGACGAAATTCCGTCTCGACCGTTGCACCGAACGCGTCCGTCCCTACCATCCTCGCTCCCTGCGACGGCAGCACGGCCCTCCAGCCTCGCTCCCGCCAAACGAGGCCCGCGCTGGGCCCCGCACGGAGCGCGGTGACGAACCGCACCCGGACGCCAGCGTGGCTCAATTGGCAGAGCACCTGATTTGTAATCAGGCGGTTGCGGGTTCGAGTCCCGCCGCTGGCTCCACCCTCGCGCTCGCCCTTCAACCGGCCGGCGCGAGCGCTCACTGACAACGAGATCAGACGTCTGGACGAGACGGGAGCGCGCCTTCGAGCGCGACGCCGGAACTTGGTCGCTCCGATCGAAGTTTCGCGTCGACCGAGCGGCGTGCGTTCGAACCGACCTCCAGAGAGTCGCACGCCAGCCCGCACAGCAACGCCGGGCGGATACCCAAGTGGCCAAAGGGGGCAGACTGTAAATCTGCTGGCTCATGCCTTCGCAGGTTCGAATCCTGCTCCGCCCACCATCTGCCCGCGGTGTCTACTCGCGATGCCCGAAGCGCAACCGCTGCGGTGGGGCGCATCGCGCTCCCCGAACGGAGCGCGACCAGGCTCACGGCGCGACTCTCGTCGGTCTCCTGTCGCCGCGCATCCTTCCCGCCCACGTATCCTTCGCGCCCTCATTGCGGCTGCGGCGCTGCGAGTGGCGGGCGCAGGGCACAGATCACGCGGGAGTAGCTCAGCGGTAGAGCGTCAGCCTTCCAAGCTGAATGTCGCGGGTTCGAATCCCGTCTCCCGCTCCACCTGCCTGCGGCTGGCGCCAATCGCGCCTGTGGCGCGCGAGGCAACCCGCAGCGCAGCGCTGCGCGCGGAAGAAACGACCCGAGCAGCGAAGTGCGCCACGGCGCGCGCTTCGACGCAGGCTGCTGTAGCTCAGTGGTAGAGCACTTCCTTGGTAAGGAAGAGGTCACGGGTTCAAGTCCCGTCAGCAGCTCCAGCCCGCCACGCCTTGCGCTCTCGAGCGCGGGCGGCGCGGAGCCTCGAGCCGGTCCCTCCCCGCGGTGCATCCACCGCCGGGCACCAGACGTCTCACGAGCGCCCTGCGCGAACGACCGTTCGCGCCGGACGTTCGACTCATCCGAACACGCCGACGGCCAACCGCCGTCGGCGCTCCACAACTCGATCCTCTGGCCTGCACCATCGACGTGCGGTGCATTCGACCCTGCGGTCGCCGTTCGGCGCTGCGGCGGAACGGTGCGTCGCGCGTTCGCGAGCATCGGGCCACGCACCACCACCATCCCTTCCGATTCGCGGGCCTCTGCCCGCCCGTCCCGCACGCATCGCCATGGCCAAGGAAGTCTTCAAGCGGGTCAAACCGCACTGCAACGTCGGAACCATCGGTCACGTCGACCACGGCAAGACCACGCTCACGTCGGTGATCTGCCAGCACCAGGCCAAGAAGGGTCTGGCGAAGGCGATGCGCTACGACGAGATCGACAAGGCGCCGGAAGAGCGCGAGCGCGGCATCACGATCTCGACGGCGCACGTCGAGTACGAGACGCCGTCGCGCCACTACGCGCACGTCGACTGCCCCGGCCACGCCGACTACGTCAAGAACATGATCACGGGTGCCGCCCAGATGGACGGCGCGATCCTGGTCGTGTCGGCCGCCGACGGCCCGATGCCGCAGACGCGCGAGCACATCCTGCTCGCCCGCCAAGTGAACGTGCCGGCGGTCGTCGTGTTCATGAACAAGGTCGACCAGGTCGACGACCCGGAACTCCTCGACCTCGTCGAGATGGAGATCCGCGAACTGCTCTCGAAGTACAACTTCCCGGGCGACGACACGCCGATCATCCGTGGCTCGGCGCTCGGTTGCCAGAACGCGCTCGAGGCCGGCAAGGGCCCCGACGACCCGGCGTTCAAGTGCCTCGACGAGCTGATGGCCGCGGTCGACGCGTTCATCCCGCAGCCGACGCGCATGGTCGACAAGCCGTTCCTCATGCCGATCGAGGACGTGTTCTCGATCAAGGGTCGCGGCACGGTCGGCACGGGCCGTATCGAACGCGGCATCGTCCGCATCAACGAGTCGCTCGACATCGTCGGCATGGCCGAAACGGTCGGCAAGACGACCTGCACGGGCGTCGAGATGTTCCAGAAGACGCTCGACGAAGGTCAGGCCGGCGAGAACGTCGGTGTGCTCCTGCGTGGTGTCGAAAAGGACGGTCTGCGCCGCGGCATGGTCCTCGCCGCTCCGGGCACGATCAAGCCGCACACGAAGTTCGAGTGCGAGGTCTACATCCTCAGCAAGGAAGAGGGTGGTCGCCACACGCCGTTCTTCAACGGCTACCGCCCGCAGTTCTACTTCCGCACGACGGACGTGACCGGCACCGCCACCCTCATGGGTGACGCGGAGATGGTCATGCCGGGCGACAACGTCAAACTGACGGTCGAGCTCGGCACCCCGATCGCCATGGACGAGCAGCTGCGCTTCGCCATCCGCGAAGGCGGCCGCACGGTCGGCGCCGGCGTCGTCACCAAGATCCTGGCGTGAATCGAGCGCAGCTCGGCCGTCGCGCTTGATGCGCGACGGCCGAGCTGCTCGCACCTTCGGCGCACCCGTGAACGGGGCGCGAAGAACCTGCTCGAGTACTGCGCACCAGTTCGCGCGCCCGTCCAAACGTCACCAGAGCCATGAAGACCTACAGGGAAGATCAGGGGCGACTCGCCCGCATGTTCGCCTTCTGGTCGCTCGTGCTCATGACGTTGTTCGGCTGCACGTTCCTCCACGGCGTGCTGGTCGACAACTTCGCGCTGTTCGACCGCGCGCTGATCGAACGGCCGCTGCCGATCGTGCGCGTGTCGCTCACGTGGGGTTTCATCGTCTCCTTGCTCGTGTTCGTCGTCGGAACCGTCCTCATCTGGCGCTGGCAGCAGCGGCCGAAGGTCGCGGACTTCCTGATCGACACCGAGAGCGAGATGCGCAAAGTCACGTGGCCCACGACGGACGACGTCGTGAACACGTCCATGGTCGTCGTGGTCTGTGTTCTGATCCTGATGGGCTTCCTGGCCTTCACGGATTGGTTCCTCGGGCAAGTTTTCCAAAAGCTCCTGCTCGGCTAGACGAGGCGCTCATGACCTACAAGTGGTACTTCGTGCGCTGCCAATCGGGCCGAGAGGACTCGGTGCGGCGCCAACTCGAAACGCGGCTGCGTGCTGCCGACCTTCAAGAGGTCGTGCCGCAGGTCCTCGTCCCTTTCGAAAGGGTGACGGACCTCAAAGGCGGCAAGCGGCGCGTCGTGACGAAAAAGCTCTATCCGGGCTACCTGATGGTGCAGGCCGAACTCGGCGAAGCCGACGACGAACGCACCCTGCGCGCACGCGCCACCATGCGTGACACGCCCGGTTTCGGTGAGTTCCTCGGTCCGCGCGGTGAGCCCACGGCGCTGACGGACCACGAGGTGACCGGGATTCTCGCGCGGATGTCCGATTCCGAGCAGAAGCCCCAGGTCAGCATCAACATGTCCAAAGGGGACATGGTGAAGGTCAAGTCCGGTCCCTTCGACGGGTTCGACGGCCAGGTGGACGACGTGAACGCCGAGAAGGGCACCGTGAAGGTGATCGTCACCATCTTCGGCCGAGCCACACCGGTCGAGCTGGCCTATTGGGAAGTCGAGGCCGTCTGAGCCTCGCTGGTCCACGAACACCAACACGAACACCACTTGGCGACGACCGCCGAGTGAACAAGGCGCACGAGCGCGACGAACATGGCAAAAGAAGTCACAGGCAAGATCAAGCTGCAGTGCCCGGCGGGCCAGGCCACACCGGCGCCCCCGGTCGGCCCGGCGCTGGGCTCGCATGGCGTGAACATCGCGATGTTCGTGAAGGAGTTCAACGAACGCACGCGCGACCAGATGGGGATGATCATCCCGGTCGAGATCACGGTTTACAAAGACCGTAGTTTCGAGTTCATCCTGAAGTCGCCGCCGGCCGCGGTGCTCCTCAAGAAGGCCGCCGGCATCCAAACCGCTGCGGGCATGGTCGGTCACGTGATCGCCGGCACCGTCACCAAAGCGCAAGTGGCGGAGATCGCGAAGATCAAGATGAACGACCTGAACGCGCGCGACCTCGCGCACGCCTGTCGCATCATCGAAGGCACCGCACGTTCCGCCGGCATCGCCGTCAAGGACTGAGCGGACGGGGCACGTGCCGCTCCGCGGTACGTGTGCTCGAACCACGAGAGCCTCGGCTCACACCGACAGGGCTTCGCGAGCGCGTGTGCCAAGCACCGCCTGCGAACTCCAACGAACCAACGAACCTCACCTCACACGAAGCGACACGCCCAGCGACCACGCGTCCGGACCCACCGGCAACGAGGTCGAACGCGGTCGCTCGACGAACGACCGACAGTCGCCCGACGAAAACCGACCGACCCATCGAGCTCTGCAGGACGGAGCCCGGCCACCGTGCCGCGGCGCTTGAACGTCCCTGAGCTCTCGAGGACCACGATGCCGAAGCGCAGCAAGCGTTATGCACAAGCCGAGAAGCGTGTCGACCGCACGAAGCGGTACGAGATGCTCGAAGCTTTGAACCTCATCAAGGCCATGCCGGCCGCCAAGTTCGACGAGACCGTCGACGTGGTGGTGAAGCTCGGCGTCGACCCGCGCAAATCCGACCAGCTCGTCCGCGGCGCGGTGTCGCTGCCGAAGGGCCTCGGCAAGAACGTGCGCGTCGTCGTGTTCGCCGAGGGCGACAAAGCGGCCGCGGCGAAGGCCGCCGGCGCAGACGAAGTCGGCAGCGGCGAACTCGCGGACAAGATCGCGGGCGGCTGGCTCGACTTCGACGTCGTCATCGCCAGCCCCGACATGATGAAGCACGTCGGCAAGCTCGGTCGCGTCCTCGGTCCGCAAGGCAAGATGCCGAGCCCGAAGAGCGGCACCGTCACGCCGGACGTCGCCGCCGCGGTCACGGAGTTCAAGGCCGGTAAGGTCGAGTTCCGCACCGACGCGGGTGGCAACGTCCACGCGCCGCTGGGCAAACGCTCGTTCGCTGCCGAGGACCTCGCCACGAACTTGCGCGCCTTCCTCGATCACCTCGCCGGCATGCGACCGCCCTCGGTCAAAGGCCAGTACATGCGCAAGGTCTCCGTCTCCACGACGATGGGCCCGGGCGCGATGGTCGACTACGGCACGAGCGCCGTCTGACCTGATGTCGGCGGCGCGCACCCTGCGCGCCGTACGACCTGAAAGTCGACAGCGCGTCTGACGCGCCGCCGACGACCCCGCCGCGCGAGAACGTGCAGCGAGGGTTCGCTCGACCCACCGACACGAAACGAAACCACCGACAGCTGCGCGCGAGTGCGGCCGTCCGACCGACGAACGTCATGACCAGCGTCATCAACGACATCCTCCTGCGGGAGCTGACCGAGACCTACAAGGGCGCCGAGGGCGTGGTCGTCATCTCGATGGCCGGCCTCTCGATGGCCGAGAACGAAGGCCTGCGCAAAGCGCTCCGCAAGGAGGTCGGTATCCGCCTGCGGGTCGTGCCGAACAAGCTCGCGCACCGCGCGCTCAAGGATTGCGGCCTCGACTTCGCTCGTGACGCGTTCCGCGGAGCGAACATCGGCGTGATGGCCGGCACAGCCGAACAGACCATCGGCGCCGCCAAAGTCGTCGCGAACCACGCGATCACCAAGAAGGGCAAGGTTGCGCTGCGCGGCGGAGCCCTCGAAGGCAACGTGCTCGGAGCGAAGGACACCGCCGCTCTCGCGGACGTGCCCGACAAGAACACGCTGCGCGCGAAGATGCTGGCCTGCATCATCGGGCCGGCCTCGGGCCTCGCTCGCGTCATCAACGCGAACACGGCGGCTGTCGCCCGGGTCATCCAGGCGCACGCCGATCAGGCGCCCGCCGCAGAGACGCCCGCGAGCTGATCCAGCTCACGGACTTCTCGGAACACGCCATCCACAGAACTCGGCGGGGGCGCGCGCTCCAACTCAGTGAGCGCCCACGTCGCGAAACCCATCGGCATCGGTCAAGCCCTTCGAACGCCGCCGATCGTCGACCTCGAGTAACCAACAACCCCGGCGGTCGCCCTCCAGTCGATCGACCAACCGGAAGCCTCCCAGCGAGCGCCTCCGCCAGCCAGAAGACTCATCGGAGCCAACCATGTCTGACACCAACACCGTCGAGCTCGAGCCCGCTCTCCAAGAGATCGCCGAGAAACTCGACCGCCTCACCCTGCTCGAGGCCTCCAAGCTCGTCAAGGCGCTCGAAGCGCGTTGGGGCGTGAGCGCCGCCGCGCCGGTCGCCGCCGCTGCCGCCGCCGGTGGTGGTGCCGCCCCGGCCGCCGCTGCCGAGAAGACCTCCTTCGACGTCTCGCTCGAATCGGGCGGCGACAAGAAGATCCAGGTCATCAAGGAAGTCCGCGCGATCACCGGTCTCGGCCTCAAGGAAGCCAAGGACCTCGTCGACGGCGCGCCGAAGCCCCTCAAGGCCGGCGTCACCAAGGACGAAGCCGAAGCGATCAAGAAGCAGATCGAAGAGGCTGGCGGCAAAGTCAAGATCGCCTGATCGGCCGGTGCTCGGTCGTTCGCCCGCGGTTCGCCGTGGTGTGTGCGGCCGAGCCCCGCTCGTCGAACCCCGTCGCGCGCTTCGGCGTGAGGCGTGCGTTCGATCGAATCTGCGTGCTCGAAGCCGTACCGCCCGAGCGACGTATGTCGGCCTTCGGGGCGGCGTGCGGCGCTCGGCGACGGATTTTCAGCGGGGATTCGACTCGGAGTGCGTGGCTCGGACAACGTCCGCGCGTCGTGCACCGATTCGAAGCCGCAGGCGTACGTCGATCGGCGCAGCGGTCCGCACCGTGCAACGAACCGAAGAGGGGTTCGAGTTTCGCCGAGAGCTTCCGACAGCAGCGTCGGCTCGTTCCTCGGCGTGCTCGCTCGCTCGTCGTCGACGTCAACCCTCGGCGGTCGTTCGGTGGGGGAGTTCTCCGACGGCACGAAGAGCCCGTTCTCCGTCTCGCGACCCGGTCCGCCGGATGCGCGACGGGGCGAGGTTCCTCCGCCGGTGGCAGCACCTTCCGCTGGCGGCTTCGTCCGCATCGACCTGCTCGGTGGCGGCCCGGCCCGTGACGACCGACCTGCCCGCGCACGTCGGCCGTCCGCGGTGCCGACCGCCCGCTCGGCAAAGCACGCCGCGGTTCGGACGGGCTTGACGATTCGAGGTCAAGTCCTCACAGTGTGGGGTCCCAACGCTGGTGCGGACCTTGCGGTTCGCACCACCGTGCAGGTCCTGCACCCATTCTGCGCCGAGCGCTGCGAACTCCTCGCTGCGCATCGGACCCACGTGACGGCGTCACCCGCACCGCCGTCGCTCCTCGCCTCGCTGCCGCCCCGAACACGGCAGCGGAGCGTGTCGCGCCCGCCTCCGTCCCATCCACCGACGATCCGAGTGCCGCATCGAATGCCGGACGCGCGACCCTCGTGCGCGTTCGTCGGCGATCGCGACTCTTCGCGCCTTTGATCCCCCGTCCGCCGACGCCGACTCGCCGACGACACGAGCGCCGCTCTCGTGTCGTCGTCGTGCATTCGTGCGCCGTCGCGACGTGGAGCACCGAGGCGCGCGCCGTTGGGTTCGACGCGTCCTCCGTTCGTTCGTTCGCACTCGACTGCACCTGATCCAACTCCGACAGCACAGGCTCTTCGAGAGCACATCGCTCTTCGAGAGCACGCCGTGCGGCACGACGAGGACGTGCCGCGCGACGTGAACTCGGAGTGCCACGCCTCGGCCGCACCACGCGGCCTCCGAAACGACCGCGCGAGCGGTCCTCCCGACTCCCGGCCCGCACGCCTACGACGACGGTCGAACGCGACGCGCCACACGCCTGCTCACGATCCCATGCCGAACCTGCCGCCCGTTCGCAAGTTCTCCCGCTACGAGGACATCGTGGAGGTCCCGGACCTCGTCGAGATCCAACGCAAGGCCTACGACGAGTTCCTGATGGTCGAGGTGCCGCAGTCGGCGCGACCGGACACGGGGCTCGAGAACCTCCTGCGCGAGGTGTTCCCGATCTACTCGTACGACAAGACCATGTGCCTCGAGTACGTGGGCTACGAGCTCGGGCGCCCGCGTTACACGATCGACGAGTGCCGCAAGCTGCGCCTCACGTTCGGGTACCCGTTCAAGGTGCGCCTGCGCCTGATCAAGCCGGAGCCGGTCGAGGAAGAGGTGTACCTCGGCGAGATCCCGATCATGATCGGGGGCGGCGAGTTCATCGTGAACGGCTCGGAGCGCGTCATCGTGAGCCAGCTCCACCGCTCGCCGGGCGTCGACTTCTCGGTCGACACCACGACGACCGACAAGAAGCTGCACTCGTGCTGGATCATCCCGGAGCGCGGCTCCTGGATCGAACTCAACGTCACGAAGAAGGACGTGCTGACGGTCCGCATCGACCAGTCGGGCAAGTTCTCCGCCATCACGCTCCTGCGCGCGATGGACGAGAACCTCTCGACGGACGCCGACGTCCTGCGCCACTTCTACAAGACGAAGGTCGTCAAGCGCACGAAGTCGCAGACGGAGAACGCCTTCGCGAAGTCGATCACCGGCCGCTACGCCGTCGGCGACGTCGTCGTCCTCAAGACGGGCGAAGTGCTCGTGCCGTCGGGCACGCAGATCTCCGAGTCCGCCGCGACCGAGATCGCCGCCGGTGAACTCGCTCAAGTCGAGATCGTCGACGAGAAGGCCGAAGACCTCGACCTCCTGATCATCAACAGCCTCGCGGAGGACCCCTGCGCGACGCACGAAGAGGCGTTGATCAAGATCTACAGCCGCCTGCGCCCGGGCAACCCGGCCCAACTGGAGAAGGCGCGCGAGCTGTTCCACGAGAAGTTCTTCGATCCGCAGCGCTACCGCCTCGGCCGCGTCGGCCGCTTCCGCTTGAACCGCAAGTTCACGCAGGACATCCCGGAGGACATCCAGGTCCTCCAGCCGCGCGACATCACGAACTCGATCAAGTACCTGCTCGCGCTGCGGGCCGGGAAGGGTGAGCTCGACGACATCGACAACCTCGGCAACCGCCGCGTGCGCACGATCGCCGAGCTGGCGGGCGAGGAGTTCCGCAAGGGCCTCCTGAAGCTGCGCCGCACCGCCCAGGAGCGCATGAACCTCGAGCCGACCGACACGGTCTCGCCGAGGAACCTCATCAACAGCAAGACCTTCTCGAGCGCCGTCGAGTACTTCTTCGGTCGCGGTGAGTTGAGCCAGGTCGTCGACCAGACGAACCCGCTCAGCCAGCTCACGCACGAGCGCCGGCTCTCGGCTCTCGGGCCTGGGGGTCTCAACCGCAAGCGCGCCGGCTTCGACGTGCGCGACGTGCACCTGTCGCACTACGGCCGCTTGTGCCCGATCGAAACCCCGGAAGGTTCGAACATCGGTCTCATCTCGTCGCTCGCGCTCTACTCGCGCCTCGACGCGTACGGCTTCCTCACGGCGCCGTACCGCCGCGTGAGCAAGGGCAAGCTGACGAGCGAAGTCGTCTACCTGCGCGCCGACGAGGAGACCGACAAGGTCATCGCGCCGGCCGACGCGGCCATGGACGGCAAGGGCGGGCTCAAGGGACCGCGCGTGCTCGTTCGCAAGGGCGGTGACAACTACGAGGTCGTGCCGGAGGAGATCGACTTCGTCGACGTCTCGCCGCGCCAGATCGTCGGCGTTTCGGCGGCTCTCATCCCGTTCCTCGAGCACGACGACGCCAACCGCGCGTTGATGGGTTCGAACATGCAGCGCCAGGCGGTGCCGTTGCTCGTGGCCGAGGCCGCGATCGTCGGAACCGGCATGGAGTGGGTCGTCGCGAAGAACACCGACATGGTGATGCGCGCGAAGAAGGCCGGCACCGTGCGCTACGCCGACAGCCAGGTGATCATCGTCGACGACGACGAGTACCAGCTGACGAAGTACCGCGGCCTCAACGAGCGCACGTGCCAGAACCACGTGCCGCGCGTGGCCGAGGGCCAGACCGTCAAGGCGGGGGATCTGCTCGCCGACGGCGCGTCTTCGGCGATGGGTGAGCTTGCTCTCGGCAAGAACATCCTGGTCGCCTTCATGCCGTGGGACGGCTTCAACTACGAGGACGCGATCCTCGTGTCGGAGCGTCTCGTCCGCGACGACACGTTCACCTCGATCCACATCGAGGAGTACGAGGTCGAGATTCGCGAGACGAAGCTCGGCAAGGAGGAGTTCACGCGCGACATCCCGAACGTCGGCGAGAAGGCTCTGTCGAACCTCGACGAGTCGGGCATCGTGCTCACGGGCACCTACGTCGAAGCGGGGGACATCCTCGTCGGCAAGGTCGCGCCCAAGAGCAAGAGCGAACTCACGCCCGAAGAGAAGCTGCTCCACGCGATCTTCGGTCGCGCGGGCGTCGACGTGAAGAACGCGTCGCTCACGATGCCGCCGGGAACGACCGGCGTCGTGATCGACTCGCAGAAGTTCTCGCGCCGCGTGAACCTGACGCAAGAGGAACGCAACAAGGTCCTCACGCAGATTCGCGATGCCGAAACGGACTTCCTGCGAGCCTTCCGCGAGTACACCTCGATGATGCTCAAGGACGTCAGCCGCATCCTCGGCTCGGCGGTCCTCGACACGCAGACGCACGCACCGGTCGCGTTCGACGACACGTCGACGTTCGACGAACTGCGCCGCGTCAAGCTGCTCTGCATGGCGGCCGCGGAAGAGAGCGGCGACGAGAAGAAGCGTGCGGAAGCCGTTCGCACGATCAACGAGTACCAGGGCCGCATCGAGAACAAGGAGTCGGAGAAGAACAAGGTCGTCAACCGCCTCAGCCGCGGTGACGAGCTGCCGACCGGTGTGCTCGAGATGGTCAAGGTCTACGTCGCCACGAAGCGCCACCTCTCGGTCGGCGACAAGATGGCCGGTCGCCACGGCAACAAGGGCGTCGTGTCGAAGATCATGCCGATCGAGGACATGCCGTACCTCGAAGACGGAACGCCGGTCGACATCGTGCTGAACCCGCTCGGCGTGCCGAGCCGCATGAACGTCGGTCAGATCCTCGAGACCCACCTGGGTCTCGCGGGACGCGTGCTCGGCTGTCGCTTCCACACGCCGGCCTTCGACGGTGCGGACGAATCCGACATCGAGAACATGCTCGAGGAAGCGGGCCTGCCGAAGTCCGGCAAGTTCCGCTTGTTCGACGGACGCACCGGTTCGCCGTTCGAGCAGGAAGTGACGGTCGGCGTCATGTACATGCTGAAGCTGCACCACCTCGTCGACGAGAAGGTGCACGCCCGTGCGACCGGTCCGTACAGCCTCATCACGCAGCAACCGCTGGGTGGCAAGGCGCGCTTCGGCGGTCAGCGCTTCGGCGAGATGGAGGTGTGGGCGCTCGAGGCCTACGGCGCCGCCGCGATCCTCCAGGAGCTGCTCACCGTCAAGTCCGACGACGTCGACGGCCGCACGAAGATCTACGAGTCGATGGTCAAAGGCCTCAACATCCTCGAGCCCGGAACGCCGGTGTCCTTCGAGGTGCTCTGCAACGAGATCAAGGGCCTCGGCCTGAACATCGAGCTGCAGAAGAAGGCGGGCCTCTAGTCCGCTGTGCCCGCGCGGCCGGTGACGACCGGCCGCGCGCGCTCTCCACGACGCCGGCGCGGCGTCCGCAACGCGCCAGATCCGTACACGACTCCCGTTCGAGCACAGAGCCCCGATGGTCGACAACCTCTACAACCGCATCAACGACTACGGCAGCGTCAAGATCAGCCTCGCTTCGCCCGAGGACATCCGCTCCTGGTCCTACGGCGAGGTCAAGAAGCCGGAGACGATCAACTACCGGACCTACCGTCCGGAGCGCGACGGTCTCTTCTGCGAGCGCATCTTCGGTCCGGAACGCGACTGGGAGTGCGCGTGCGGCAAGTACAAGGGCATCAAGCACAAGGGCATCGTCTGCGACAAGTGCGGCGTGATGGTCACGCACAGCCGCGTGCGTCGCAAGCGCATGGGCCACATCAACCTGGCCGCGCCGACCGCGCACATCTGGTTCTTCAAAGCCATGCCGAGCCGTCTGGGGACGCTGCTCGACATGAAGACGTCGAACCTTGAGCGCGTCGTCTACTTCCAGGACTACATCGTCATCGATCCGGGTGACACGCCGCTCGAAGAGAAGCAGCTCCTGACGGAGGACGAGTACCGCCAGGCGCGCGCCAAGTACGGCACCGAGTTCGACGCCGACATGGGCGCCGACGCCATCAAGAAGATGCTGCGTCGCCTCGACCTCCTGCGCCTCTCGGACGAGTTGCGCGAAGAGCTGCTGAGCACACGCTCGAAGCAGCGTCAGAAGGACATCATCAAGCGGCTCAAGACCGTCGAGATGCTGCGCGACTCGGGCAACGACGCCGAGTGGATGGTCCTCGACGTGATCCCGGTCATCCCGCCGGATCTGCGTCCGCTGGTGTTGCTCGACTCGGGCAACTTCGCCACGAGCGACCTCAACGACCTCTACCGCCGCCTCATCAACCGCAACAACCGGTTGAAGAAGCTGCTCGACCTCAACGCGCCCGAGGTCATCATCCGCAACGAGAAGCGGATGCTGCAGCAGTCGGTCGACGCGTTGTTCGACAACGGTCGCTGCCGCCGCCCGGTGCTCGGTTCCTCGAACCGCCCGCTCAAGTCCTTGACGGACATGATCAAGGGCAAGCAGGGTCGTTTCCGCGAAAACTTGCTCGGCAAGCGCGTCGACTACTCGGCGCGTTCCGTGATCGTCGTCGGTCCGGAACTCCGACTGCACCAGTGCGGTCTGCCGAAGAAGGTCGCGCTCGAACTGTTCCAGCCGTTCATCATCCGGCGCCTCAAGGAGCTGGCGCTCGCCGACACGATCAAGTCGGCCAAGCGCATGCTCGAGCGCCGCGACGAGGAGGTCTGGGACATCCTCGACGAGGTCATTCGCGACCACCCGGTGCTGCTCAACCGCGCACCGACGCTGCACCGCATGGGCATCCAGGCTTTCGAGCCGGTGCTCATCGAGGGCAACGCCATCCGTCTCCACCCGCTCGTGTGCGGCGGCTTCAACGCCGACTTCGACGGTGACCAGATGGCGGTGCACCTGCCGCTCTCGTTCGAGGCCCAGATCGAGGCTTCGACGCTGATGCTGGCGACGAACAACATCTTCTCGCCTGCCAACGGCGCGCCGATCATCGCGCCGTCGCAGGACATGGTCCTCGGCCTGTACTACCTCACGAAGAACCCGCACGACTCGTCGGAGGGCGCCCGCCGCTTCTCCTCGTTGTCGGAGCTGTTCCTCGCCTACGGCCACGGCTTCACCCACACGCACCGTCCGGTGCGCGTGCGCATGGAGACCGGCACGCTCGTCAAACTGACGCCGACCGGTTCGCTGGTCGCCGTCGGCGACGACGGCAAGATCGTCGTCGAGAGCGAGGACGAGAAGGGCGCCGTCGTCCAGCGTCGCGAGTACCTGCTCACGACGATCGGGCGCGCCATCTTCAACGACATCCTTCCGGAGGGGATGCCCTTCTACAACTACGAGTTGACGAAGAAGGGCATCGCCGGCCTCATCAACGACTGCCACCGACTGCTCGGTCGCGACGCCACGCTGACGCTGCTCGACGACCTCAAGGACTTGGGTTTCAAGTCGGCGACGCGCGCCGGACTGTCGTTCGCGAAGGACGACATGCGCATCCCGGACGCGAAGCAGATGATCCTGGAGACGACTCAGGCCGAGATCGACAAGGTCGAGCAGGCCTTCCAGAAGGGCGTCATCACCGACGGCGAGCGCTATCTCAAGGTCATCGACTTGTGGACCGGCGCGCGTGAGAAGGTCGGTGTCGAGCTGATGGCCTTGCTCGGCAAGGACCACCAGCAGGGCAACGTCTACGTCAACCCGATCTACTGCATGGTCACGTCGGGCGCGCGGGGCTCGATCGACCAGATCCGTCAGCTCGCCGGTATGCGCGGTCTGATGGCGAAGCCGTCGGGCAAGATCATCGAGACGCCGATCAAGGCCAACTTCCGCGAAGGCCTGCGCGTGCTCGAGTACTTCAGCTCGACGCACGGCGCGCGCAAAGGTCTGGCCGACACGGCGCTCAAGACCGCCGACGCGGGTTACCTGACGCGCAAGCTGACCGACGTCGCCCAGAACGTCGTCATCACGACCGACGACTGCGGCACGCCGAACGGCGTGTTCAAACAGGCCGTCTACAAGGGCGAGAAGATCGTCGTCAACCTCGCGCAGGCCATCCGTGGCCGCGTCGCGCGGCAGACGGTTGTCGATCCGGTGAGCGACGACGTGATCGTGCGCGAGAACGAGATCATCACCGAAGACATCGCCGCACGACTCGAAGCCCTGGGCGTCGAGAAGATGCAGGTGCGCAGCCCGCTCACGTGCGAGGCCGGCCTCGGCGTGTGCGCACGCTGCTACGGCATGGACCTCTCGCGCGGCACGGTCGCCGAACGCGGCCTGGCTGTCGGCATCATCGCGGCGCAGTCGATCGGTGAGCCGGGTACGCAGCTCACCATGCGCACGTTCCACATCGGTGGTACGGCCAGCCGTTCGGTGGAGCAGTCCGAGATCAAGGCCCGCCGCGACGGCACCGTCCAGTACCACGGTCTCGTCGTCGTCCAGAACAAGGACAAGCAGGACGTCGCGCTCAACCGCACGGGCGAGATCCAACTGATGGACGACCGCGGTCGCGAACTCGACCGCTACGAGATCCCGATCGGTTCGGTCCTGCGTGTGCCGCAAGGCGCCAAGGTCAAGGGCGGCGCGGTCCTCTGCGAATGGGACCCGCACCACGTCCCGATCCTCGCGGAGTTCAAGGGCAAGATCCGCTACGAGGACTTGATCGAGGGCAAGACGCTGCGCATCGAGCGCGATTCGCGGCGCGGCATCTCTCGCAAACAGGTCATGGAGCACAAGGGCGAACTGCACCCGCAGCTCGTGCTCGAGGACAAGAACGGCGGGGCGCTGGCGCTCTACCCGATTCCGGAACGCGCCTACGTCGAAGTCGAGGACGGCCAGGCCATCGCGCCGGGCGATCTGCTCGCCAAGACGTCGCGTGAGATCGGCGGTACGCAGGACATCACGGGCGGTCTGCCGCGCGTGACCGAACTGTTCGAAGCCCGTCGTCCGAAGGACCCGGCGGTGATCTCCGAGATCGACGGCATCGTCGAGCTCGGCGACAAGAAGCGCGGCAAGCGCACGATCATCGTCAAGGCCGTGGACGAGAAGGGCTCGGTCATCGAGGAGCGCGAACACGCCGTGCCGCAAGGCAAGCACTTGCGCGTCCACAAGGGCAACGAAGTGCGCGCCGGTGACCCGCTGGTCGACGGCCCGCTCGTGCCGCAGGACATCCTGATGATCAACGGCGAGGAGAACGTTCAGGAGTACCTCCTGAACGAGATCCAGAACGTCTACCGGTCGCAGGGCGTGCCGATCGACGACAAGCACATCGAGATCATCATCTCGCAGATGATGCGCAAGGTGCAGGTCGCCGATCCGGGCGACAGCGAGTTCCTCCCGGGCGCCGTCGTGGACAAGTTCCGCTTCCGCCAGGAGAACGCACGCCTGCGCAAGGAGCGCAAGAAGCCGGCCACCGGCCAGACCTTGCTCCTCGGCGTCACGAAGGCTTCGCTCAGCTCCGAGTCGTTCATCTCGGCGGCCTCGTTCCAAGAGACCACCAAGGTGCTGACCGAAGCCGCGATCGCCGGCAAGCGCGACTTCCTCGTCGGTCTCAAGGAGAACGTGATCCTCGGACACATGGTTCCGACGGGCACGGGCTTCCGCGACCACTACCGCACGCGCGTCAAGAAGAACATCGACTTCGGCGAGATCGGCCGCAGCTTCGGAGCCGCGCCGACAGCCGAGAGCGAAATCGATGCTCTGCTCGCAGGCGGTGCTCTCGACAGCCTTGCGGAATTCGCGCCGCTCGGCACGCCGGGCGTCCAAGGCATCCTGCCCGATCCGCTCGGGCTGGGTGACGACGACGACGATGACGACGACGACGACGCGATCGAGGCCGAAGAGGAGAGCGCCGACGACAAGGACGAACTCGTCAGCTGACGTCCGGCCTCTTCGCCACGAATGGGGCGGCGCGCGGTGGGGGAGTGACCCGCCGCGCCCGCCGAACGAGCGGCGCCGCCCGCGCCGACCCTCTCCGCTCTCTTGACGGAGAGAGACCCGCCACTAGACTCTTGGGCCCTCGAAGTCTGCCGCGACGCGGCGGACGTGCGGGCCGCCATCCGAAGTACCCATGCCCACCATCAACCAACTCGTCCGCAAGGGCCGTCGGCCCGTCAAGCGACGCTCCAAGTCGCCGGTGCTCGACGCCTGCCCGCAGAAGCGCGGCGTGTGCCTGCAGGTCAAGACTCAGACGCCGAAGAAGCCGAACTCCGCGCTGCGCAAGATCGCGCGCGTGCGTTTGTCGAACGGCAAGGAGATCACCTGCTACATCCCGGGTGAGGGCCACAACCTGCAGGAGCACTCGATCGTGCTCGTGCGCGGCGGCCGTGTGCGCGACCTTCCCGGTGTGCGCTACCACATCCTGCGCGGCACGCTCGACGCGTCCGGCGTCGACGGCCGCAACCGCAGCCGTTCGAAGTACGGCACGAAGAAGCCGAAGAAGTGATCCAGGGTGCCGAGGTCGGGCACACGGCGTCACACGAGCTGACGTCGCGTCCCTGACACTCGGCCTGCGGCGCGCGCAGGCGCGCGCTCGCCCGCTCCGCCGGTGACGTGTGTGCACGTCGCCTTCCTCGACCGAACACCAGACTCCGCAGCAACCGACCCGAGCGCTTCGGCCATCACGCCCGAGGCCCGACGACCATGCCCCGCAACTTCAAGTCGACCGCCGTCCTCCAGCTCCCCGATCCGAAGTTCGGATCGCCGCTCGCGACGAAGATCATCAACAAGCTCATGCGCCACGGGAAGAAGACCACGGCGCAGGAGATCTTCTACGAAGCGCTCGACATGGCGCAGAAGAAGCTCAACGTCGAGGACCAGGTCGAGATCTTCACGAAGGTCGTCGACAACATCCGCCCGACGGTCGAAGTGCGCAGCAAGCGCGTCGGTGGTGCCAACTACCAAGTGCCGCGCGAAGTGCGCCGCAACCGTCAGCAGAGCCTGGCCATCCGCTGGCTCGTCGACAACTCGCGCAAGAAGAAGGGCAAGCCGATGGCGCACCGACTCGCCGAAGAGTTCGTGGACGCCTACAACGGCACGGGTGCCTCGGTCTCGCAGAAGGAGACCGTGCACAAGATGGCCGAAGCCAACAAGGCCTACTCGCACTTTGCTCGCTGATCGGAGTCCCGAGCGACCTGAACTTCGAGTGCCTCTGCGAACCCGCGTGCCCCGCACGCGGGTTCGCGTGTTTTCACAGCGCTGATCGCCGCGCGCCGCGGCGACACTGATGCCCGTCATGGACCGCGACATCCTCGTCCTACGCGACCCGAAGGAGTCGTGGCGTCGGTGCTCGCTCGCGCCGCTGCGCGGGCTCGTCGGTGTCGACTTCGTGAGTTGGCGCGAGGGTCTCGAACTCGATGCGGGTGGGCGGCTGCTCCTCGATCCCGATGCTCCCGAACTCACGCCCGCGGACATTGCCGCCGTGAGCGCGAACGGCGTCCCGCGCCTGTTCCTCGTCGACTCGTCGTGGCGCCGACTGGCCGCGCTGCGGCGTTCGGTCGCCGGAGCGCCGCTCGCACGTCGACTGCCGCCCATCGCGACGGCCTATCCACGGCGCAGCGAGTCCTTCCCCGATCCGGTGGCCGGGCTCGCCTCGATCGAGGCCCTGTTCGCCGTCACGTGTCTCGCCGGGCGACCGGACCTCGAGCTCCTCGACGGCTACCACTTCAAGGACGCGTTCCTCGCCGCCAATCGCACGCTCGTGGGGGGAACCGATGCCGCGCATCCTGCCGGTCGAGACCGACGCTGACATCTTGCGCTTGCGCAACGTCGGCATCGTTGCGCACATCGACGCTGGGAAGACGACGCTCTCGGAGCGCGTGCTCTTCTTCTCCGGCGTCGAGCGTCGCATGGGCGAGGTGCACGAAGGCTCGACCGTCCTCGACTGGATGGCGGAAGAGCGGCGGCGCGGCATCACCATCACGCTCGCGGCGGCGACGGTGCCGTGGCGCGAACATCGCATCCAATTGATCGACACGCCCGGGCACGTCGACTTCTCGGTCGAGGTGGAGCGCGCGATGCGCGTGCTCGACGGCGCGGTGCTCGTGATCAGTGCGCTCGCGGGCGTTCAGAGCCAGTCGGAAGCCGTGTGGGCCGAGGCCGATCGCCATGGTGTGCCGACGATCACGTTCGTGAACCAGCTCGATCGCGTCGGCGCCGACTACCTCGGCGCGGTCGCGAAGATCGAGGCGCGTTTGCGCGATCGAGCCGTGCTCCTGCACTACCCGATCGGAGAGGGCGCCGCGTTCGACGGGTTCGTCGACCTCGTCACCGAACGTGCCTACCGCTTCGAACGCGGTGTGCCGCACGAACAGGACGTGCCCGCCTCCGTCGCCGACGAGGTCGGCGTGCTGCGCTCGGATCTCGTCGACTTCGCGGCGGAGTGGGACGACGAGATCCTCGCGCGGCACATCGACGGACTCGCGATCGAGCCCGCCTCGATGCGCCGCGCACTGCGCCGCGCCGTCCTCGCGCGCCGCGCGCACCTCGTTCTGTGCGGATCGGCCTTTCGCAACATCGGCGTGCAGCACCTGCTCGACGCGGTCGTCGACTACCTCCCGTCCCCGCTGGAACGCGCGCCTCTCGTCGCGAAGGACGGTGCGGGTGAACCGGTCGAGGTGCGCGCCACGCTCGCGGGTCCGCCGTGTGCGTTCGTCTTCAAGGTGCAGCGCATCGGCACGAGCGAACTCGCGTTCGTGCGCTGCTGCTCGGGCGTCTTCGCGCGCGGGGCGTTGGCCTTCGTCCCGCGCCTGGAGGCGGACGTGCGCCTCGAACGACTCGTGCGTGTTCACGCAGACGGCGGTGAGGACGTCGAGCGCATCGCCGCCGGCGAGATCGGAGCCATCGTGGGGGTGGCGGGACTGACGACGGGCGACACGCTCTGCATGCAGGCGCAACCGCTCGTGCTCGAGGGCCGTGCCTTCAGCGAACCGGTGTTGAGCCAAGTCGTCGAGCCCGTCAACTCCACCGACAGGCCCGCGCTCGAACTCGCCTTGGCCGAGATGGTCGGCGAGGACCCGACTCTGCGGTTGCGCGAGTTGCCCGACACGGGGCAGTGGCTCCTCTCGGGGATGGGCGAGCTGCACCTCGAAGTCGCTCACAATCGTCTCACGGACGACTACCGCATCGCCGTGCGCAGCGGGAAGCCGGCCGTCGCCTACCGCGAGGCCGTTCGCGTCGCGGCGCGCGGCGAGGGCGCGGTCGAGCGCACGCTGGGCCTCGTGCGGCTCTTCGGGCGCATCGAAGTCGAGTTGCAGCCGGAGCCCGACTCTCTGCGCTTCGAGGTCTCGTGGAACTGTGATCCGCCCCGCGACCTTGGACTCACACGCGCCGTCGAGCGCGCGATCCATCAGTCCGCCGAAGTCGGACCGCGTTTCGGCTATCCGCTGATCCACGCGCGCGCCGTCGTCCTGGCGTTCGATGCGGATGTCGGCGACGCGGCGGGGGAGTCGGCGATCGTGCAAGCGGCGAGCCTCGCGATGCGCGGCGCCATGTCGCGCTCGGTGTGCGAACTGCTCGAGCCGCTCGTGTCCTTCGAGATCGACGTGCCTCACGACCACAGCTCGGGCGTGCTCGCCGACCTCGCGATGCGGCGCGCGAAGATCGGTTCGGTGGCCTCGGAAGGGGAGCTGCTCCGCATCGTCGGCGAAGTGCCCCTCGCGCCGATGACCGGCTACTCGACCGTCATCCGCTCGCTCAGTCAGGGGCGCGCGCGTTTCACGCTGCGGCCGGCCGGCTTCCGGCAGGTGTCCGAAGCGGACCAACGTGCTCGCGGCCTGCTGTGGACCTGAACGGAGCGCGCGTTTCGGCGCGCCTTCGAGATTTCTTCGCGATTGCCTGGGCACACCGTTGACCACCCTGGGGGGCGCTGGTACTTTCTTCGCCCTTTCCCATCGGGGAAGCGGATCTGCGGTGCACGCGCCGCGCACCACTCACTCTCGAACCTCGGTCCGAACTCGGACCTCGGTGATGGACGTGAGCTGGGATCGACACACTCCACGGAGTGCCGCACGAGCGGCCGGCCCTGCCGGCAGCCGCGCGGGCCATCGGACGAGCCGGTGGTGGGTCGATCAGCGACGCGACAGGCCGCAGGCGCTTCGTTCGGGGGAGAAGGTCGACGCGAGGCCGAACGGTCACGCGCGAACCGCTGTCGCTCGTCGACTCCGTCCTGGTGCCGCGTGCTCATGTCGAGTGCGCGTCGCTGCGTGGAACTCCGAGGTGCGCGCGATCGCGCTCGGCCCGTCCCGCGACGAACCAGCAGTACACCGCTCGATCCTCCCGAAACGCGACCCGCGCGCCCACGACGACTCCATGGAGAAGCAACTCCAGATCCAGATCCGCATGGAGGCCTACGACAACGAGGCCCTCGACCAGTCGGCCTCGGAGATCGTCGACACGGCCAAGCGCACGGGCGCCCGCGTTCGTGGGCCGATCCCGCTGCCGACGCGCATCAGCCGCTACACCGTGCTGCGCTCACCGTTCATCGACAAGAAGTCGCGCGAGCAGTTCGAGATCCGCACGCACAAGCGCCTCATCTACATCACGGAGCCGACGGCCGAGACGGTCGACGCGCTCTCGAGTCTGAACATGCCGGCGGGTGTCGACATCCGCATCAAGGCCTGAGTCGAGGCGAGGCCCGCGGGCCTCGACGCGCGCCGACCGCTCCTCAGCGGGCTGCCGCGACACGACAGAACACCGACGGGGCCCTGCCTCGCCGAACCCAACAGAAACATCCACGCCGCGTGGCCAGGCGTCGAGCTCAACGAGGGCTCACTGGTCGAACCGGCACCTGACCGTGGGGGCGCTGTGCGCCGCCACGAAACCGACTCTCTCGGGGGCCTTGGCCCTCGAGCACCAACGACGAGGCCTCGGCCTCGGTTCGAGGAATCATGACGCTGATCCTGGGACGCAAACGCGGGATGACGCAGCTGTTCGCTGAGGACGGCACCGTCGTTCCCGTCACCATCGTCGAGGCCGGACCCTGCGTGGTCGCGCAAGTGCGCACGCAGGAGACGGACGGCTACGACGCCATTCAGCTCGGCTTCGAGGACGTGAAGGATTCGCGCGCCAGCAAGCCGCGCCGCGGTCACTGCGCGAAGGCCGGCATCGCGCCGAAGCGCTTCTTGCGCGAACAGCGCCTGACCGCGCCTGCGACGCTCGCCGTCGGGGCCACGATCGCGGTCGATGCGTTCAAGGCCGGCGACCTCGTCGACGTCATCGGCACATCGAAGGGCCGCGGCTTCGCGGGCACGATCAAGCGCCACGGTTTCCACCGCGGCCCCGAGACCCACGGCTGCATGAACGTGCGCCAACCGGGTTCGATCGGCAACAAGCGCACGGGCAAGTTGTTCCCGGGCAAGCGCATGTCTGGTCACTTCGGCGCCGAGCGCTGCACGACCAAGAACCAGCGTGTCGCACGTGTGGACGCGGCGCGCAACCTGATCTTCGTGTGCGGCTCGGTGCCGGGTCCGAACAACGGATTCGTCGAGGTTCGCACGGCCCGCACGGGCATCGTCAAGGTCCCGGTTGCGAAGCCGGCCGCGAAGGCCGCAGCGGGCAAGGGCAAGAAGTGATCGACGGCGAACGCCGACGACGAACTCAGCCCCCCCGATCGCATCCCACGCACGCACACACGTAAGAACACTCGAGCAAAGCAGAGGCCATGCAGGTCAAGAGCTACAAATCAGGCGCCGTCGGCGAGGTCGCGATCGACGAGACGCCGTTCGGCGGTCGCGTGCTGTACCGCACGCTGAAGGACGCCGTCGTCATGTTCCAGGCGAACCAACGCCAGGGAACGGTGAAGACGAAGGGCCGCAGCGAAGTCGCGGGCTCGGGCAAGAAGCCCTGGAAGCAGAAGCACACGGGCCGCGCGCGCGCTGGTGACCGGAAGTCGCCGATCTGGCGCGGTGGCGGCACGATCTTCGGACCGCTGCCCCGCGACTACAGCTACCACATGCCGATCAAGGCGCGCCGCGTCGCGCTGCGCTCGGCGCTCGCCGGCAAGTTCGCCGATGGGGAAGTGGCCGTGGCCGACCTGTCGGGCTTCAGCGCACCGTCGGCCAAGTCGGCTCGAGCGCTCATCGAAGGCTTCGGCACTCCGCGCCGTGTGACACTCGTGCTCACCGCGCCGAACGAGAACATCTGGAAGTCGTTCCGCAACTTCCCGGGCGTCGCCGTGTGCTTCGCGGCCGACCTGTGCGCGCACGACGTCGTCAACGGCGGCCTGCTGGTCGCCGAGCGCGCCGCCATCGAAGCCCTCGCCAAGCGCGTCGGTACGACCAACGACTCGTCCGCCGCGGGCACGTCCGACGCCAAGAAGGGAGGCGCCAAGTGAGCAACCTCGATCGCTGCTACCACATCGTTCAGAAGCCGCATGTCACCGAGAAGTCCTCGGATGACATGGCCAAGCGCAACGCCTACCACTTCCGCGTTCCGATCGACGCCAACAAGGTGGAGATCCGCCAGGCGATCGAACGGCTGTTCAACGTGAAGGTGCGCGCCGTCAACACGCTGCACGCCACGCAGAAAGTGCGTCGGCGCGGCTTCGTCCCGGGACAGACGCCCGCCTGGAAGAAGGCCATGGTCGTCCTTCAAGAGGGGAACTCGATCGAAGTCCTCTGAGCGGCGACTGAGAGAGTGAGAAGGAGGCGCTGCGCGCCGAACCTGCTCTCTCAGGTGCCCCTGGCCCAACCGCTCGCGCGGATGGAGCTGGGCCCTCGACTCGACGATCCCTTCCCACACACGTACACACGCACCGCACCTTCGCGCCATGGGCATCAAGCAGTATCGACCGACATCAGCTGGCCGTCGTCACGGCAGCGTCCTCGACTACAACGAGATCACGACGTCGACGCCGGAGAAGAGTCTCCTGCGTCCGAAGCGCAAGACCGGCGGCCGCAACAACCACGGCCACCAGACCTCGCGACGTCGCGGCGGCGGCAACAAACGTCGCTACCGGCTCATCGACTGGAAGCGCGACAAGGACGGCGTGCCGGGTGTCGTGAAGACGGTCGAGTACGACCCGAACCGCTCCGCGAACATCGCGCTCGTGGTCTACGCGGACGGCGAGAAGCGCTACGTCATCGCTCCGCTCGGCCTGGGCGTCGGTACGAAGTTGATGTCCGGCAAGACCGCGGAGCCGCAGAACGGCAACGCGATGGACCTTGCGGACATCCCGATCGGCCTCACGATCCACAACATCGAGATGCAGCCGGGTCGCGGCGCGCAGGTCTGCCGCAGTGCGGGATCGGCCGCGCAACTCCAGGCGCGCGAAGGCGACTACGCCGTGGTCATGATGCCGTCGGGCGAACTGCGCCGACTGCACATCCGCTGCCGCGCGACGATCGGCCGCGTCGGTAACACCGACCACCAGAACGTCAAACTCGGCAAAGCGGGTCGCAAGCGCCACATGGGCCGACGCCCGGAAGTGCGCGGTACGGCTCAGAACCCGGTCGACCACCCCATGGGCGGTGGTGAAGGCCGTACGGCCGGTGGCCGTCACCCGTGCTCTCCGCACGCGGTGCTCGCGAAGGGCGGCAAGACGCGCCGTCCGAGCCATCCCTCCAACAAGTTCATCCTCCGCCGTCGCAAGTGACCGAGCGAGCGCTCGAGCCAAGCTCGGGCGCGCCGCCTCACCACTCCGCCACACGCGCTCGCACACCACAGTCCACAGCCAAGCACCACGATGGGACGCAGCATTCGCAAGGGGCCGTACGTCGACCCCAAGCTCAGCAAGAAGGTCGCCGCGGTCAAAGAACCGGGCAGCAAGCCGATCACGACGTGGGCGCGCGCCTGCACGATCACGCCCGACTTCATCGGGCACGTGTTCATGATCCACAACGGCAAGCAGCACCTGCGCCTGCAAGTCACCGAGGACATGGTCGGCCACAAACTCGGCGAGTTCTCGCCGACCCGCACCTTCCGCGGCCACACGAACAAGAAAGAAGCCGCCAAGAAGACCGGAGCGCCCGGAAAGTGATCGAGCGCGCCGCCGAGCCCTGCTCCGCGGCAGCCGCCTGACCACGCGAGCCCGCCAGTACAGCGCCTTCCACCGCCAAGCCTGCCGACCGAAGTCGAACCAGCACGAGTGCCAGAGCCATGACCGAACAAGTGCAAGCCCCCGAGTTCAAAGCGGTGCACCGCTTCGCTCGCCTCACCGCGCGCAAGGCGCGCCTCGTCGCCGACGCCATCCGCGGTCTGCACGTGAACGATGCACTCGAGTTGCTCGAGTTCGCGCCGCAAAGGGCCGCGACCTTCTACCGGAAGGTCGTGCAGTCCGCGGTCGCGAATGCGGCGCAGTCGGAATCGGTCAACGTCAACCGTCTGTACATCGCCAAGTGCTTCGCTGACGGCGGCCCGCTGCTCAACAACCGCATGCGCTTCCGTCCGGGTCCCCAGGGACGCGCGATGCCGATCCGCAAGCGCACCGCACACCTGACCGTCGTCGTGCGCGAGATGGCCTGAGCGCCGCGCTTCACCAAACGCACATCCACGACCAGTCGTACCGAACACGTCGCTCCGAACGCGCGGCAAAGAAAACATGGGCCAAAAAGTCCACCCCACCGGCTTCCGCATCGCCGTCATCGAGCCCTGGCGCTCCCGTTGGTACGCCGGCAAGAAGAACTTCCGTCAGTTCCTGAAGGAAGATCAGGGCATCCGTCGCCACATCCACAAGGAGTTCAAGTCGGCCGGCATCCCGCGCATCGAGATCGAGCGCACGAGCGAGGCCGTCAACGTCATCGTCCACACGGCCCGTCCGGGCGTGCTGGTCGGTCGCAAGGGTGCGCGCGTCGAGCAGCTCAAGAAGGAGCTGCAGGACATCGTGAAGATGACCTGCCACCTGACCGTGCGCGAGATCAAGCGGCCCGAGCTCGAGGCGTACCTGGTGGCCGAATCGCTCGCCGAGCAGCTCGAGAAGCGCCAGCACTTCCGCCGCGCGATCAAGAAGACCATTCAGACGACGGTTCAGGCCGGCGCCAAGGGTGTGAAGGTCGAGCTGAACGGCCGACTGGGCGGCGCCGAAATGGCGCGCCAGCAGAAGGAACGCGAAGGCCGCGTACCGCTTTCCACGTTGCGCGCCTACGTCGACTACGGCACGGCTGAAGCACAGACGGCTTACGGCGTCATCGGCGTCAAGGTCTGGATCTACAAGGGCGACGTCGAGCCTGGACAGATGCTCGACTACCGCTTCCCGCTCGGCGGGATGGCACGCAACGAGCGCGGTGGCGGCGATGCCTTCCCCGCGCAACAGCGCGGCCCGCGCCGCGGCGGCCCCCGTCGTGAGAACGGCCCGCGCAACTGAGCGCGCCAAACGGCGCTGAACCATCAGCGCCGCACTCGAACAGCACCGAACCACTCAGCCACAGAGCAGCGAAGAGGATCCACGACCATGGCACTGATGCCGAAGAGGACGCGCTTCCGTAAATCCTTCCGAGGGAAGGTGAAGGGCTACGCCACGCGCGGAAATCGCGTCTCCTACGGGGAGTACGGTCTGCAAGCGCTCGACGCCGGTTGGGTCACGGGCCGCCAGATCGAAGCCGGACGTATCGCGGCGAACCGCGCTTGCGGTGGCGCTGCGAAGATCTGGATCCGCATCTTCCCGCACAAGCCGATCTCGGCGAAGCCGCTCGAAGTGCGAATGGGCACCGGCAAAGGCGACGTCGACTACTGGGCCGCCGTCGTCCGTCCGGGCACCGTGATGTTCGAGATCGGTGGCGTCAGCGAAGAGAAGGCCAAGCTGGCCTTCAAGCGCGTCGCGCACAAGATGCCCATCAAGGTCAGGCTCGTCCGCCGCGTCGCGACGCACTGAGCTCCAACCGTCCATCCTTCGCGCACGAGCCGCCCACGACCCGATCCCGCCATGAACATCGAAGAAGCACGGAGCAAGACCGATTCGGAGCTGCGCTTCGACCTCGCGAACTTCAAGAAGGAACTCTTCGGCTTGCGCTTCCGCGCATCGTCCGAGGCCTCGAACAACCCGAGCCGCGCACGCACCGTGCGCCGCTCGATCGCGCGAGTCACCACCCTCCTGCACGAGCGCGCCACCGGCATCGCCGGCCAGAAGCCGCGCTGATTCCGCTCCGCACCGTCGAACACTTTCCGCCCCAACGAACCATGTCCGAAACCCAGCGCAACGCTCGACGTGTCATGCAAGGCATCGTCTCGAGCGCCAAGATGGACAAGACGATCGCCGTCAGCGTGGAGCGCCGTTTCGCGCACCCGAAGTACGGCAAGTCCGTCCGCTCGCACAAGAAGTACTACGCCCACGACGAGAGCAACACCGCGTCGGTGGGGGACACGGTCGAGATCGTCGCGACCCGGCCGCTCAGCAAGCTGAAGCGCTGGCGTCTCGTGCGCATCGTCGAGGCGAACCGAATGGCACAGGCTTCGGCTGCCGAGGGTGAGGCCCTCGCGATCGACCTGGCCGGCACCAAGCGCGCCGATGGAGGTGCGAACCAATGATCCAGATGCAGTCCATGCTGGACGTCGCCGACAACACCGGCGCCAAACGAGTCCAGTGCATCAAAGTGCTCGGCGGCACCCACCGCCGTTACGCCACCCTCGGTGACGTCATCGTCGCCTCCGTCAAGAAGGCGATCGCCGGCTCGGAGGTCAAGCAGGGATCGGTCGTGAAGGGTGTGATCGTGCGTGTCACGAAGAGCACTCGTCGCGCCGACGGCACCTACGTGCGCTTCGACCGCAACGCCCTGGTTCTGGTCGACGCCGAAGGCAACCCGAAAGGCACGCGCATCTTCGGAGCCGTGGCGCGCGAGCTGCGCGACCGCAACTTCATGAAGATCGTGTCGCTGGCTCAGGAGGTCGTCTGATGAAGCTCAAGAAGGGAGACGATGTCCTCGTCATCGCCGGCAACGACAAAGGGCGTCGCGGTGCGATCCTCCAGGTCGTGCGCGAGAGCAATCGCGTCATCGTCGACGGCATCAACGTCCGTTGGAAGACGCGCAAGCCCAACCAGCAACAACCCAAGGGCGAGCGCTTCCAGGAAGCCTGCTCGATCCATGCGAGCAACGTGATGCTCGTCGATCCGGCCACTGGCAAGGGCACGCGCAAGCGCCCGGCCGACGGCAAGGCCGCGAAGAAGAGCTGACCGTACCTCGCCCACGCCGCATCCACGAACGCCCTCTGGGCGCGCCCGACCAAGACCGGGCACACGCGCCCGACCGATGCATCCCATGTCGACCACGAAGATCCAGCCCAGCCTCAAGAAGAAGTACGACCTCGAGGTCGTGCCGAAGCTCAAAGAGCGCTTCGGAATCGCGAACCCGATGGCGGTCCCGCGTCTCACCAAGATCGTGGTGAACATGGGCTGCAAGGGCGCGGTCGAGAACAAGGGGCGCGTCGAAGCAGCGCTCAAGGACCTGGCGCAGATCACCGGCCAGAAGCCGACGATCCGCAAGGCGCGCAAGGCGATCTCGGGCTTCAAACTGCGCGAAGGGATGCCGATCGGTGTCGCGGTCACGCTTCGTCGCGCCCACATGTGGGAGTTCGCCGATCGCCTCGTGAACATCGTGCTGCCGGGCATCCGCGACTTCCGCGGGGTGAACAGCAAGCTCGACGGTCGCGGCAACTACTCGCTCGGCCTCTCCGAGCAGAACGTCTTCCCCGAGATCGAACTCGACAAGATCGAGTTCCAGCAGGGCATGGACATCACGTTCGTCACGACGGCAGCGACCGACGAACAGGGTTACTTCCTCCTCGAGCAGCTCGGCATGCCGTTCCGCAAGGGCAAGAGCTGACACCCGCGCGCGGCATCCGCTCGAACGAGCGCCGCCTTCGACCAAAGTTCCAAACGCGAACGAAGAGAGACTCCAGATCATGATGACCGATCCCATCGCGGACATGCTGACTCGCATCCGCAACGCCAACGCCATTCGGCGCGATCGGGTGACCATGCCCGCGTCGAAGGTCAAAGTGGGCATCGCCGAAGCGCTCAAGGCCGAGGGCTTCATCGATGGCTACGAGGTCGTGGAGGGCAAGCCCTCCAGCGAGCTCGTGGTCCGTCTGAAGTACGGCCCCGACGGCGAACGCGTCATCCGCAGTGTCCAACGGGTGAGCAAGCCCGGTTGCCGCGTCTACAGCCGCGCGCAAGCCATTCCGCGCGTCGTGCGTGGACTCGGCATCTACGTACTGTCGACGCCGCAAGGCATCGTCTCGGACCGCAGCGCCCGCCAGCTCAACGTCGGCGGCGAAGTGCTCTGCAAGGTCTACTGATCCAAGCGTCCACGTTCGAACCCGTCGCGCCACTCGAGCCACCGTCCAACGTCATGTCCCGCATCGGCAAACAGCCCGTCACCATCCCCGCCGGGGTCACCATCGAGGAGAAGAGTCGCCGCGTGACCGTCAAAGGTCCGAAGGGCTCGCTCCAGCTGGACCTTCGCCCGGAGATCGACATCAAAGTCGAAGCGGGCAAAGCACAACTCGCCGTCAACGGCTCGGGCACGGAGCGCACCGCGCGCGCCATGCACGGCCTCACCCGCGCCCTGCTCCAGAACATGGTCAAGGGCGTGGTCGGCGGTTTCACGAAGGAGCTCGAGATCCAAGGCGTCGGTTGGAACGCCAAGGCTCAAGGCCAGAAGCTGACTCTCAACATCGGCTTCTGCCACCCGATCGAGATCGCCATCCCGACCGGTGTCGCCGCAGCCACGGCGACCCCGACGACGATCAGCATCACGGGTATCGACAAACAACTCGTCGGCCAGACGGCCGCGAAGATCCGCAAGGTTCGTCCGCCCGAGCCCTACCAGGGCAAAGGCATCCGCTACAAGGACGAGTACGTCCGCCGCAAGGCCGGCAAGAGCTTCGGCAGCTGATCGAAGCACTTTCGGATGGGTTGCGCGGAGCCATACGGCGCCGCGGCGCCTGAACGAACGCCAACGACGACACGCCGTCCCAAGCTTCCGAACGACGCGCCCCCGACCGACGCGCACCAGCACACCGCGACCAACGACCATGAAAGCCCAAGTCCTCAACGAGAAGCGCCGCGCCCGCCGCAAGCTGTCGGTGCGTTCCCACATCCGCCGTACGGCAGATCGTCCGCGCCTCTCCGTGCACCGCTCGACCAAGCACATCTACGCGCAAGTGATCGACGACCTGACAGGTCGGACGATCGCGGCGGCGTCGTCGACGTCGAAGGCCTTCGAGTCGGAGTACGCCGGCAAGTCGAAGTCGGAGCGGGCGGCTGCCGTCGGTGCCGAACTCGCACGCAAGGCGAAAGATGCCGGCATCGAGAAGGTCGTGTTCGACCGCGGTGCGGCTGCGTTCCATGGGCGAGTCAAAGCGCTCGCCGAAGCCGCCCGTCAGGGCGGACTCGTGTTCTGAACCGATCGACCGACCCACGCCTTCGCGCCGCCCACGCGCCCACGTCCAAGCCCACCCACGTCACGCTGAACAGCACCCGCCTCGAGCGCCGCGCGCCGCGCGCGCCGCACCGTGTGGGTGAGCGACCGAGCATCCGATGAACGACCCGATTCCGTACCTCGACAGCGCCTCGGCCCAAGAAGTCGAGAACGTCACCGAACTCACCGTCAAGATCAACCGCTCGTCCGCGGTCGTGAAGGGCGGTCGGCGCTTCTCGTTCTCTGCGCTCGTCGTCGCTGGCACCCGTGCC
>JBIKNC010000148.1:0-10968 GCA_044358925.1 Planctomycetota bacterium | reverse complement strand
TGCAAGCGGCGCGGAGCGCCGCTCGCATCGCCGCCGTGCGATCCGGCCATTCGCCACCGCCGTGACGGATCCGGTGTCTGACACCGTACGCGTCAACCGAACGCGGGAGCGCTGGCGTCCATCCTTCTGGTTTCTCACCATGCGCCCAACGAACCGCCCTCGATCCACATGACCACCGCGCGCCTCACCGCTCTCGTCCTCGCCGCCACCCTGTCCGCCTGCGCCGCTCCCGTGCCGAACCACCTGTCGAAGAGTGAGAGCGCCGCCGGCTGGCAGCTCCTCTTCGACGGCGAGAGCCTCGAACACTGGCGCGGCTTCAAACAGGACGCCGCACCCAGCGGCTGGGTGATCGACGACGCAGCGATCCACCGCGCCGGCGAGGGTGGCGATCTCGTCAGCCGCGAGACCTACGACGACTTCGAGTTGCGCATCGACTGGCGCGTCGGCATCGGCGCGAACAGCGGCATCTTCTTCAACGTGACCGAGGACAAGAACTACGTCTGGGAGACCGGACCGGAGTTCCAGATCCTCGACGACGCCGGCCATCCCGACGGCGGCAGCGCACTCACGTCGGCGGGCGCGAACTACGCGCTGCACGCCGCGGCCGTGAAGGCCGCCAACACGACCGGCGGCTGGAACCGCACGCGCCTCGTCGTGCAGGGCAACCGCGTGCAGCACTTCCTCAACGACCGGTTGGTCGTCGACTACGAGCTGCTCTCGCCCGAGTGGGAGCGCCTCGTCGCCGCCTCGAAGTTCGCCTCCATGCCGGACTACGGCCGTCGTCCGGCCGGCCACATCGCGCTCCAGGACCACGGCGATCCGGTCTGGTTCCGGAACATCGCGATCCGCCGGCTGTGAACCGCGCCGCGCGCGGACTGTGAGGCGCCGCGCGCCCCCGGTATCCTGCTCGCCTCGTTCCCACGACACGCCATGAGCACCCACGAGAGCCCCATCGTCCCGCTGCGCCAGTTCGCGCCGATCATCCTGCTCGGAGCCGTCAAAGGCTTCGTCGCGGCCTGCATCCTGGCGGGCTTCGCCGGACTGAACTTCGCGTACTTCATGCCGGCCGGCGCGCTCGCGGGCGCCGCGATCGGCTTCTCGATGGGCATCATCCTGTCGGCGGCGTCCGAGGATTCTTCGCTCTGACGACACCGCCCCGCGGTGCCCGCCCGCCGGTCGTCCTCGTCGACGCCGCGGGCCGCGCGATCGGCACCGCCGACATCGTCGACGCGCACCGCGCGCCCGGACTGCCGCACCGCGCGTTCACGCTCGTCCTCTTCGACGCCCTCGGGCACGTCGTGCTCGCGCGCCGCGCCGATGCGAAGCCGCTCTGGCCGCGCTGCTTCGACGGCACCGTCGCGAGCCACCAGCTCGAAGGCGAATCGAACGTCGCCGCCGCGCGCCGCCGCACGCGCGAGGAACTTGGACTGGACGTCGAGCCCGTGGATCTGGGCGAAGTCGTCTACCGCGTCGACGATCCCGCGAGCTCGACGTCGGCGCTCGGCCCGCTGGCCGAGAACGAACGCTGCGCCGTCCTCGTCGCGCAGCTCGCCGCCGGCGCAACCATCGCACCGCACCCCGCCGAGGTGAGCGCCGTGCGCAAGGTCTCGCTCGCCTCACTCCTCGCCGCGAGTCCCGCCGTCTGGCGCGAGCACTGTCCGTGGTTCCCGCTCGCGCTCGAAGTCCTGCGCCGAAGGCGAACGGCTGCGCCGGCAGCCTGTGCGCGCTTGCTCGAACCCCTGGCCTCGGTCGATGCGCAGAGAGCGCTCGCGGCTGCGATCGACGACCAATTCGCGACGGGAAGATGGAACGTCGAATGAGGTGTTCGCTGACATTCGCCGCTGCGCTTCCAACTCGCAGTCAACTCTCATTCGTCCTTCGTTCTTTGCTTTGACTTTGCGTCCTTTGCGTCCTTTGCGGTGAAGTGCAACGGGCACCGATCCAGGACCGTTGCACTTCACCGCAAAGGACGCAAAGGACGCAAAGTCAAAGCAAAGGAACGCAGCGACGGCTGATAGCGCACGGCAACTTGCCGCCGCTCTTCACGTCAGAACTGGAAGTAGATGAACGGCGCATAGTCGTACGCCGCGAACGGCAGCGCGAGCGCGAACGCGGCGCCCAGCAGCACGTCTTGCAGCCAGCCGGGCAGCTTCGCCGCGGCCTCGTGGCCGATGCGGTTGTACATGGCGACGTGAGCGACGAGGAACACACACAGGATCGCGAGTGGCGTCTGGTAGGCGAAGTCGCCGACGGCGCTCGATGAGCGGAACATCCCGCCGACGAAATCACCGGCACTCGCGAGATCGCTCGCTCGGAAGACGACGAAGGCCAGCATGAAGACGAGCTGCGCGTAGATCGCACCCAGCGGCGTGCGATCGAGGAAGCGCTGCGCACCGGTGACGCGTTCGAAGACGAGGAACGCGCCGTGGAGCGCGCCCCACACGATGAACGTCCAGTTCGCGCCGTGCCACAGGCCGCACAACAGGAACACGATCCACAGGTTCGCTGATGTGCGCAGCGCGCCGCGGCGGTTGCCGCCGAGCGGGATGTAGAGGTAGTCGCGGAACCAGGTCGAGAGCGAGATGTGCCAGCGGCGCCAGGCGGTCGTGATGCTCGTCGCGAGCATCGGGAACGCGAAGTTGATCGGCAGGCGGTAGCCGAGCATGCCGGCCGTCGCGATCGCCATGTCGCTGTAGCCGGAGAAGTCGCAGTAGATCTGCGTGTAGTAGCCGGCGGCGGCGAGCCACAGCGTCGACGGGCTGTGAGCGCCCGGGTCCGCGAAGACGGGGTCGATCGCGGCCGCGAGGTTGTCGGCGATGCAGGCCTTCTTGACGAAGCCGGCGAGGAACAGGAACAGGAGCGCGCGGAAGCGTGCGTCGGCGAGGCGACTCTGCTGATCGAGCTGCGGTAGGAAGTCGCTCGCGCGCACGATCGGGCCCGCGACGAGTTGCGGGAAGAACGACACGAACAGCGCGAAGTCGCGGAAGTTGCGCGCGACGGGCAACTCGCGCCGGTACACGTCGATCGTGTAGCTCAGCGTCTGGAACGTGTAGAAGCTGATGCCCGCCGGCAACACGAGGCCGAGCGTGTGTGTGTCGGCTTCGAACCCGATGCTGCGCAGCAGCGAGGCGGCGGATTCGACGAAGAAGTCGTAGTACTTGAAGAGCGCGAGTGAGCCGAGATTGCCCACGAGGCTCAGCGCCATCGCGAAACGCCGCCGCCGCGGGTCGTCCGTGCTCCCGAGCCACAGACCGCAGAAGTAGTCCAGGGCGGTCGAACCCGCCATCAGGAAGAGGAACCGCCAGTCCCACGCGCCGTAGAAGACGTAGCTCGTGACCAGCAGCCAGTTCTTGCGCGCGCCGTGGCTCCGCAGTGCCCAGTGGACCGCCAGGACCACGAGGAAGAAGAGGACGAAGCGCAGCTCGGTGAAGATCACGGGCGCGAGACCTCGGGGATCTCACCGGCGCGCACGGCGCGCGCGAACTCGCGCGCGAAGAGCGAGCTGAGGAGCCGCGCGCCTTCCGCGGTCAGGTGTTCGCGGTCGTGGCGCAGGTCGACGGCGTAGAGCCGTGCATAGCGCTTGGGGTCCGTGAACGCGAGCAGGCTCGCGATGCGGCCGTCGCGCACGAGCACGTCGTACGCACGGTTGTGCGTCGTGTACGGCGGCAGCACGTGCACGATCGTCGCGCCGACCGCGGCGACCGCGGCCGCTTGATCGTCGTGCGGCAGGAACTCGTGTGTGCGCAACGCCTCGGACTTCAGCGGCGCGGCGCGCGAACGCTCGAGCGCTCGCACCAGTCCGTCGAAATCCGGGGCGTGCTGCTCCAGGAAGTTCACGTGGCGCTGCGCCATCAGCGGATCGGGATCGTCGTCCAGCGAGAGGAAGCCGCCGCTCGCGACCGAGGCGCTCTCGACCGCGCTCGGCGGATCGAGTTCGAACCAGGCGTGTGCGAACTGCTCGGCGGAGCCGAAGCCGGCCGCGCGCCGCGCGGCGATGCGCACGTGGGTCCAGACGAGGATCAGTCGCTCGTCGAGCGGCAGCGGCGCGGCCCAGGCCGAGCGCGCGGCCGCTGCGGTCGCTCGCGGCGTGTGCCAGAACATGAAGCGGTACGAGCCGACGTTCTGGTTCTCGAGCGTCGCGTTCCAGGGGCCCGGCTCGACGAAGGCGTAGTGCAGTTCGTCGCCGCGGGCTGCGAGCGCCGCGCGCAACACGACGTCCGCCTCGAAGCCGGACATGCCGGGCGCGCCGAGGTTGTAGGTGCGCAGCGGTCGGCCGAGGGTGGCGAGTTCGGCGTCGATCACCTGGGGGTCGAGGCCGCGGTAGATGCCGCTCGCTCCGACGAAGAGCGCGTCGTAACCGACTTCATCCGCGGCGAAGTGGGCGAGACGCGCGCCGAGCTGCGCGTCACGCGGCCACGGGAGATGCGCGCCGATCAGCGCGGCGACGACACCGAAAGCGCCGGCGAACCGGAGCACGGCGACGACGGGGCGCGCGGGTGACGGAGTCATCGGAGTGAGCGCCCAGCTCGGGCGGCGGCACGTCGAGCGTACCTCCCTGCGAGCGCACACGTCACCCGTCGATCAGACGTCGTACGACAGGTGCGAACCGAGCCAGCGCTCGCACTGCTCGACGTCGCCGTCGACGCGGCGCGCGTAGTCCGCGACCTGATCGCGATCGATCTTGCCGACGTTGAAGTAGCGCGCTTGTGGGTGTGCGAGGTACAGGCCGCTGACGCTCGCCGCCGGCCACATCGCGAGGTTCTCCGTCAGCTTCACGCCGATGCGCTCGGCGCCCAGGACGCGGAACAAGTCGCGCTTGGGCCGGTGGTCCGGGCAGGCCGGGTAGCCGAAGGCGGGGCGGATGCCGCGGAAGCGTTCGGCGACGAGGTCGTCGTGCGTGAGCCCCGCGGGATCGGGATGGCCGAGTTCGCTGCGCACACGTTGGTGCAGGAACTCGGCGAAGGCCTCGGCCAGCCTGTCCGCGAGCGCCTTGACCATGATCGAGTCGTAGTCGTCGTGCTGCGCTTCGAACTCCGCGGCGAATTCGTCGGCGCCGAGGCCGGCCGTGACGCAGAACCCGCCGACGTGATCGACGCGACCGCTCGAACGCGGCGCGACGTAGTCGGCGAGGCTCAGATTCGGACGCGCGTCGGCGTGCTGGTTCTGCTGCCGCAGCATCGGGAAGCGCGCGAGCTCGCGCGTCGCGGCTTCGTCCTCGAAGAGCACGACGTCGTCGCCCTGCGACTGCGCCGGCCAGAAGCCGACGACACCGGCGAGGCGCAGGCGCTTCTCGCGTTCGATGCGTTCGAGCAGCGCGTTCGCGTTCTCGTACAGCTCGCGCGCCGCGGGCCCGAGCTCCGCGTCGTCGAGGATCTTCGGGAACTTCATCTTCATCTCCCACGTGGAGAAGAAGAACGTCCAGTCGATGTACGGACGCAGCATGTCGATCGTCACGTCGTCGACGATGCGCGCGCCCAGGTGGCTCGGGCGCGCGAGGTCGACGGCATTCCAGTCGAACTTCGGAGCATTGCGCCGCGCCGCTTCGAGCGAGAGCAGGCGCCGTTCGGTGCGCTGGGCGAACTGCTCGCGCAGCACCGCTTGGTCGCTCTTGATCTGCGCCTCGTACGCGGCGCTGCCGTTGCCGTCCATCAACGCCGACACCACACCGACGGCACGCGACGCGTCGTGCACGTGGATCGCGCCGCGGTGGTACTTCGGCGCGATCTTGACCGCGGTGTGCTGCTTCGAAGTCGTCGCACCGCCGATCAGCAGCGGCAGCTTCATGCCGCGCCGCTCCATCTGCGCCGCCACGAACACCATCTCGTCGAGCGACGGCGTGATGAGGCCCGACAGGCCGATCACGTCGGCGCCTTCGCGCACGGCCGTGTCGAGGATCTTGTCGGCCGGCACCATGACGCCGAGGTCGACGATCTCGTAGTTGTTGCAGCCCAGCACGACGCCGACGATGTTCTTGCCGATGTCGTGCACGTCGCCTTTGACCGTCGCCATGACGATCTTGCCCTGCGTGCGGCGTTGGCCGACGCTGCGCTCGGCCTCCATGTAGGGCTCGAGGTACGCGACGGAGCGCTTCATCGCACGCGCGCTCTTCACCACCTGCGGCAGGAACATCTTGCCCGCGCCGAACAGGTCGCCGACGACGCGCATGCCGTCCATCAGCGGACCCTCGATGACTTCGAGCGGGCGCGGATAGAGCTGACGCGCTTCTTCCGTGTCGGCTTCGATGAAGTCGACGACACCGTGGATGAGCGCGTGCACCAGACGCTCCTGCACGGTGCCGGCGCGCCACGAGAGATCGAGTTCGCGCTTCTTGCCCTTGCCCTTGATCGTCTCGGCCATCTCGACGAGCCGCTCGGTCGCGTCGGGTCGGCGATTGAGGATCACGTCCTCGACGCGCTCCAAGAGCTCCTTGGGAATGTCGTCGTACACGACGAGTTGCCCCGCGTTGACGATGCCCATGTCCATCCCCGCCTTCTGGGCATGGAAGAGGAAGGCCGAGTGCATCGCTTCGCGCACGATGTCGTTGCCGCGGAAGCTGAACGAGAGGTTCGAGACGCCGCCCGAGATGTGTACGCCCGGGCAGGCGGCCTTGATGAGGCGCGTGGCTTCGATGAAGGCTTTGCCGTACTCGGCGTGTTCCTCGATGCCCGTCGCGACCGCGAGGATGTTCGGATCGAAGACGATGTCGTTCGCGGGGAAGTCGACGACGTCGCGCAGGATGCGGTACGCGCGCTTACAGATCGCGAGCTTGCGTTCGACCGTGTCGGCCTGACCCTGTTCGTCGAAGGCCATGACGACGACACCGGCGCCGTAGCGCTTGATCGTGCGCGCCTTCGCGACGAAGTCGGCCTCGCCTTCCTTGAGCGAGATCGAGTTGACGACGCCCTTGCCCTGAACGCAGCGCAGGCCGGCCTCGATGACCGTCCACTTCGAGCTGTCGATCATGATCGGGATGCGCGCGATCTCGGGCTCCGCCGCCACGAGTTGCAGGAAGCGCGTCATGCACGCCTCCGAATCGAGCATGCCCTCGTCCATGTTGACGTCGAGCAAGTTCGCGCCGCCGCGCACCTGTTCGAGCGCCACGTCGAGGGCGCCGTCGAAGTCGCCCGCCTCGATCAACTTGCGGAACTTCGCCGAACCGGTGACGTTCGTACGTTCGCCGATCATCTGGAAGTTCGAGTCCTTCCCGATGCGCAGCGATTCGAGGCCGCTGAAGTGCGTCAACGTGTCGTCGAGCTGCGGCGCCGTGCGCGGCGGCAGGTTCGCGACTCTCTGTGCGATGGCGCGGATGTGCTCCGGCGTCGTGCCGCAGCAACCGCCGACGATGTTGGTCCAGCCTTCTTCGCAGAAGCCGTGCAGGTGTGCCGCGGTCGTGCTCGGCGCCTCGTCGTACTCGCCGAACGCGTTCGGCAGACCGGCGTTCGGATAACACGACACGAGCAGCCCCGTCGAGCGCGCGAGTTCCGCGACGTACGGCCGCATCTCCGCTGCGCCGAGCGCGCAGTTGATGCCGACGGAGATCGCTCCGGCGTGTTCGACCGAACGCAGGAAGGCCTCGAGCGTCTGCCCCGACAGCGTGCGACCCGACGCGTCGGTGAGCGTGACGGAGATCATCAGCGGCACGCGCCGACCGACCTCGTCGAACACGCGCTCGATGGCGAAGATCGCCGCTTTGCAGTTGAGCGTGTCGAAGATCGTCTCGACCAGCAGGATGTCGACGCCGCCTTCGAGCAGCGCGCGCGTCTGTTCCTCGTACGCCTCGACCACTTCGTCCCACGTGACCGCGCGGTAGCCGGGGTCGTTCACGTCCGGCGAGAGGCTGAGCGTCCTGTTCGTCGGCCCGATCGCGCCGGCGACGAAGCGCGGCTTGTCCGGCGTGCGCTGCGAGTACTCGTCGGCGGCCTGGCGCGCGAGGCGTGCGGCGGCGAGGTTGAGTTCGCGCACGAGGTGCTGCGTGCCGTAGTCGCCTTGCGCGATGCGCGTCGCGCCGAACGTGTTCGTCTCGAGGATGTCCGCGCCCGCGTCGAGGAACGCGCGGTGGATGTCGAGGATCACGTCCGGCCGAGTGAGGCTGACGAGTTCGTTGTTGCCCTGCAGCGGCGACGGGTGGTTCGCGAGCAACTCGCCTCGGAAGTCGTGCTCCTCGAGCTTGCGCTCCTGGATCATCGTGCCCATCGCGCCGTCGAGCACGAGGACGCGTTGACGTGCGAGATCGCGAAGCACGCGCTCCGTGTCGACGCGGGCGGGGGGGATTTCGGTGGTGGCAGTGACGGAACTCATCGACGTGCGGGGGCGCGTGGGCTGCGTTCGGAGCGAGCGCGGCTCTTGGCGGCGTTCGCGGACGCACGGCCGGTGGCGGCCAGCGTCATGAAGTGGGGGGGATGCGGATCGCGTGCGGCGCGGATGACGTGCACGTCTTCGAAGCCGGCGCGCTCGAGGTTCTTCGCGAGTTCGGCTTCGGTGAAACCGAGGTGCACGGCGCCGAAGCGCTCGCGCACCCAGGTGTGGTTGTGGGCGAGCAGATCGAGCACGAGCACGCGCCCGCCCGGCTCGAGTACGCGCCGCGCTTCCTTCAGCGCGCGCAACGGCTCCTGTGCGTGGTGCAGCACCTGACTCGAGACCACCAGGTCGTAGGCGCCGTCCGCGAGCGGCAGGTCCTCGATCTCGGCGTTGACGGTCTCGATGTTCGTGAGGCCTTTGCGATGGGCGCGCATGGAGAGCTGGTCGAGCATCTCCTGATCGCGGTCGACGGCGCACACGACCTCGGCGTGCTCGGCCAAGAGCAGCGTGAGCAATCCGTCGCCGATGCCCAGGTCCACGCAGCGCCGCGTCGGCACCATCATGAAGGCCGCGCGCGCGAGACCCTCCCACGTGCGACCGGGCAGCGCCTCTTCACCGAAGGCCGCGGCCACGCGATCGAAGTACGCGCGACTGTGTTCGCGTCGCCGTTCGAGCACCGCCGCGAGCCCCGCGCGGTCGGCGGCGAACTCGGGGCTCTTCGTGTGACGATCGAGGACCTGCAGCGCGAGATCGGCTGCTTCGCCCGGCACGAGCGCGTACAGGCTGCGGCGGCCGAGGCGCCGGTCGATCACGAGGCCGACGTCTTTCAGGAGCGCGAGGTGCGCCGAGACGCGGCTCTGACCGAGGTTCAGGATCTCGATCAGGTCGGTGCCCGACAGTTCTTCCGCGCGCAGCAGATTGAGCAGCCGCAGGCGCGTTTCGTCGCCGAGCGCCTTCAAGAGGCGTGACGTGTCGACCAGGGGGCCGGAAGTCATCCCAACAAGCTATCCGGTTTCCTTGATCGATCAACCGCGCCGGGCTGCTGGAGTCGGGCTCCAGAGGCCGGATCCACCGAACTCGCGAGCTGGGCTCGACTCGCGCCGTGTCCGTTGTCGATAGCCGCTCGTCCACCGAACCCGCGCCGCGACCATGGAATCGAGCGACACCACGACGAGCCAATCGAACTCCGCCGCAGAATCCACGACCTCCGGCGGCAGCGAACGCGACGCGAATCTGCTGCGCGGGGCCTTCGGTTCGCGCCTGCGCCAGCACCCGCGTCAGTTCGTCGACCACGACGTTTTCCTGGCGCAGGCGAACGGCGCCGGGCCGCTCGTGGCGCGCGGCACGTGCCTCGACATCTCGCGTGGCGGCCTGCGCGCCGAACTCGATTCGCCCTGCGGCACCGGCGACGTCTACCAGATCGTCGTGGCGAAGGGCGGCGATTCGGCGGTCGAGCCGCGCTTCGCCCGCTGCCTGCGCTGCGCCGTCGCCCCCGAAGGTCGCTTCGAGGCCTCGTTCCAGTTCCTCGTGCCGGTCGAACTGCCGCGCGTGGGTCGCTGACGGCGAGGGAACCTCGCTGCCGGTGGGAGCGTCGCAACGGCGCACACACGAAGAACTCCCGCTCCGCCTCGGCGGGCGGGCGTGGGAGGGGACGAGGCCGGTCGGACCCTCCTTTTCGTTTCCAGGGGCTTCGTTCGAGGGCGCGGCGGCGGTCGACGCGGGTGAGTGCGAGCGTGGACGCCGCAAGGTGCCGTTCGCGGAACTCGCCGGTCGGCCGCGAGGTCGAGCCTTGGGTGGGCCGTGCCGAGCGGTCGATAGGCGCGCGGGTCGAAGGTCTCCGCGGGGAGCCTCGCGCCTTTCCATCGCTCATGAACAAAGCTCTCATCGCCCTTCCGCTCGTCCTGCTCGGTGCCTGCAGCGGCCCGCGTTCGAACGGTTCGACCACGTCGATCAACTCGCAGGCCGCGCCCGACCTCGCCGCCGTGCTCGAAGGTCAGGCCAGCACGGACAGCTCGTTCGGTTGGTTCGGCAACGCGCTCATGCAGTCGTCGATCTCCGAGCGCATGCCGAGCGGTGAGTCGTTCACCGTCCTCGCCGTCCGCGACCGCGATCTCACCGGCCTCGGCAGCGAGTACTTCACGTCGAGCCTCTCGCCGCAGCAGTTCGAGACCGTGATCTCGTTCCACGTCCTCGTGGGCAACGTCAGCGGCCGCGAACTCCAGAGCGAGACGTCGTTCGAGACCCTCAGCGGCCAACGCCTGTTCGTCTCGAACTGGGGCGGCGACGTCGAGGTCTACACGCGCGGTGCGGACGGCTCGCGCACCAGCAGCGCGACCGTCGTCGCGACCGACGTGGCCTTCGACCGCGGCGTCGTGCACTTCATCGATCGCCCGCTCGAACCTGCCACGCAGACGATGGGCGACATGCTGCGCACGACCGGCGGCTTCGAGTACCTGCTGGCCGCGGCACAGATCACCGGCGCAGACGTCATTCTCGAGCAAGCGGGTCCGTTCACGCTCTTCGCGCCGACCAACGAGGCCTTCCAGAGCCTCGCGCCGTGGTTCGATCCGGCGAGTCTCGACAACCCGGAGCAGCTGCGCGCGCCTCTGCTCGCGCTCCTGCAACAGCATCTCGTCACCGGCCGCACGTACTCGGATCAGTTCGCGACGG
>JBIKNC010000352.1:0-2953 GCA_044358925.1 Planctomycetota bacterium | reverse complement strand
CGACACGGCAGGGCGGTGCCGTCGAAGTGCCGGATCTGGCGACAAGGTGCCTGGCACCGTACGCGCCAACCCCTCGCGCTCAGTTGCCCAGCGTCTTGAAGTCCGGGTTCGTGGCGAACGGCGCGCCGCTCTGCGGGAACACGACGCCCTGACCGAACAGGTCGAGGCCCTGCAACGCCGCATTGTTCGGCACGAGCACCGAGGCTTTGTACTCACCGTTGCCGCCGACCGTGCCGACGCCGATCACGAGCATGTTCGTGACATCGATGAAGGCGACGCCTGCGCCGTCGACGGGCACGAACATTGTTGCGGAGAGCGACGCCACCACGACGGCCAAGTCGCCGGGCGCGGCGAGTGCGTTGAAGTCGATGAACTCGCCGAGCTTTCCGTTGCCGCCGATGGAGAAGCTCTCCGCGACCGGCGTGAGTTGCGTGACGACGACGCTCGGTGCGCTCACCGAGCCGTTCCACGTGCCGGTGACGAGGAAGTGCGCGCCGACCGCGGCGTTCAAGTTCACGGTCGAGCTCGTGAGCACGGTGTTCGATCCGGCGACGACGAAGCCGGTCGGGTTCGTGTCCTCGACCTTGCCGCGGAACGTGACGTCCTGAGCGCTTGCGACGGTTGTGACAGTCAGGATGGCGCCGAGGGTGGCGCCCGTGGCGACGAGAAAGCGTTCGAGAGTCTTCATGGTGTTCCTTCGTGGTTCTGTGGCGGAGCACTCCTCGATGCGAGGCCGACGTCCGCACACGGAACACACAACTCAACGACCGTGCCGAGGCTGCCGACGCGTGCAGACGGCCGCGCGTGGCGGTGTGATGGCGCAGGCTCCGCGATCCACACGCTTCTTCCGGATGGCGGACGCGCGGCGCAGCAGCGCAGAACGACAACCGCCGAGATGCAAACAGAGCCGGCCCATGCAGAGGCGCGCGAATCGCGTCTCTGCATGGGCCGGCACCGTTCGAATCTCCGCGGTCGTCGGTACAGCTCCGTGCAGCTGAACCGCCGGCCTTCGCGCTCAGATGCCGAGCGTCTTGAAGTCCGGGCTCGTCACGAAAGGCTCACCGACCTGCGGGAACACGACGCCCTGTCCGAAGACGGTCAGGCCCTGGAACGCGGGCATGTCGGGCACGAAGAACTCGCTCGAGTACTCGCCGCCGCCGTCGATCGTGCCGATGCCGAGGATGCGCACGGTCGAGAGGTCGAGGAACGACACGCCGGCGGTGCCGATCGGGACGAAGCTCGCTCCGCTCAAGGCGCCCGCCACCACGGCCAGGTCGCCCGGCGATCCGTAGGCGTTGAAGGAGATGAAGTCGCCGAGGTCGCCGCCGCCTGCGATCGAGAAGGTCTCGGGCGTGACCACGAGCGACGTGACGTGGATGTTCGGGGCGCTCGACGAGCCGTTCCAGGTGCCCGTTCCGATCACGTGGCTGCCGACGTACAGCTCGAGGTTCAGCGTGCTGCTGCTGAGCGTCGTCTTCGAGCCGTTGACGATGTACCCGAAGCCCGGGCAGTAGTAGCAGATGTCTTCGCCGTCCTCGATCTTGCCGCGGAAGGTGACGTCCTGGGCGTCGGCGGTGGCAGCGATGAGGGCGAAGGCGGTGGTGGCGGCGACGAACTTTGCGATGAGCGACATGGGAAGAGCAGACGGTGGTTGGTGTCCGGCGCGCGCCTCGACTGGAGAGCGCGACCCACGCGGACGACCCACCCAGGCCAATGTCCGTGCCAAGCGTCGCGATCGGCATCGGCGGGCCTGCGGCGGGGGGCGCGAGCAGGATGCGCGCGCCGCGTTCCAGGTCCCGGAGGCGCAGCGGCGCAGCGCTACCATCCGCGCCGAACGTGCTGCATCTCTCGAACACCTCCGCCGACATCGAACGCGCCGCGCAGTTGCTGCGCCGCGGTGAACTGGTCGCCTTCCCGACCGAGACGGTCTACGGCTTGGGCGCCGACGCCGCGAACCCGGGCGCGGTCGCGCGCATCTTCGCGGCGAAGGGGCGGCCGGCGGACCATCCGCTCATCGTGCACGTCGCGGACGCGGCGCAACTCGAACGTTGGGCGCGCCGAGTGCCCGCCGCGGCGCGCCGGCTGGCAGCGGCGTTCTGGCCCGGTCCGCTGACGCTGATCGTCGAGCGTGCGGCGGCTGTTTCCGACGCCGTCACGGGCGGACAGGACACGGTCGGAGTGCGTGTGCCGAGCCACCCGGTCGCGCGCGCGCTGCTCGCCGCGTTCGGCGGCGGCGTCGCGGCGCCGAGTGCGAACCGCTTCGGCCGTGTGAGCCCGACGCGTGCGCAGCACGTCGTCGACGAGTTCGGTGAGTCGGGCGCGCTGGCCGCGGTGCTCGACGGCGGCGCGTGCCACGTCGGCATCGAGTCGACGATCGTCGACGTTTCGCAGGGCGGTGTGCGCGTGCTGCGGCCCGGCGGTGTGAGCGCGGCGGACGTCGAGCGCGTGGTCGGTGCGCCGCTCGACCAACGGAGCGTGGACGTGCCCCGCGTGTCGGGTTCACTGGCGTCGCACTACGCGCCGAACACGCCGGTGGAGTTGGTGCGCGCGGAGTCGTTGCCGGAGCGCGTGCGGTCAGCGACCGAGCGCATCATCGTCTTCACGCGCACGTGCCGCGTCGTCGGCAACGCCACCGTCGCAGTCGTCGAGTTGCCGCGCGAGCCGCAGGCCTACGCACACGCCATCTACGCCGCGTTGCGCGCCGCCGACGAGATGCGCGCCGCGCGCATCGTGGTGGAGGAGCCGCCCGATGAACCCGCTTGGCTCGCGGTGCGCGATCGCTTGCTTCGAGCGGCGCACGTGACGCGTACGGTGTCAGACACCGTAGGCGTCACGCGAGCCAGCGCTGCATCGACAGCGAACAACACCAGCGCGATCGCCACACCCACGAGCGGCGTCGCGATCACACGCTCCGCGGCCACCGCCAACAGCGCGAGCCCGACACCCGCGACCA
>JBIKNC010000351.1:0-2976 GCA_044358925.1 Planctomycetota bacterium | reverse complement strand
CAGAGGCCGCGCGAAGCGCGGCCTCTGTCGTTTCGGGGCTGCCGTGTTCCTCGTGCGCAGCGCTGCGCGTGCACTCGGCGACGTGAGAAATTTTGCTACGGCACCGTATTCTCAGAGAGCGCGTGCCACGCGAACGCGAGCACGTCCGCGGCTTCGGCGATGCGCTTCGCCGTGGGCTTGCCGGCTCCGTGGCCCGCGGCAAGCTCGACGCGCAACAGGATCGGCTCCTCACCGGCCTGCGCCGCCTGCAAGCGCGCCGCGAACTTGAACGAGTGGCCCGGCACCACGCGGTCGTCCGTGTCCGCGGTCGTGATCAACGTCGCCGGATAGCTCACGCCGTCCTTCACGTTGTGGTACGGCGAATACGCGAGCAGTGCCGCGAACTCCGCCGGATCGTCGACGTTGCCGTAGTCGTCGATCCAGTAGCGCCCGGCGGTGAAGAGGTGGAAGCGCAGCATGTCGAGCACGCCCACCGCCGGCAGGCAAGCGCCGAACAGCTCCGGCCGCTGCACCAGGCACGCGCCGACCAACAACCCGCCGTTCGAACCGCCCTGAATGGCGATGCGCTCCGCGCGCGACCAACCGCTGGCCACCAGCCACTCTGCCGACGCGATGAAGTCGTCGAACACGTTCTGCTTCTGCGTGCGCGTGCCGGCGCGGTGCCACGCCGCGCCGAATTCGCCGCCGCCGCGCAGGTTCGGCATCGCGAACACGCCGCCCATCTCCATCCACACGAGGCGCGCGACGGAGAACTCGGGTGTGAGCGAGATGTCGAAGCCGCCGTAGCCGTACAGCAGCACCGGCCGTTCCCCGTTCGGTTCGACGTCGGCGCGCCGACACACGAACATCGGCACGAGCGTCCCGTCCTTCGACGGCACCTGCACCTGCTCGACGACGAAGTTCGCGGGGTCCACGTCGACCGACGGCGCTTCGAACAACTCGACCGCGCCGCTCGCGAGGTCGAGGCGGTAGCTCGAGGCCGGCGTCGCGAAGCTCTCGAACTCGAACCACACTTCGCTCGCAGCATGGCTGCCGTCGAAGCCCGACGCCGAGCCGATGCCGGGCAGCGCCACTTCGCCGAGCGACGTGGCCGCGACCTGTGCGCCGCTCTCGTCCGTCGCGAACGCGAACCTCTCGACACGCGAACACGCGGCCACCAGATAGCGCGCGACGAGTTGCCCGCCGACCTCGTCGACGCCTTCGAGGCGCGCGTTGCTCTCCGCGATCACGTCGCGCCACGTCGGCGGCGTCGTGCGCGGATCCAACGCGACGACGCGCCCGTTCGGCGCCTCGTGGTTCGTCTGGAACAACAGCGCCCCGTCCGGCGCGTTGCCGACGTACGCGTAGTCGGCGGTGAACGCGTTCACGGCTTCGAGCGGCGCGGCCGTCGTGTTCTCGAGGTCGAACACGTGCACGAGGTTCTTCGAGCCGCTCTCCCACACGAGCAGCACGAGCCAGCGCCCGTCGTCGCTCACCGTCGGTGAGAACGTCCAGTTCGGTTGGTCGGGGCGCGTGTGCACGACGAGGTCGTCCGACTGCGGCGTGCCGACGCGGTGGAAACACACCCGCTGGTCGGTCGTGAGCGCGACGAACGCACCGTCCGCCGGCACGTCGAAGCGCGCGTAGAAGAAGCCCGAGCCGTCCGGCAGCCACGACACGCCGCCCCACTTGAGTCCCTCGATGCGGTCCGCGAGCGGCTCCAGCGTCTCGAGGTCGAGCACGCTCCACGTGCTCCAGTCCGACCCCGCCGTCGACAGGCCGTACGCGAGGAAGCGCCCGTCCTCGCTGAACGCGCCGCCCGCGAACGCGACCGTGCCGTCCTTCGAGAGCGTGTTCGGGTCGATGACCGTCACGTCGCGCGCGCCGTCGCCGTCGGCCGCGCGCCGCACCAGCCGCGCCTGCGGCTCGAGCCCGCTGTTGACCCACTGGTAGAGGTGATCGCCGTGGCGCTCCGGCGCGGAGCGGCGCTCGAAGTCCCACAGCTCTTCCAGGCGCCGCGCGAACGCATCGCGCTCCGGCAGGTCGGCGAGCTGGCGGCGCGCGACCCGATCCTGCGCCTTCACCCAAGCCGCGACCTCGTCGTCGGTCCGCACGTCACCCTCGAGCCAGCGGTAGGGGTCCGCGACCTCGACGCCGTGGAAGACGTCCTTCTGGGCGACCTGGCGCGTGGCCGGATAGGCGGGCGACCCGCCGCCGCCCGTGCCTGCGCAACCGCTGACCAGAAGGGGAGCAACGAGGGCCGCGGCGAGCGCCCCGGCACCGCCAAGCGACGTGCCGAGCGGGCGCCCGAAAGAGCCGGCGAGGTGGCGGTGGGGGCCCGAACGCTTCACATGCAGCTTCATGCCTGCCATCCTGCGGACCGCCGCGCTCAGGATCCATGGCGCGCGCCCTCTGGCTCGGCCCGGTCCGCGCTGCTAGTCTCTTCGCCCTTCACGTCCGGCGAACTTCGCCCTGGCGTTCCCGCACCACCTCGATCCGAAGCAACCGTCATGTCGCGCGTCTGTGAAACCTCCGGCAAGCGCACCCGCGTGGGTGGCTCCATTGCCCGCCGCGGTCTGCCCAAGAGCAAAGGTGGCGTCGGTCTCAAGACGACCGGCATGACCAAGCGGAAGTTCAAACCGAACATCCAGAAGGTCCGCGTCGTGATGCCGGACGGCACGGTCGAGCGCCTGCGCCTCGCCGCCTCCGTCATCAAGTCCGGCATGATCGAGCTGAACCGCGGCGGCAAGACGATGCGCTTCCCGCTCGTGAAGGCCGCGCGCCGCTCGAAGCCCGCCACCGCCGAGTGAGCTGATCGCGAGCTGAGCCTTCGAGCTTCGCTCTTCGCGCCAACACCGGACACCACTCGCCAAGCGCGGGTGGTGTCCGGTTCGCGTTGGTGGCTCGCGTGACGCGTACGGTGTCAGACACCGGATCCGTCACGGTGGCGGCGAAGTGCGGAATCGGCGCGGGCGTTTCGCCTGCCGCGCTTCGCGC
>JBIKNC010000350.1:0-2990 GCA_044358925.1 Planctomycetota bacterium | reverse complement strand
CGTCGGCGCCGCGCTTCGCGGCGCCGACGCCCCACAGGTGTGCAACTTTTGGTGCGGCACCGTACTGCCGCGGGTGTGCAGTTTTTGGTGCGGCACCGTACCGCCACCCTTCGCTCGCGCGCTCAGCCGCCACTCAGCGCACCCAGCACGTGCACCACCGCGGCACCCTCGAGCGGCGTGTCGAGGTCGCGCACCGAACGCGTGTCGACGAACACACGCATGTGCGTGCGCAAGCGGCCCTGCTCGTCCACGATGCGGAAGCGCAGGCGCGGGTGGCGCGTCTCGAGGTCGTCGATCAGCTCGCGCACGGTGGCGCCGTGGGCCTCGAGCACACGCTCGCCGGCCGTGTACTCGAACAGGTGACTCGAGACTTCGACGCGCATCAGGACTCGATGACCGCGGCGCGCAACGACAGCACCTCGGGCAGGTGGCGCGCGATGCACTCGAAGCGCTCACCGCCGTCGTGACCGAGCCACACCTCACCACACGTGAGGCCGAAGCAGATCGCCGGCGCGTCGCTCGCGCCCAGCACACACAGCGCCTGGCGCTTGCTCGTCATGTACGCGTTCGCGGTCGGCAGCCCGTTCGCGAGCCGCTTCCACGACGCGCCGTGGTCGTCCGTGCGGTACACGGCCGGCTGGCCGCCCGGCGACGTACGCGGCCAGATCTCGCGCGCGTCCATCGGCACGACCCACACGGTGCCCGGCTTCTTCGGATGGCCCGCGATGCCGAAGCCGATGTCGCCGATCTCGCGCGGCATGTTGTCGCCGATGCGCGTCCACGTGCGGCCCGTGGACAGGTCGAGGCGGTAGATGCCGCAGTGGTTCTGCTGGTAGAGCAGGTTCGGATCCGCCGGGTGCTGGATCACGCAGTGCGGGTCCTGGCCGAACTCCGGGTACTTGTCGGGACCGAACTCCACGCGCACGCCGGCGTTGATCGGTGCCCACGTCGCGCCGCCGTCCTTCGACTCGAACGTGCCGCCGACGGACATCGAGAGCCACAGGTGCCGCGCATCGCGCGCGTCGACGATCACCGAGTGCAGGTACGGGCCGTCGGGGACCTCGGCCTCGAACGTCCATCTGCTGTGGTTCGCGTTGAGGTTGAAGCCGTCGACGCCGGTCCACGTCGCGCCGTGGTCGGTGCTCTTGAACAGGCCCTGCGGCACGGTGCCGAGGTACCAGGTGCCCCGCTCGCTCACATGTCCGGGCGTGAGCCAGAAGTTGCGCTCCACCGCGAGGCCGCGCGTCGTGCCGCCGGTGCGCACGGGGTCGCCTTCCTTCAGGAGCGGATGGAACGCCGGCGGCCGCGTCGCTTCGCTCCACGTCGCACCGCCGTCCCGTGAACACCTGACCGTCGGCCCGAGGTGCCCGCCGCCGCCCGACGTGTAGACGAGGTGCGCGGGCTCGCGCGGGTCCTGTTGGAAGTCGTTGACCTGGGTGCCGAGTTCGACGGGAGCGCTCACCGCGAAGCGCCCACCTGTGCCGCGGCGGAGGACGAAAGCGCCTTTGCGGGTGCCGACCAGAAGGGCGTTCGTGGTGCGCAGCATGTTGGGGTGCGCCCAGGCTAGCGCTGCCCCGCGGTGGCCGTCACGAGCGCGGCGAACTCGCCTCGCTCTCCGCGCGGTACGCGTCGCGGAACGCCTCGCCGGCGAGCACGCGGTTCAGCGCGCGTTCGGTGGCGCGCAGACTTCCGTCCGCATCGGCCGCGCGCAGCGCCGCTTCGTCGAACGCGAGCGCTTCGACGAGACTCGGCACGAGCACGAGCATCCCCAGCGCGCGATCGTGCGCGCGGAACAGCGGCGGTTTCAGCAACTGGAAGTCGCGGTGGTAGCCCGACGGCAAACCGCGAACGACGTCGAGCAACGCCGCGCGATCGCTCGTGACCTGCCGCGCGTGGGCGCGCAGCAACTCGATCACGTCCGGGTTGCGCTTCTGCGGCATGAGCGACGAACCGGTCGTGAACGCCGTCGGCAACTTCACGAAGCCGAACTCGCTCGTGCTGAAGAGCCACAGGTCCGCGGCCAGCTTCTCGACGTCGAGCGCCGCCTGCTCCAGCGCACTCACGTACGCCAGTTCAGCGCGACCGCGTGTGTGCTGGACGAACGTGACCGGCTCGGCGGGCCGCTCGAAGCCGAGTTCGCGCGCGACGAACGCGCGCTCGAGCGCGACCGGCACGCCGTAGCCCGCGCCGCTACCCAACGGAGACTCAGCACACCGCGCCGCCGCGTGCACGAACTCCTGCGCGTCGAACTCGAACGCCCGCGCGTGCGCGCGCGCCCACTCGCCGACGCTCGACGGCATCGCTCGCCGCAGGTGTGTGTAGCCCGGCAACGGCAACGCGCCGCAGCGCTCGGCGAGTCCGTGCAGCGCGCCCGCCACCTCACCCACCAACGCGCGCGCCTCGGTGTTCGCCGCGCGCAACCACAGGAGCACGTCGACCGCCACCTGTTCGTTGCGGCTGCGCGCCGTGTGCAGGCGCTTGCCCGCGTCGCCGATCTTCGCGATCAAACGGCGCTCGACGGCCGAGTGCACGTCCTCGTCGCACGGTTCGACGTTCCAGGCGCCGGCGCGGTGCTCTTCACGCAGCGCACACAACCCTGCGCGAATCGCCGCGTGGTCCGCGGACGACACGAGCCCCGCGCGCAGCAGCCCATCGACGTGCGCGAGCGACCCCGCGAGGTCGTGTTCGACGAGCCGCTGGTCCATGCGCCAGTCGTCGCCGACGGTGAACGCGAGCATGGCGGCGTCGATCGGATCGCCGCGATCCCAGACGGGGCGTGAGTGGGTCACCGCTTCAGAACCTGTGGTGCGAGTTGCATGTAGAAGGCGACGCCCGCCTCGAGTTCGCCGCGCAGCACGAACTCGTCGGGTGTGTGCGAACGCGCCGTCTGCCCGGGCCCGCACTTGATCGCGGGCACGCCTTGCAACAGCGCCATGTCGGACATCGTCGCCGAGCCGATCGCGCGCTCGCGACCGAGCACCGCGACCGCC
>JBIKNC010000016.1:0-35993 GCA_044358925.1 Planctomycetota bacterium | reverse complement strand
TTCACGAACAGCGCAGCGGCGAGACCGCTCGGCGGCGCGCCGCCGGGGTCGGGCAGTGCGTGCGAACGCCGCGCGAGTTCCGTGCGCAGTCGTGCGAGCAGCGTCGGTTCGCTCGCCCCCGCGACGACACCGAGCCGCACGACCTGATCGGCTTCGAGCGCGACACGTGTGCGCGCCGTCCCGTCGAACACGGGGCCGCGCGCACTCTCGCGGCACACGAACGGCGGCAACAGCACGACGCGCTCACCGTCCGGCGGCGCGACGCGCGCCATCAGATCGGCCGCGACGACACGCCCGTCGTCGAGTTCGAGCCGTCCGCGCTCGAACGGCAGCCGTCGCCACGTGCCCTCGATCGCGGTGTGTCCGAGCGGCACTTCCTCGACGTTCGACGCACGTGCTCCGAGCACGAGCGCCGCCAGCCCCGCGAGTGCGAACCACGCCGCAGCGGGCGGTCGCGACGGCCGCTCGCTCGCGCGACGCGCCCGCCGCACGAGCCACACGCCCAGCGCGCCCGCCGCCGTCACGACCGCCAGACACACCGCCGCGGCCGGCAGCGCGCGCCCGGCGAGCGCGGCGCTCCCGACGACCGCCGCGAGGACGAGGCACGGCCGCGGCGGCGCAGCGTGCCGCTGCTCGACTCGGTTCTCCATACCGGAGAGATGCGCGGCGCCGCGCGCGGTGTCGGGCGGCGCCCCGAAAAGCGCGCGAATCGGCTGCGGGATCCTCGCCGTGACCGCCGCGCGCGCCGCGCGGTGCCGCGCCGCGCCGTTCGCGAGGCACGCGGACGCGCGCCCGCCGCTATCCTCTTCCCGCTCATGGCCAGACTCGACCCCCGCCGCGCCCTCTTTCCGGGCACGTTCGATCCGGTCACGCTCGGCCATCTCGACGTGCTCGCGCGCGCGCGCGTTCGCTTCGACGAAGTCGTCGTGGCGATCGCCTCGCACCCCACGAAGAAGCCGCTCTTCACCGTGGAGGAGCGCATCGCGTTGGCGCTTTCGTCGTGCAGCGCGCGCGGTTGGAGCGACGTGCGCGTCGAAGTCGTGAGCGGGCTCGTCGTCGACGCCGCTCGTGCACTCGGCTGCGGCACGATCGTGCGCGGCGTGCGGCGCGGCGGCGAGTTCGACTACGAAGCGCAACTCGCGCTCGGCAACCGCCACCAGGACGCCGACCTCGACACCGTGCTCTTCGTGCCCGATCCGCGTCTGTCGTTCGTCGCCAGTTCGCTCGTGCGCGAGATCGCGAGCCTGGGCGGCGACGTCACCGGCATGGCGCCGCCGCCCGTCGTCGAGGCGCTCCTGCGCCGGTTCGCTCGCCGCGGTTGAGTGCCACTCGCGAACGACCACGACCTCAACCTCCTCCACGCGCCGCGGCCCTCTCGCGGCGCGCACCACTTCCATGTCCAAGTCCAGCAAACGCATCCGCATCCACTCCGACGACGCACCCGCGGCGATCGGGCCGTACAGCCAAGCGATCCGCGCCGGCGACCTGTTGTTCTGCTCGGGCCAGATCGCGCTCGATCCGAAGACCGGCGAACTCGTCGGTGCGACGGCAGCCGAACAGGCCGAACGCGTCCTCGCGAACCTCGGCGCGGTGCTCGAAGCCGGCGGCTCGAGCTTCAAGAAGGTGCTGCGCTGCACCGTGTTCCTCGTCGACATGAACGACTTCGCCGCCGTCAACGAGGTCTACGCCCGCGCCTTCGAAGGCGAGAAGCCGCCCGCGCGCGCGACCGTCGCCGTCGCCCAGTTGCCGAAGGGCGCCCGCGTCGAGATCGACGCGATCGCGCTCGCCGAGTGATCAAGTCCGCACACAGCTCTCCCCACACCGAACCCTTCACGTCATGAGCGTCGCCGCGGGCATCGTCGGCCTGCCGAACGTCGGCAAGTCGACCATTTTCAACGCCATCACCGCCGCCGGAGCGGAGAGCGCGAACTACCCCTTCTGCACGATCGAGCCGAACATCGGTGTCGTCGACGTGCCCGATCCGCGGCTCGGCATCCTGCACGCGCTCGTCGAGACGCAGCGCGTCGTCCCGGCCTCCGTCAAGGTCGTCGACATCGCAGGCCTCGTCAAAGGCGCGTCGAAAGGCGAGGGCCTGGGCAACCAGTTCCTCGGCAACGTCAAGGAGTGCGACGCGATCCTGCACGTCGTGCGCTGCTTCGAGAACGACGACATCATCCACGTGCACGGCAAGGTCGATCCGAGGACCGACATCGAGGTCATCGAGCTCGAACTGACGCTCGCGGACAACGAGACGATCGGCAAGGCACTCGACCGCGTCGGCAAGAAGGCGCGCGCCGGCGACAAGGACGCGGTCTTCGAACACGCGACGTTCTCGAAGGCGCGCGAGCTGCTCGAGCGCGGCAGACAACTGCGCCTCGAGACCTGGACCGACCGCGAGCGCGAAGCGTTGCGCCCGCTCTTCCTCATCACGCTCAAGCCGGTGCTGTACGTCGCGAACGTCGCCGCCGAAGAGCTGATGAAGGACACGCCGCACGTCGCGACCGTGCGTGCGCACGCCGCGGCGACCGGCGCCGGCCTCGTCGTGCTGTGCGGCGACATGGAAGGCGAGATCGCCGGCCTCGAGCCCGCCGAACGCGTCGAGTTCATGAAGGACCTCGGCCTCGAGCACTCCGGCCTCGAACGCCTCGCGACCGCCACGTACGACCTGCTCGGCCTGCAGACCTACTTCACGGCCGGCGAGAAGGAGATCCGCGCGTGGACGATCGAGAAGGGCACCAAAGCTCCCGCCGCCGCCGGTGTGATCCACAGCGACTTCGAGAAGCTCTTCATCCGCGCCGAGATCTACAGCGTCGACGACCTCGTGCAGTACAAGACCGAAGCGGGCGTGAAGGCCGCCGGCAAGCTGCGCGTCGAGGGTCGCGACTACACGATGCGCGAGAGCGACGTGTGCCACTTCCTGATCGGCAAGTGAAGGTGCGCGCGTCCGCGCCGGTGCTCACGTGATCGCCTCACGAGAGTCCATCGGCGCGGACGGCGACGGCGCCGCTGCGCCGTCCGGAATCGAGCGCGCGCCCAATGGCTGTTGGGTGAGCCTGCGCAACGTCGTGCTCGGGCTCGGTTGTCTTGCGGCCATCGGCGTAGCGATTCCGGCTGCGTGCACTCTGCTGTGCACCACACCCGGCTCCGTGCTCGTCGACTTCGAGAACCGCTCGAACGGCACCGTCACCGCGATCGCGTTCGATTCCTCCGGCACGTCCGTCGGCACGCTCGAGGACTTGCCCGCGGGTGGTCATGCGTCGATCTGTGTGTGGCCTGAATTCGAGCGTCCGCTCTCCGTTTCGTTCCTCGACGCGAGCGGGCAGTCGCATCACGCCGACATCGACGAGTACTTCCTGATCTCGTCGATCGACCACGTCGTCGTGTTCGATGGCGAGCACGTGGAGATCCTCACGCGCTGACTCGCGCGCGACTCGAACCTAGCGCACCGCCGGCGTGACCGTCCGCAACCACGCACCGCCGAGCATTCCGGGGCCGCGCTACTTCGCGATCGGCTGCGGTGCACTGTTGCTCGTCGGTCTGGCTCTCGCCGCCGTGTACGACCAGACGTTCAACGTCGTGCACTTCGAGTTCCACAACACGTCGAACGAGTCGTTGTGGTTCGTGGTCGTCGAGCAGAACGGCGACAGCCTCGCTCGGCGGCAGATCCTGAACGGCGGCAGCACGTGGAGCACGACGCTGCGCCCCGCGGACGAGGCCGCGATCGTGCTGCGCTTCGATCCGCCGGACGGCGAGACGGAGACGGTCGTCGTCGACGGGTACCCGAGCGTCTCGAGCACCGCTCTCCTGCGCGTCGAGTACGACGGCACGAGCGTGACCGACGAACGGATCGTCGGTTGGAAGGGCTGGTTCTGACCAGCCGACCGAAGCGAGCCACGGCCGCAGTTGGCGCGGCCGCCACCACCCTCGTGGCCACGCAGAGCGCGTTCGCGCGGGAGGTCCGGCTGCATCACGCCACCCCGTTCCTCGACTTCGCTCTCTAGACTTCGAGTCCGCGCCTCGCACCGAGCGGCGCGCACTCGATTCCGAAAGCGACCCGTCCGGAGCCCACGTTCGATGGCACTTGCACCTCGCGCCGTGTTTGGACTCTCCATTGCCGTATTCGTTGCGACGGTCGCGACGTGCGACTCCGCCCGAGCACAGAGTTCGGCGCCGCGCGCGGACGTCGAAGTTCTCGGTGGCTCGTCGCACGGTTCGATGGGGCGGCCGCGGCTCGTGTACGACGGCTCGCCGATCATCGGCAATCCGTTCGCGCTGCGGGTGCGCGACGCACGTGCGAACTCGTTCGCCGTCATCGGTCTCGGCGTGAGCGCGAGCGCGCTGCCGCTGCCCGACTTCGATGCCGTGTCGCACCTCGAGTTGCCGCCGCTGTTCCTGGGGGGCGCGCCCATCGATGCGAGCGGCGTCTCGGTGCCGATCCTCGTGATCCCGAGCCTCCCCGAGACGCTCAGCGGCGTGGAGGTCTTCGCTCAAGCCGTCGTGATCGACCCGTTCGCCATGGGCGGTTGGGCGTTCACGTCGGCGCTGCACATCACGGTCGGAGCGGGACCGGCGGCACCGTGGCGGCAGTTCCGCGCTCCGCTGGGGCACTTCGACAGCAGTGAGAACGTGGCCCTCGCGGCCGGTGACATCGACGGAGACGACTTCGTCGACTTCGTCATGGCGGGCGGGTTCGCAGGCACCGTCGACGTCATGCTCAACGACGGCGACCGCTCCTTCACGCTCGGCGCGCCGTTCACGCTCGTCGATGTGCCGTACGACGTCGAACTGGCCGACTTCGACGGCGACGGACACCTCGATCTGGCTGTCGTCAATTTCAACGGCAGCAACATCTCGATCGGACGAGGCGTCGGCGACGGAACGTTCAGCGAGCACTTCATCGCGCCACTCGACCTCCTGCCGACCGAGATGCTCGTCCGGGACTTCGACGGGGACGGGGACCTCGACATCGTTGCCAACAACCGCGGTGCGACGACGCTGTCACTCCTGCTCGGGAACGGCGATGCCACGTTCGCGCCGAGACAGACGCTGCTGTCCGGATTCGAGTCGCTTGGACTCGCGGCCGCGGATGTCGACGCGAACGGGTTGCTCGACATCCTCGCGACCAACACGGACGAGAGTCTGTCGGTGCTGCTCCAGCCGTCGGTCGGTGTGTTCGTGCCAGCGAACTTCGACACGCAGATCTACGGCCCGACCGAGATCGCGGTCGTCGACTTCGATGCCGACGGCGACCTCGACGCCGTCGTCGGTAGCCAGTTGGACGAAGAGTTGGGCGTGATGGTCGGCGACGGCTTGGGCGGCTTCGTTCTCGGTCCGCTCGTCACGTCGTCCCAACGCACCGAGCGCATCGCGACGCACGACATGGACGGCGACGGTCAGCGCGACCTCGTGATCGGTTGGCGATCACCTGGGGCCGTGTTCGTGACACCGGCCGAGGCCGACGGTTCGTTCCTCGGACTCGTGAACTCCCGCTCCTTCGTTCTGCCGCTCGAGTCGGGACTCGCGGACTTCGTGGTCGCGGATCTCGACAGCGACGGCTTCGAGGACCTGGCCGGCGTCGGCGAGTTCACGCGCATCGGACTCGTGACCGCGTGGAGAGTGGCGAGTGGAGCGTTCGAAACTCCGCAGCTGTTCAGCGAAGCCATCGAAGACCGCTCGTTCACCATCGGGGACTTCAACGTCGACGGGCTCCCCGATCTCGCGTACCAGGACTTCGAGAGCACGAGCGGAGCGATCGCACTCGGCGACGGGCTCGGCGGTTTCGTCGTGGGAGCTGCGCACACGGCGCTGAAGGACTTGCCGGCGCGCACGGGCGACGTCGACGGCGACGGCATTCCCGACGTCGTGATGGTCAGCAACGCCGGCCTGCAGCGGAAGCTGTACGTGTCCCTTGGATTGGGAACGGCGTTGGGCGACTTGGCTCCAGCGCTCACTCAGACGCTCAACTGGAGTGTCGCGGGTGTCGAACTCGGCGACCTCGATGGCGATGGCCTCCTCGACGCGGTCGTGGCGCAGAGTGGGTTCGTCGTCGCGCAGGGTGGGTTCTTGCTCCACGTGTTCCTCGGCAACGGCGACGGCACTTTCGTTCCGAGTCAGGCCCCGATCTCGGTTCCGGTCAGCCCGGCTCAGTATCGACTCGGAGATCTCGACGGCGATGGCGACTTGGACATCGCAGCAGCCAGGGACGACGAACTCGTCGTCGTGCTCGGCACTGGGGACGGGACGTTCGGCGCACCCCAGACCATCGTCGTTCCGAATGGAGCCGACGACCTCGAGTTCGTCGATCTCGACGGCGACGCCGTTCCGGAGATCGTGCTGAAGTCCGCATCGATCGGCGGCTTCACGGTCGTGAAGGACAGCGCCACGGTCACACCCGAGTTGACGCTCGTGCCGCTCGCCATCTCGTTCATCAGTTCCCTCGCAGCGGGTGACGTCGACGGCGACGGTCGAAACGACCTCGTCTTGGGGCAATCGGGCGGCTGCGGCGTCATCGTCGTCCGCGGACGCGGCGACAGGACTTTCGAGGCCGGTGAGAGGTTCTGCGCCCTCGGTCTCGTCCAGCGCGTCGAACTGGTCGATGCCGACGGTGACGGCGATCTCGACATCCTCGCAGCTTCGTTCATGAACGGAGAGGTCTCGCTGCTGCGCAATCTGCTGGTCGATTGAGCGCCGCCCGAGCGTGGCCCGTCCGGCGCCGAGTCGCTTCGGTTGCGTCAGTACGACGCGATCACGCTGATGTCCACGCCCAGCGGCGTGAAGGGCGGCAGGTTGTCCTCGTCGGCGATCAGATCCGGATCGAAGCCGAAGTCGCGGTTCGGCGCGTTGTAGAAGTGGCCGCCGCCCTGGAACCAGGCGGGGAAGTGGCTCGAGATCATCGGGATGACGGTCGAACCGCGGATGCGGCAGGTGACGCCGCTCCAGTTCTCGTGGTAGCGCAGGACGTTGTGGTAGCCGCCGTTGCCGTCGGAGCTGCCGCCGCCGGCCGCGTCCGTCTCACCGGAGAAGACCGAGAGGTTGTAGGACGTCGCGGTCGCCTTCGGCAGCTTGCCCTTGGTCTTGCTGTTGTTCCACGCGTTCGACAGCAGGTTGACCTGGTCGGCCATCACCGCCGCGGGCTGCTTGTCGACGGTGTTGTAGTCGCCGTGCACTTGGACCGTGGCGTCGCTCGCGACGGACAGGGGGCCCGCGAGTTCGGAGCCGTTGGTCAGGCGGAAGTGCTTGAGGTCGTTCTCCGGACCGATGCCCGGGGCGCCCAGGTAGATCAAGCCGTTCGACGGGTGCAGGCCCGTCGCCGCGAGCGCGGCCATGTCGATCGCGAGCGTCGGCTGGACTTGCCCTGCGCCCTACTTCGCATAACCGTTGAACGTGGTCGTCACCGTGACCGCCGGCGCGAGCGTCGCCGTCACGTCCTTGCCATCCGCGTCGGTGGCTGACCAGGTCTTGCCGTCGAACTCGACGATCAGTTCCGCGTTCGCGTGCAGGTTGCCCTTGACGTGGCTGCCTTCGACGCCGGCGGGGGCGGGGACGTAGTCACCCGCGGCCTCGTCCCAGACGTGGTCGCCACCCTTCGACGGCACGAAGCGTTGGATCTCGGCCGAGCCGTTGTGGACGATCGCCTGCGCGCCGAGCGTCTTGTCGAGCACGGTCTGCCCCGTGCCCGTCACGCCCTTCGCCGGACCCCACAGTTCGAGCGCGCGTTCCGCCCAGGGCGCCACGTCACGGACGCCGACGTATTCACCGTCGCCGTTCGCGTCGTGACCCTTGAAGGTCGAGTCGAAGCCGCCGAGCTCGGTCGCGATGCCGGCCTTCACGAAGTCCGACTTGCGCTCGGCGCCGACGAAGGTCGCCGGCGCCGACGGATCGAACGGGTTCGGCACCCACTTGCGGAAACGGACCTGTTGGGTCGATTCCGTGATGCACCAGTTGAAGAGGTCGCCCGCAGCGCGCACCGAGTTGGTGTCGAAGACGAGTCCGTTCGACGAGCGGTTGTGCAGATCGCTGTTCGTGTGGACCGGACCGGTGAGGGTCATCGTCGGTCCCGGGTGGATGCGCAGGTCGCCCTCGTAGAAGACCGCGTACTGGAAGAGCGGCACCACGTTGGCGCGCACGACGCGCCGATGGACCTTGCTCACGCCGTCGATCTCCACGCGCGCTTCGATGCCGTGGATCGTGAACCAGCGCCGGTAGCCCTCCGGCGCCTGTTCGAGCGTGGGACCCGAGAGCGTCGCGATCGTGTAGTCGACCGTGCGCCCGCCGAGTTCGAGCGGCCCTTCGGTCGGCGGCGTTTCGCGGATGAAGTAGGCGGACTCGATGTCCGCTTCACCTGCGTCGAGGGCCGCGCGTCCGAGGAACTCGGCTTCGACTCGACGCGTCTCGAGCAGAGCCAGGTCGCTGGCCGTGTGCATCGCCGTGTGCAACACCGCTGCTCCCATGGCGCTCATCACCGCCACCAGCACGGCGACGAGGATCAGGATGGCGCCGCAGCGCTCGTTCGAGCGCACGGGGCGGAGGCCGAGTCCGCGCTCATTCCTACTCGTTTCCATCGGGTGTTCCGTTCGGAAGGGTCAAGTGGCGCGTGGCCGTCAGACTCTGGCGCTCGTCGCCGCGCCCCATGTCTTCGAGTTCGAGCGTGATGCGCAGCACGTTGATCGGGAACGCGAAACCAGTGGACGCGGCGTCCTCGACCAGGAAGCGACGCACGCCGCGCGCCAGCACTCGGTCGTTCGCTCCGTCCTCGCGCCGCACGAGTTGGTTGCTGCCGTCGGGCGACGGAAGCAGGACGTAGCTGACTTCCGTCGTGTCCCAGGCGACGCTCTGCATCGCGTTGGTGAGATCGGGCCAACCGTCCGCGTTCGCGTCCTGCGGGAGGAGGAACACGACTTCGCGAGCCGTGACTGCAGCGCCCGCCGCCGCATTCGCCTCGGCGTGTCGGTGCTTCTCCGGCGCGTCGTCGAGCGCGGCCCCGTCGACGAAGAACGGATAGTCGACGCCGTCGACGGACGTGAATCCGGAACGCTCGAGTTCGCTCGTCAGCGTGGAGAGAGCGCGGTCCGCGCCGCGCACCAGATCGGCCATGCGACCGCCGCGTTCGGCTTCGGCTTTCCCGCCGTCGATCGTGGTCAGGCAGGCGCCGATCAGGAGCGGGAACAGCGACAACGCGATCATCGACTCGAGCAGGCTCGCGCCCCGACTCGAACGGCGTGCTCCACGCTTGAGGCCGCAGAGCCTCATCGCTTCACCACCGCGCTCAATTCGAGCGACCGTGCATCGCCGCGACCCGAGTCCCATTCCACGCGGACGACGACGGGCAACATGCTCGGCGCGGCGTCGCCCGTGGAGAAGCCCGGATACTCGACGGTCGTGCGCTGTCCCGGCAGGCACTCGACGAGGTCCGCGTTCGGGCCGACGACGCCCGGGGCCCACTCGGAGTCCGCGGCGAGGAGCTCGGCCGGGTCGCTCTCGAGGATCGTCGACAGCACGCCGCGCAGGTGCGCAGTGGCCGTGAGTTGGTCCTGGGTGTGCCGGTTCAGCTCGTGGGCACGCGCGGACTGCAGCGCGGCGGCCGAGATTCCGACCACGAGGACCACGGCGGCGAACATGAGTTCGACGAGACCGCTGCCGCGCCGGCCGGGTGCGGCGCGCCGTCGTTGGGGACGATGGAGCATGACGACCGTGCCCGACGGATCGCGCCCCGCGCCGACTGAAGCCGACCCTCGAGAAATCGATTCGGGCCCAGGGCGGCGCGCGGCGGACCGCTCGGGCGCGCCGGCGCGGACGTACGCCGCGCCCGCTCGATCCGCGGCCCAGCGCTACCCTTGGACCGTGCGGCGCGCTCGGGCGATGGACGTCCGGCGGAGGCCCTCGACACTCACGATCAGCATGTCGCCCTTGCCGCGCCTTCCCGTTGCCGCGTTCGCCGCGTTCGTCGTCGCCCCGTTCGCTTCGGCGCAGGTGCCGCTGATGGAGGTGGAGCGCCTCGCCGGCGGCACCACCGGCGCGTTCGGCGAGCCGGTCGTCCAGTTCTTCGGCGCGCCGGTGCCGAACGCGACGCTCGCGCTGTCGGTCGGCGGAGCGCCGCCGCTCGCTCCCGGCGTGCTCGCGTTGTCGACGCAGGTGCTCGCCGTTCCGCTGCCGTTCGTCGGCGGGCTCGTGCACCTGTCGCCTTTGGTCCTCCTGCCGTTCGTGTGCGACACGACGGGCTACGCGTCCCACGTCGTCGCGCCGACGTTCGTGGATCCGGCGTTGGTCGGGATCGGTGTCGTCGTGCAGGCGCTCGTGGACGATGCGAGCGTCGCGTCCGGCGCCGTGCTGAGTGATGCGCTGCGGCTTCGCATCGGCGCGCGCTCCGACATCTTCGTCGGACGCGCCCACGCGACCGCGCTCGAGCCCCTGCGGATCTTCCCGGCAGACCTCGATGCCGACGGACGCGAGGAACTCGTCGTCACCGGCAACGAGACGGGCCTGCTCTTCGTGCACCGCGTCGCGGACGACGGTGGACTCGCGATCATCGGGACTCATCCGGTTGGTTCGACTCCGACGCGAATCGCGTTCGCCGACTTCGACGGCGATGGTCATCTCGACGCGGTCGTCACGAACTTCAATTCGCGGACGATCTCGCAGTTGCGAGGCACCGGCGATGGATCGTTCGAGGCTGCTCTGAACTACACGGTCGGCAGTCGTCCGTTCGGCGTGGCGGTCGGAGACGTCAATGGCGACTCGTTCGTCGACGTGGTCGTCGCGAACAGCAACGCCGACACGGTCAGCGTGTTGCGCGGCACGGCGGCCGGGACGTTCTTGCCTGCGACCACGATCAACGTGGCCGTCGAGCCGCGTGAGATCGCGCTCGCCGACATCAATGGCGACGGAGCACTCGACCTCGTCATCGCACACGCGGCCGCGACCGGTTTGACGGTGCACCGCGGGTTCGGCAACGGCAACTTCGGGCCGTCGAACATTCCGGGTGCGGTGAACCAGGTCACCTCGCTGCACGTGCTCGACTTCGACGGCGACTCCGACGTCGACATCGTCGCCCTCGCTTCGATCGGAACCGCGCTGGCCTACCTCTCGGGCAACGGCAACGGGACCTTCGCTCCGGTGCAGTCGACGACCGTGTCGCAGTTCTCGAGCGGCGCTCTGATCGTCACCGACATGACGGGCGACGGGACTTCGGACGCCCTCTACGGTCCGGGTTCGGTGTTCACCATCCGACCGGGCAGCACGAGCGGCTCCCCGTTCGGCTCGCCCACGACCTACTCACCCGGCGGGTTGTCGAATGGCATTGCCGCCGTGGACGTCAACGCCGACGAGCGTCTCGACGTCCTCGTCGCTCGCAGTCAGGTCGACGTCCTGACCGTCCATTTGGCGGACGAGAATCGCGCCTTCGACACAGCGCCAGTCACGGGCCTCGGCGTCGGACCCGACCGCGTTCAGACCGCCGACTTCGACGGCGACGGTCTGTTGGACATCGTGACGGCATTTGCTGCACCCGACCGCGTCGTCGTCCGACTCGGCCTCGGCGACGGGACGTTCGGTCCCGAGATCTCCCAGGCCACGGTCGCCGATCCCGCGCCAGCCGTGCTGACGGACTTCGACGGCGACGGCGAGACCGACCTCGTGGTGACGAGTTCCGACGGGTTCGGTTCCGTCGTCCACCTCGGCGCCGGAGACGGCAGCTTCGCTCCCGGCGTTCCGCTGGCTGTTCCGGTGACCCAATTCGTCTTGGATGTCGTCGACTTCGACGCCGACGGCGTGCCGGACCTCCTCACGAGCGATCCGGCCACCGGCGGAGGCGTGCTCTTCGCGTTGCGTGGCGACGGGAGCGGCGGCTATCAGCAACTGTCGAGTCTGCAGCTCACGGAGACCGCGAACGCCATCGAACTCGCGCATCTCGACGACGACGATCTGCTCGACCTCGTCGTCGTCTACTTCGTGATCGACACGGTCACCGTGCACCTCGGTTCGGGCATCGGGCAGTTCGCTCCCGCCTCGACGACGCTGTTCGTCGGCGACTGGCCGAACTCCGTGACGATCGAGGACCTCGACCTGGACGGCTTCCGCGATCTCGTCGTGCCCTGCAAGCAGTTCAACACCGTGTCCGTCTTCTACAACGACGGCGCCGGCGCGTTCACTTCGTTGACTCAACTGCGCGGAGTCGGGGGGCCGCCGAACGTCGTGTGCGCCGACCTCGACGGAAACGGGGTCCTCGATCTCGCTTCCGGCCAACTCGGCCCCTCCGAAGAGAGGTTCCTCGTCAAGGTGTTCCTCGGGATCGGCGGCCGGCAGTTCGCCGAGCCGATCACCTTCTGGTCGCCGGTGTGGTCGGATCAACTCGTCGGCGGCGACTTCGACGACGACGGCCGAGCAGACCTGGGTGTCGTCACTGTCGGCTCGAACGGGCTCATGACCGTCCTGCTCGGTCGCTGAAGCGCGCAGCGCTCGTCACGTGCGGCGCTCCGCGGCGCGTGCGTGCGCTTCGAGGCCTTCGAGGCGTGCGAACGCGGCGGCGTCGGTGGCGAGTGACGTTAGCGCGTCGCGAGTGTTCGCATCGGGCGCGGAGTGCGCCTCCATGAACGGACGCGCGACGAGGAACGTGCGCGGCGAGAGCGGCGACGCGAAACGCGCGCTGCCGCCGGTCGGCAGCACGTGGTTCGGGCCGGCGCCGTAGTCGCCGAGGACCTCGGCGGCGGCGTGGCCGAGGAACAGTGTGCCGGCCGTCGCGAACTGCGGCGCGAGAGCGCGCGGTTCGCGCACCACGAGTTCGAGGTGCTCGGACGCGAGAGCGCGCGCGAGGCGCGCGGCGGTGGCGACGTCGGTCGTGCACACGAAGCCGCGCGAGAGTGCGGTGCGTGCGACGACGGCGGTGGGGAGGGTGGTGAGTTGCCGTGTGAGTTCGCGTTCGACCGCTTCAGCGAGTCCGGGCGCGAGCGCGACGAACATCGGCCGCGCGAGCGGATCGTGTTCGGCCTGCGCGAGCAGATCCGCGGCGATCGAGGCCGGGTCGGCGCCATCGTCGGCGACGACGAGCAGCTCCGACGGACCCGCGAGCATGTCGATCCCGACCTCACCGACGACGAGGCGCTTCGCGGCGGTCACGTAGCGGTTGCCGGGGCCTGCGATCACGTCGACGCGCTCCAGTGACTCGGTGCCGAACGCGAACGCGGCGATGGCCTGCGCCCCGCCGACGGCGAGCAGTCGATCGGCGCCCGCGAGCGCGGCCGCGGCCAAGGTGATGGGCGCGGGCCGCGGACTCGCGACGACCACGTCGCGCACGCCCGCGGCGCGCGCCGCGAGCACCGTCATCAGCACCGACGACGGCAGCGGGTGCCGGCCGCCGGGCGCGTAACAGCCGGCGCGGGCGACGGGCTCGAAGCGCTCTCCGACACGACCCCAGTCGGTCGTGTACTCGAACGGCGTGAGTGCGCGCACCTGCGCCTGAGCGAAGTGTGTGATGCGCTCCGCGGCGCGTTCGAGCAGCGCGCGCGTGTCGCGCGGCAACGCGTCGCGCGCCGCTTCGAGTGCGGCGCGTTCCACGAACAGCGGCGCGCCCGGCGCGAGGTCACGGAGTTCCTCGGCCACCGCTCGCAGCGCGCGCTCGCCGCCGGCGCGCACGCGTTCGAGCACCGCTCGCGCGACCTCTTCCGCCTCACGATCGGGTTCGTTCGCGCGGCGCGCACGAGCGAGCACCGCTTCGGGTTCCAACACTTCCAGCAGGCGTTCTGCAGTCATCGAACGACCTCCGTATCCGTTGCTGTTTCGAGGCTCGGCTTCGCCTCGCCGGGGCGCCGCGTCACACGCGCGCTGCGCCGCTCCAGTTCCGTTTCGACGTCGGCCAACGACGCGCCGACACTCGCGAGTTTCGCGAGAGCGAAGTACAGAACGTCGGCCGCTTCCTCGACGACGCGCGCGCGTCCGCTCTCCGCACCGAGTTCGCGCGCCTCCTCGACCAGTTTGCTCGCGAGCAGCTCGCGGTCGCCGAACAGTCGCGCGCTGTAGGAATCCACCGGCGCCGTGCGCCGCCGTTCCATGAGCGTGCGTTCGAGCCGCGCCACTCCGTGCGCCGCTCCGAAACACGTCGCCGTTCCGAGGTGGCAGAAACAGGGCAGCGCGCCGTCTTCGCGCCGCGGCCGAGCGACGAGCCGCAACGCGTCGCGATCGCAGTCCGCCTCGAAGCGGATCACGTCGAGCCGATCGCCGCTCGTCGCGCCCTTCTCCCACAGTCCGCGTCTGCGCGAGACGAAGTGCGCGCGCCCGCTCTCGACCGACAGCGCGATCGACTCCGCGTTCGACCACACGAGGCCGAGCGCGCGTTCGCTCTCGTCGCACACGATCGTCGGCACGAGACCGTCGGCGCGGTCGCTCACGAGCGGCGCACCGAACGCCGCACCGAGCCCGAGCCGCCCCGTGTAGAGCGCCATCCCGACCTGCGCGTCGATCGCGAGCCGGTCGAGCTCCGCGACCTCTTCCGCCGTCGTCACACCGCCCGCGAGCGTGAATTCCGTCGCAGCGTTCGCAGCACCGGCCGCCGCGCGCCAGCGCCGCGCCGAATCGACGTCGCAGCCGCCGAGGCGCCCTTCGCGCTCGACCGTCGTGACGAGGAAGCCGCGCACGAGCCCGGCCAGCTCTCGCAGCCCGTCCTCGACGCGCCGCCCGGTGCGCCGCGTCCAACCGTGGGTGACGATCTCGCCGTCCTTCGCGTCGAGTGCCGCGAACACGCGCGTGCGCGCGACGTCCGCGCCGAGTTCCTGCATGAACGCGGGGCTGGCCGCGGAACCGACGACGACACTCTCTGCGCCCGCGTCGAGCATCGCGCGCACCGCCGCGACCGAACGCAGCCCGCCGCCGACACGCACGCGGTGGCGTGCGCACAGTTCGCGCACGAGCGCCGTGTTGTCGCCGCGTCCGAGCGCCGCGTCGAGGTCGACGACCGCGATCACACCGACGCGCGCGAACTTCTCCGCGATCGGGAACGGATCGCCGGCTTCGAGTGCGAGCCGTTCGCCGCCGACGAGCTGCACGGCCTGGCCGCCCATGAGGTCGATCGAGGGCACGATCACGGGCGCACCTCCGTCGTGTCGCCCGAGCGCGGCGCGCGGCTCGCGTCCCGCGCTTCGCCCGGAGGCCTCACGCTGAAACCCGCGGCGGCGAGCGCTCGCTTGCATTCTGCAAGCGAGACATCGCCGCGGTGGAACATGCCGGCCGCCAGCAAACCCGTCGCGCCCGCGCGCGCGGCGGCCACGAGGTCCGCGGCTCCGCGCGCGCCGCCGCTCGCGACGATCGGCACACCCACGGCGGCGCGCGCGGCTGCGAGCAACTCGACGTCGAACCCGTCGCCCGTGCCGTCGCGATCGATGCTCGTGATCAGCACCTCGCCCGCGCCGAGCTCCGCGCCGCGAGTGATCCACTCGAGCACGTCGAGAGTGGTGTCCTCGGTCGCGCTCTTCACAGCCACGCTCCACCCGCCGCCCGGCCGTCGCCGCACGTCGACCGCGAGCACACAGGCCTGCGAGCCGAACGCCCGCGCGATCTCGCCGATCAGCTCCGGCCGCGCCACCGCCGCGGAGTTGATCGCCACTTTGTCCGCGCCCGCGCCCAGCAGCGCCTCCGCATCGGCGAGTGTGCGCACACCGCCGCCGACCGTGAGCGGCAGTGCGAGCGCGCGTCGCACCGCGCGTACCGTCGCGAGACTCGCGCTGCGCTCTTCGAGTGTGGCCGACACGTCGAGCACGACGATCTCGTCCGCGCCCTCGCGTTCGTAGTGCGCCGCCAGTTCGGCGGGATCGCCCGCGTCGACGAGGTTCGCGAACCGCACACCTTTCACGACCCGCCCGCCGCGCACGTCGAGGCACGGCACGACCCGCAGCGGCACATCCACTGCTCGCGCTTTCGTTTCGAGCGAGCCCATCACACACCTCCCGGCGCGGCGACGCGCGAGCGCGAGACGAGGAAACGTTCGAGCAGCGCCGCTCCGTACGCGCTGCTGAGTTCGGGGTGGAACTGCGTGGCCACGAGCGCACCGCGTTCGAAGCCGGCGAGGAAGCGGCCGCCGTAGTCGCTCCACGCGGGAGCACAGCCGCTCGGTGCCTGCTCGAAGGCGAAGCCGTTCGCGAACGCGGCCCAGCCGCTCGACAGCACACGACACGTCGGTGCCGCGTCGACGCGATTCCAACCTTGTTGCGGCCGCGGCAGCGAGCCGTCGCCGATCGGCGTCGCGACGAGATCGACGATCCCGAGGCCGCGAACGCCAGGCGACTCGAGGCTCGCCGTGCCGAGCAGTTGCTGACCGAGGCAGATGGCCAAGAGCGGGCGATCGAGGCGCACACGTTCGACGAGCGCGCTGTCGATTCCGTCCGCGGTGAGCCGCTCCATGGCACGCGCGAAGCGGCCGACGCCCGGCAACACGACGCGCGCCGCGCGACGGAGCGCCGCGGCATCGCGAGTGATTCGCGCGCGCGCGCCGGCGCGTTCGAGTGCGGCGACGAGCGACGCGGTGTTCGCGACGCCGGTGTCGACGATGAGGACTTCGTTCGAGGTGTTCACGCGAGTGTGCCTTTGGTGCTGGGGACGGTGTTCGAGGTGGCGCGGCGCTCCACGGCGCGCCGCAGGGCGACGGCGACGGCTTTGAAGGCCGCCTCCGCGCGGTGGTGGTCGTTCACGCCGCACAGAAGGTCGACGTGCAGCGTCAGGGCGGCGGCGGTCGCGAAGCTCGTGAGCACGTGGCTCACGTTCTCGCAGGACAGTGCGCCGAGGCGTTCGCGCACGAGGCCCAGCTCGACGCGCGCGAACGGGCGACCCGAGAGGTCGATCGCACAGCGCGCGAGCGCTTCGTCGAGCGGTACGAGTGCGTCGCCGAAGCGCACGAGGCCCGCGCGATCGCCCAGTGCCTCGCGCAGCGCCTGGCCCAGTGCGAGTGCACAGTCCTCGGCCGTGTGGTGGTCGTCGATCTCGAGGTCGCCGGTGCAGGTGAGCGCGAGGTCGAAGCCGGCGTGGAACGCGAGTGCGCCCAGCAGGTGGTCGAGCATGCCGATGCCGGTCGCGACGTTCACGATGCCGGTGCCGTCGACCAGAAGCTCGAGTGCGATCGCCGTTTCCTTCGTGCGGCGTTCGACGCGCGCGCGGCGCGGTGCGGGCATGGAAGTGGTGGAGCTCATCGCACACCTCCCGCGAACAGCGCGTTGCACGTGCCTTCGAAGCGCGCGAGCTCACCGTCCGTGCGCGGCACCGTGACACGCACGGCGTCGGCCAGCTCGGGCACGCCGTCGAAACGGCGCACCGCGATCTTTTCGCGCGCGAGTCGCCCCGCGAGCTGTGCGGCCCCCGCTCCGCGCGCGAACACGAAGTTCGCCTGGCTGTCGCGCACGTCGAGGCCCGCCTCGGCGAGCAGCGCGGCGACACGCGGTCGTGCAGAACGCACCCACGCCGCGTTGCGCTGAGGCAAGTCACCGAACGTCGTGAGTGCGGCGCGTGCGATGGCGAGCGACGGCGTCGCGACGGGATAGACGGGCCGTTCGCGCCGCACGTCGTTCACGAAGCGCTGCGGCACGACGAGCGCTCCGACGCGCAGACCGGCGAGGCCCCAGGCTTTCGAGAGCGAGAGCAGCACACACGCCGACGGACTCGCCAGCGCGCCACCGGTGAGGTCGTTCTGTGCGAACTCGCAGTACGCGAGGTCGACGAGCAGCGGGCGGTCGTCCGCCAGCTCCAAGAGATCGGCGAGTTCGTCGCGATCGAGGCCGCTGCCGGTCGGGTTGTTCGGCGCGACGACCACCAGACGATCGTCGCGGCCGCGCAGTTCCCTGCGCGCCGCGGCGAGCGGATACGCGTTCGCGAACCCGTCGAGCGCCGCGACCTGTGCGCCCGCGCGCCGCGCCGCCACGAGGATGGGCTCGAACGTCGGCGTTGCGAGCACGAGCCGCGCGCCGCGTGGGACGAGGCTCGCGAAGAACAGCTCGATCGCACCGTCGCCGCCGGTCGTGAGCACGACGCGCGCCGGATCGACGCCCAGGCGCGCCGCCCACGCCGCTTCGACCGCGCCGATCGCCGCGACTGGATCGGGATAGCGCGCCACGTCGTCACTCGTGAGGCGCATGAGTTCCGCGAGCAACTCGCGCGGCGGCGGGGGACCTTCGTTGCGATCGAGGCGCAACACGTCGTTCGCTGAGTTGGTGTTCACGGGACGATCTGCTCCAGGCTCGACACGAGCAGATCGCGACCGCCGGCCGCTTTGAGCGCCGGCACGATGCGCGCGAGATCGCGGCGCGGGACGGCGGCTTTGATCGCGAAACCCGCGCCGTCCGCGAGCGGCGCGATCGTCGGTCGCCGCATGCACGGCACGAGCGCGACCACACGATCGAAGTCGGCCGGTGCGACGTTGAGTTCGAGGACGACACGCTCGCGCGCCGCGAGGACGCTGCTCACGAGCAGCACGAGTTCGTCGATGCGTGTGCGTTTGTCGGGATCACCGAGCGCCGCCGGGCTCGCGAACAGCCGCGTCGAACTCTCGATCAGCGTCTCGACGAGTTCGAGTCCGTTCGCGCGCAGCGTGTTGCCCGTCTGCACGACGTCGCAGATCACGTCCGCGTCCTCGGGCGGCAGCACTTCGGTCGCGCCGAACGAACGCACGAAGCGCACGTCGAGGCCGCGCGCCGCCGCCCACTCGCGCGGCAGGCGTTCGAACTCGGATGCGAGGCGCAAGCCTTCGGGCCGTTCGCCACGCGCGAGCCGCTCCGCGAGCGCCGCCGGCGCCGCGATCGCGACGCGCACCGGATCGAGCCCCGTGTCGACGAGTTCGACGAGGTCCGCGCCTTCGTCGCGCACCCAGTCGAGGCCGCAGAAGCCGACGTCGCGCGAGCCGCTCGCCAGCATCTGCACGATCGCGCGCGGTTTGAGCCGCTTCGTGTCGTGCCCCGCGAGTCGCGGTCGGTAGTCGCGTTCGTTGCCGACGAGTTCGAGGCCGGCGGCCGAGAGCAGTCGCTCGACGCCCGCCTGCATGCGGCCTTTGGGCAAGGCGAGCCGCAGCTCGTTCGCGCTCGTTGTCTCGGTGGAGCGCTCGCGCCCTTCGGTGCGTCGCGAACTGGCTGAAGGGGCGCTCGCTGAAGTCGTGCTGGAGTTCACGTGTCGTCTCGGGTCGGGTGTCCGCCGTCTCTGCGGTCGGCACCCGTCCCGGGGTTCACGTGCTCCTTGCGAAGCCCCCTGAAACGACGAGCGCCGGCCAGGGCCGGCGCTCGTCGTGTTCTTTCGCGTCCTGCGCTTCTTCCGCGCCTACGCCACGACCGGCCGACCGCTGCATCCGTGATGGTGCAGGCGATGGCACGCGTGGCCGTGATGGCGAGCGGCGGTGGTGCGGAGCGGGGACATGTCGGCGCAGAGCTTGGTCGCGCGTGTGCGACGTCGTCAAGGGCCGGGCGCGGACTTTCGTGGCGCGAATCGGAGTTGCGTGCTGGGATCCCCTGCATGTCCAGGTTTGCTCGCAGCGCCGCAGTGGTCGGTGGAGTGCTCGCGGTCGTCGCACTGGTCGTGTGGTTCGCGCTCGGTGGGCGGGGAGGCGACGGGGTGTCGCGCGTCGACAGCGTCGAGGAAGCCGAACGCGCGCACGAGCCGCGGGCCGTCGAACTTGCAGCTGCACCGGAGCGAATCGGCGACGCGCGCCAACACGACGCGTCGGAAGTCGAAGCCGCGGTCGAAGTGGTTCCCGCTCGCGCCGCGGTCGAAGAGGTTCCCGCTCGCGCCGAGGTCGGTGCACCTCCGCCGCTCTCCACCGACATCGAGAGCACCGACCTTCCCGACGGCGTCACCGCGATCGTCGTGCGCGGCGTCGACGGCAGTTCGCTCGCACAGATCGCCGCGGCGCGCGGTCGCGAACCGCTGCACATGTTCGGCAGCGCGTTCATGTTCGCGGTGTCGAGCGACTTCGCCGACGAGTCGGCATTCGATCGCGAGTTCGAGGGTGCGCTCGGGCAGTTGCAGAAGCCAGGGAATCGCAAGTTCGAGTTCGATCACGACGTGGTCGCGACCCTGGAAGTGAGGGGCCCGACACCCGTGTACCTGGGCGTCGCGTTGCACGGCGTGACGCTCGGTTGGAACGTCGTGGCGCCCGGCGACCGCGAGTCCGTCTTCCTGCTGCCTTCGAATGCCTTCGACGTGCGCCTCGCGACGATCGTGCTGCGTCTCGTCGACGCGCCGGGTGGAAAGCCAGTACGAGACGCACGTGTGACGCTGCGCGCCGAACACTCGAAGCAACGGCGGCCCGATCAATCCCGTGTCGCGCCCGACGAGGACGGGCGCGTCGAACTCACGGAAGCCGTGCCGGGTGAGTACGAGCTGCTCGTCGAATCGGAGTCGTCGCAGTGGAACGAGCGTGTCGTGCTCGCTCCGGGTGAGCAGCGCGACTTCGGCGACATCGTGCTCGCGCCTCTGACACCGATCGAGATCACCACCTTGAACATCAAAGGCGCGCCGATCGAGGCCTGGATCGAGATCGCACCTTTCGACACGGGAATCGAAGTGGAAGAGCTCTTCCCTCCGAACCTCAACAAACAGTCGGTGAGAGGTGTGTACCGATTGCTCGCGCCGACACAGCCGTCGATCGTGCGCGCGCGCGTGATCGGCGAGTACAACGCGGACACGCGCCTCGCCTCCGCGATCGTCGTGCTCGATCCGCGCCTCGGTCTGCCGGCGACGCTCGAACTGCGCCTCGATACTCCGGTGCGCTTCCTCGTCGAGTCGCGCAACTCCGCCATCGCCAAGGTGCACGTGCGCGACGCCGCCGGACTGCTACTCGAGCTGCGCGATCCGAGCGCCGGCACCGACGCCTCTCCCGGCCTGCCGCCCGGCACCTCCACCGCCGAACTCGTCGATGCGAGCGGCGCCGTGCTCGCGCAGCAGTCGTTCACGCTCGCCGCGGGCGAGCAGCCCCGTGTGGTCGCCTTCGAATGATGGCGCGAGCGCAGGTCGAACCTCAGCGAAGATTCGACCCGCTGGCTACTCTGGACGAGTCTCGAGTTCGAACCTTCCTCGCCGCCCCACGGAAGTCCTGCCCATGAAGATCCGCCCGTTCTCGTGGTCGTCAGTTGTCGAAGCTCTTACGCCGAGCGTCCCGCGTCGTGCCGCGTGCTTCGCCGCCATCGCCGCGTCGGTCGCACTGGCGGCGACGACGCATGCACAGTCGTCGGCGGCCGTCGAAGTACTCGGCGGCGGCTCGTCGGGATCGACGGGCAAGCCGAGCGTCGTCATCGGTGGTTCGCCCATCGTCGGCAACCCGTTCGTTCTCGGTGTGCGCAATGCACTCCCGAACGGAACGGCGATCGTTGGCGTTTCACTCGCGACCGCACCCGTGCCGCTGCCGACGCTCGCCGCGACGATCCATCTGGCCGAGCCGTTCTTCCTGCTGACCGCGCTCCCGGTCGATGCGGACGGCGCGTCACCCGACTATCTGTCGGCGCCCGTCGTGCCCGCCTTCGTGGCGGGACTCACGCTCTACACCCAAGCCGTGGTCGTCGATCCCGCGGCGCTCGGCGGCCTCGCGTTCACTTCCGGGCTCGCGATCACGCTGGGAGAGCGCAGTTCGCCTCTCGAGTACGTCACGCCGGCGATCACTGGATTCGAGATCGTCGCCAGTGCTGACCTCGATGGCGATGGCAACCAGGACCTCGTCGGAACCATTCCGTCGAACGTCGGCTTCTCGAACCCTGGTGCGGCGATCTGCCTGGGCATGGGCGGTGGCAGTTACTCGGCGCCGTCGATGTTGGCGGGACCCGCGACCGTGGCCAAGGCGCTGTTCGTCGATCTCGACGGAGACTCCCACCTGGACATGGTGGTCGAGTTCAAGGATCTCTCGAGCCTCGGCATCTACTACGGGGCCGGCGCCGGCGCGTTCGAAGCCGTCGTCGTCGTGCCATTCAGCGCCCCGATTTCCGACTTCGAAATCGCCGACTTCGAAGGTGATGGTGAGTTCGACCTTGCCGTCGTGATGTCCTTCTTCCAAGGCATCGGCGTGCGCTCGGGACTGGGCTCGCGTCAGTACGGCGCGGAAGCCGTGTATGGCGCGCAGGGGAACACCGGCGACATCGCAGTCGGTGACTTCACGGCTGACGGCATCGACGATCTCGTTCTGCCGCAGACGGGCGGGCAAACGGGACAGCTCGCGGTGTTCGTCGGCGATCCGAGTGGCGTGTTCACGTCGTTCCTCTTCCTGCCGACGGTCACTTTGGCGAGCGCCGTCGACGTCGGCGATTTCAACGGCGACGGCGTCGACGACCTCCTCGTACTGTCGAATCCGGGGGTGAAGGTTTCACTCCAACTCGGTGCGCCGACTGGTGGGCTCGAGCCCCCGACCACCGTGGATCTCGGCAGCGCGAATCCAAGAGCGAAGGTTGTGGACCTCGACCTCGATGGGCAGGACGAGGGGCTCGTCGCTTGGCAGATCAGTTCGGGCAACGATCCGAAGTGGACGCTGGTACGCGTCCGCCACTCGACGACAGGATTGATCGTCGACACGCTCCAACACACGCGACCGACCACGTCGTTCCAGGCTGTCGACTTCGACGGAGACGGCATCGTCGACGTCGCGTGCACTCGCTCCGAGTCGGTCTCGGCTTCTTCCGAACTGCTGCGCACGACGAGTACGGTGCTCCACCGCGCGACCGCTCCAGCCCAGTTCGACCTCGATCCGGTCGTCGGAGGGCGGATCGCGTTCGACATCGCCATCGACGACTTCGATCGGGACGGTGCGCTCGATGCAGCCGGACTGGATGCGGATTTCTCTCTCACGGTCTTGCTGGGGAGCGGCGACGGAACGTTCCAGAGCGTCCCGAGCCCGACGACCATGGATCAGGCGCCAACGGTCGAAGTCAGTTCAGGGCGCATCGACAGCGACGCGTTGCCTGATGTCGTCCTTGCGAACCACAACTTCGGCGTGGCGCGCATCGTGGTGCTCCTCAATCAAGGTGCCGGCCGTTTCGCCGAGAGCGCGGTACTCGTCCTTCCGCAATTCGCGTACTCACGTCGCGTGAGCATCGCCGACATCGACGGGGACACGATCAACGACTTGGTCGCGAGTGACAGCAAGGGCGGCTTCACGGTGTTCCCCGGGATCGGCAACGGACAGTTCGGAGCGCCAGTCACCCACGCGGCTCCTCCCGGTGCGACATCACCTGGGCCGGTCGTGGTCGCAGACTTCGACGGTGGCGGCGTGCTCGACGTCCTCGTGCTGCGCAGCTCGCACGCTCACCTTCACCTCGGGCTCGGTGGCGGCGCGTTCGCGGCGCCTCTTCTCGTCAGCGGTCTGAGCAAAGCGTTGTCGGCGGTTGCCGCCGACTTCAACGGAGACGGGCAGCTCGACATTGCCGGAGCGAATCTCCCAACGGACTACGTGTCGATCGTCCTCGGCCAAGGGGGCGGGACCTTCTCTGCGGTGGAGTCGTACTCGCTTGGCGGAGATGGACGGCAGGTCTTCGCGTCGGACATGGATGGAGACTCGCGACTGGACGTCGTCGCTCGTACGGGCGGAGGGCTCTTCACGATTCTCTTCGGCCGGGGCGACGGAACGTTCGAGGGACAGCGTTCCTACGCGTCGACCGCTCGACTCGGTCGATTGGGCTTTGGAGACTTCGATGGCGACAGTGCCGTCGACGTCCTCGCGACGGACGGGCTCGTGGAACCGACGCGCTTCCTGAGCAGCCAACTGTTCCGTTGACGGCGGGGCCGCGTCGCCGTGCGCGCGTTGCGCACGGCGCTCGGCTCGCATGCATCAGCGCTGCTCGAGTTCGCGCACCCGCGCCTCGATGCCGGCGCGGAACGCGGGTTCGCCGTGCCAGTTGGCGAGCACGGCGCGATAGCCCTCGAGCGCAGCGTCCACGTCGCCCTGCGCGTCGTGGTAGCGCGCGAAGTACTGGTGCGCGGGCACGAAGCGCGGGTTCTCGCGGCGCAGCTCGGCGATCAGTGCGAGCATCGTGGGTTCGTCGCCCGTTGCTCCGTACGCGATCGCGAGGTCGAAGAGCGAGCGGCCGGGGAAGAGGCCGCGCGTGCGCAAGCGTTCGAGTGTGGTGATCGCGTCGGCGTAGCGCTCGGCGGCGACGAGCGTGCTGCCGTAGCGTTCGAGCGCGGTCCAGTTGTTCGGGTTCTGCGCGAGGAGCTTCTCGTACGCAGTGAGCGTCGCCGCTCCGTCGCCGCGTTCGCGCGCGAGGGCGGCTTCGTCGAGCAGCGCGAGTTCGACGATCGCGTCCTTTGGATCGCGCGCCGCTGCGTGCGTTTCGGCGGACGGCGCGACCGACGGCACCGCGTAACCGAGTGCTTCCAGTTGCTCGCGATCGCCGCTCGAACTCGTGTGGTGGCGCCACCAGGACGGACCGTCGCCCCTCAGCTCGACGCGCAACTTGCCCAACAGAACTTCGTGGCTGGCCTTCCGTCGCGGTTCGCGCGCGCCGATGTCGTCGAGCTCACGCGGATCGCGGGACAGGTCGTAGAGCTCCGGCCGCGGCGCTTCGATGTACTTGTGCGCGCCATCGACGACGGCGAAGAGCGGCGCCCAACCGAAGCTGTGTGCGCCGAGTCGCGTTTCGAGGTACACGGAGCGCTGCGGCACCGGCGCACCGTCGAGAAGCGTGCGTGCGAGGCTCACACCCTGCACGTGTCCACCGACGTCGAGCCCGACCAAATCGAGCAGCGTCGGCGCCACGTCGACGAGCGACACGTTGCCGTCGATGCGCACACCCGGCTCGACACCCGGCGCGCGCACGAGCAGCGGCACCGCCATCGTCGACTGGTACACGAACGCGCCGTGGGTCTCCTCGCCGTGTTCGCCGAGCCCTTCGCCGTGGTCGGCGGCGACGACGATCGCGCTCGTGTCGAAGAGGCCGCGCGCGGCGAGCCCGTCGAAGAGGCGCCCGAGTTCGTGATCGAGATAGGCGATCTCGGCCGCGTACGGCGTCGGCGCCGCTGACGCGAACGGCTCGGGCGCGCGCCACGGCCGATGCGGATCGAAGTAGTGCACCCACAGGAAGAGCGGCCCCGGCGGCCGGCGATCGAGCCACGCGAGCACCGCGTCGGTCGTCGCGCTCGCCGATCGTTCTTCGACGCCGAGCGTGCCGCCGAAGCCGGTCTGGAACCTGTCGTCGTATTCGTCGAAGCCCTGGTCGAGTCCGAACTGCGCGTCGAGCACGAAGGCCGACACGAACGCGCCAGTCGTGAAGCCCGCGCCCTTCACGGTCTCGGCCAACGTGATCGCCGCCGGCTCGAGTGCGAACAGCGCGTTGTCGACCAGGCCGTGGCGTGGGGGATAGGTGCCGGTGAGCAGACTCGCGTGCGTCGGCAGCGTGATCGGCGTCGGTGCGAAGGCCGACTCGAACAACGCGCCCTCACTCGCGAAGCGGTCGAGGCGCTGCGTCGCGAAATCCGCTCCGTAGCACCCGAGGTGGTCGCGCCGCAGCGTGTCGAGGCTGACGACGACGAGGTTCGCGGGTCGCGGCGGGGGCGGCGAGGGCGGCGGTGGCTTGGGCGCGCAGGCCGGCGCCACGAGTGCGAAGACAGCGGCGAGAATCCCCGCACGGCGGCCGAACGCTGCCCCAGGCAGGGCGGCGGTCGGCTTCGAGGGCCAAGACTTGGATATCAGTGCGTTCATGTCGCCGCGTACCATCTGAACCCAGCGGACCTGCCCGTCACACCGACTCCGTCCCCCTTTCCACCCCGACCCGACGACTTCTCGACCCGGCCGGCCCCCGCCGCGCCCGAGATGAAACTCTCGACCCGCATCCTCCTCGCCTTCGCGCTCTTTCTGACGGGGATCACGTTCCTGCACGGCGGGCTCAATCACGGTTGGTTCGAGGAACGGGTGCGCGCGCGGCTCGTCGTCGCGCACCTGCCGGTGACATGACACCTCACCTGCCCGGTCACCAGTTGGGTGACCGAACACTCTGCATCCGGGACGCTGTTCGAGAGCAAGCGCTACACGAACTTTCCCGCGGTCGTCGACGACATCCAAGCCGGGAACCTGGAGGCGGGTTTCCTGCTCGCGCCGCTCGCCATGGTGCTCGCACGTGAGGGCTCGCGGCCGGTGAAGATCGTGCACCTCGGCCACCGCGACGGCACGTGCCTCGTCGTACCGAAGGACTCGCCCGCGCAGAGTTTCGCGGACCTGCGCGGCAAGCGCATCGCGATCCCGCACCGCTACGCGAACCAGCGCATCCTGATCGAGCGCCTGAAGGAGCAGTACGGCTTCCTGGACGACGAGATCACGCTCATCGACTTCCCGCCGCCCGAGATGCCGGCCGGTCTGAAGGCCGGTCAGTTCGACGCGTTCATCGTTGGTGAGCCGCACTGCGCGCGCGCCGAGCTGGAGGGCTTCGGCCGCATCCTCTACTACACGAAGGACGTCTGGCCGAACTTCATCTCGTGTGTGCTGGTCGTGACGCAGGACCTGATCGACACGCAGCCGGGGCTCGTGCAGGAACTCGTCAGCGGCATCACGGCCAGCGGTGAGTGGTTCGACCGCGGTCCCGACGACCACCTCATGGCGGGCGTGTACCTCGAGGGCGACGCGCTGCCGACGCGCGGCGCGAGCGTCTCCGACGAGTCCTGGCGCGAACCGCTCGTCTTCGCACCCGGCGCCGACCTCGGCACGAGTGCGCGCATGCAAGCCGCGCAGATCGGCGGCATGTACTACGGGCAGCCGCCGAAGCTGCTGGAGTACGTGCTGAGCAAACCGCCCGACCGCGTGAAGTACACGGACCTCACGCTCAACCGCGAGGACTTCGCAGAGATCCAGCGCTACGCGGAGAAGCTGGGCTTCTTCGCGAAGCGCCCCGTCACCGCCGAAGACCCGTTCGGCTTCGACGACTACTGCGACAGTCGCTTCGAGCAGGGCACGCTGCGCCCGCTGCCCTTGCGACCGATCGCGAGCGGAGGTGCGAAGTGAGTCTGCGTGCGGACTGGATCCGACGCACCGTCCTCGGCTCGCTCGGCGCACTCGTGTTCATCGGTGCGTGGCACTTGGCCACGTACGGCAACAAGATCTCCGACGTGCCCGGGCCGGCGCTCACGCGCGTGGGCCTGTGGGAACTCGCGAGCGCCGGCGTCCTGTGGAAGAACATCGCCGCGTCCGTGTTCCGCGTCGCGTGGGGCTTCTGCCTCGCGGCGGCGGTCGGCATTCCGCTCGGCGTGTGGATGGGTTGGCGGCGCGACGTCGCGCTGTTCTTCAACCCGACGATCCAGATGCTGCGGCCGATCTCGCCGATCGCGTGGATCCCGTTCGCGGTCGTGATCTTCGGCGGCGCGAACACCCACTTGGCGGGCCGGCTCCTGTTCGACGCGTCGGACGCGTCCGCGATCTTCCTGATCTTCCTGTCGAGCTTCTTCCCGATCGTCACCGCCACGACCTCGGCCGTGCGTTCCATCGACACGAAGTTCCTGCGCTCCGCCGCCAACTTCGGCGTGACCGGCAAACGCCTCTTCATGCGCGTGATCCTGCCCGCCGCGCTGCCGCAGATCCTCACGGGCCTGCGCCTCGCGCTCGGCATCGCGTGGGTCGTCATCGTCGCCGCCGAGATGCTCGGGGTGACGAGCGGCCTCGGCTTCCAAGTCAACGACTCGCGCAACAACCTGCGTATGGACTACGTCTCCGCGGCCATGATCGTCATCGGTCTCGTGGGGCTCCTGCTCGACATCGGCATGTCGAGCCTCGAAGCGCAGGCGCTGGCGAAGCGCGGGATGGCGCGCCGATGAGCGCCACCCAGCGACCCGGCGCGGCCTCCGCGGCGCGCACCAAGATCGACGTGCGCGACGTCTTCAAGACCTTCGCCACCAAGAAGGGCGACGTGCACGTGCTCGACGGCGTGAACGTCGCGATCCGCGAAGGCGAGTTCTTCGCGATCGTCGGTCCGTCCGGTTGCGGCAAGAGCACGCTGCTCAACTGCATGGCCGGCTTCGAGAAGGTCAGCCGCGGCACGATCCAGATCGACGGCGAGCCGGTCGGCGCCCCCAATCCGCGGCGCGTCTTCGTTTTCCAGGAGACCGGCATCTTCCCGTGGTTCTCCGTGTGGGACAACGTGGGCTTCGGCCTGAAGGGCATGAAGTTCGAGCAGAAGCACGAGCACGTGATGAAGTACATCCGGCTCGTCGGCCTCGAAGGCTTCGAACGCGCCTTCCCGAGCGAACTCTCCGGCGGCATGAAACAGCGCGTCGAGTTCGCGCGCGCGCTCGCCGTCGAACCCGACGTGCTCTACCTCGACGAACCCTTCGGCGCCCTCGACGCGTTCACACGCATCGAGATGCGCCGCGAGATCGTGCGCATCTGGCGCGAGACGAAGAAGACCTGCATTCTCGTCACACACGACGTCTCCGAAGCCCTCGAGCTGGCCGACCGCGTCGCGATCATGACGCGCCGCCCCGCGACCATCCACTCGATCCTCGACGTCACGATCCCGCGCCCGCGCGACTCCGATGATCCGGAGTTCCGCGAGATGAAGGACGAGATCTTCAAGGTCCTCGGAGTCGAGCGGCGCGTCTGAAGATCTTCGAGCGGGCGCTTCTTCGACACCTCACGGCCTTGCTCCGGCGCCCTTCCTCCGCCGGCGGCTGCGCACGCCGCTCCGGAGGCCGCCTCACGTCCGCATTCCCTGCCCCGACTGCGGATGTGAAGTGGTGAAGAGTCAAGGCGTGATGCCCCTGGCGGGACGGAGGCCCAGGCTGACGTTCTGGATCCCCGGCGTGTTGTTGCCGCGGCCCGCCGCCCGCGCGAACACAGCGGTGCTGCTGAAACTGCCGCCGCGGAGGACGCGGGCCGCGGAGCCATCACCAGCGACCTGCGGATCGACCGCACCATCTCGCGCCCGGTACGCCGAACTCGAATACGCATCGCTGCACCACTCCCACAGGTTCCCGTGCACCTCGTGCAGGCCGAAGTCGTTTGCCGGATAGAAGCCGATGGCGCAGTGCACGCTGCTGCCATCTTCGTGGTCCGGCCAATCTTGGATCGCTGTCCACGTCGCACCAGCATCCTTCGCCGTCTTGTCGGCGATGTTGATCTTGCCACGCAGCACCTCGCGATCCGGACCACCGAAGCACCACGGTGTGCTCGTACCTGCGCGCGCAGCACGTTCCCACTGCGCTTCGGTCGGGAGCACGAGGCCGAGGTTCGTGCAGGTTGCCGTACTCTGCGTCCATGAGACTTGCTCGACCGGATGCAGGAGCGTCAGCGCGAGGTTGTCCCGGCGATAGTTCGAGGGCTCAGTACCCGTCGCAGCGAGCCACTGCCCCTGTGTCATCTCGTACTTCGAGATGAAGTACGGCGACAGCGTCACCGCGCGCGGTGGGGCCTCGTCGGCTTCAGCATTCGGGTCGAAGTTGGGGCGGTTCGGATTGGTTTTCTGCGCGCCCATCGTGAACGTCCCGCCCGGGATGAGCACGAGCACGATGCCGGTCGTCTCGGTGAGGACGAGTTTGCCGTCCGTGCCACGCGTAGCGACGTCCCCCGACTGCAGGTGTGCGAACTCCCACAGCCGTGAGTCCGGGTCCGTGCCGATCGGCAGGATTCCGAGCTGCGGCGTGAGTACGAGTCCGTCGTATTTCGCTGAGGTCTTGATCGCCGCGATCGCCTCGTCCCAGAGACGACTGGCCTCAGGGCCGTCGATCGAGCGCTCGCGGATCGTGCGCGCAAACTCGTAGCGCTTCGCAATGCCCCAGCCGAAGGCGGCGTCCAGCGTGTCGCCCGCGGGGCCGGTCTCTGGATCGTGCAGCGCCTCGATGCCGGACATGAGCCCGATGAGCTGCTCGTTCCACCACGAGTCGTCCTCCTTCGCGAAGCGGCGCTCGCCGACCTCGATCTCGAGCGCCGACTGGCGCGCGGCAAGGCGCGCGAGATCGGCGCGACGGTCGGACTCCGCTGTAGGATCCCACGCTGCGATCGCAGCGCGCAGGGCGGTGAGCGACTCGTCGAGCGAACCGTCGCCCACTTCGCTCGCGGCCTGCGTGCCGGTCCCGAGCGCTTCGCCGAAGCGACCCGAGCGGAACTGCGCCCAGGCCAGCGTGTCGAGTGCGTTCGTACGGTCGGACTCGACCACGGCGGAGAGTGCGCGCTCCGCGATGACCAGAGCGCGCAGCTCCTCGCCGATGCGAGGCGCCGTCGGATCGACGAGCGACCATGCGAGGCTGTTCAGCGCTTCGCCGTCGCTCGGCAGCGCTTCGGACTGCAGTTGCGCTTCGATCTGCGCCCGATCCGGCCACGGCTCGTCGCCGAGCATGCGCCGGTGCCAGAGGATCTCTGCGCGCACGGTTTCGAGTTCGCCGAAGCTCTCGTGCGCCCGCGCCTCCTCGAGCCGCGCCGGATCCGTCTCCGGCATCGCGCGCGCCTGCAACTCGGCCAGCTTCGCGCGGTGGTTCGCGAGGCTCGGTCGCGCGGGCGTGCCCGTCTGTGGATCCGCCGGCTTGCCGTCGAGCAACTCCCGCGCCTCGCGCAGCCACGCCTCGTAGCGCGGCAGCATCTCCGGCGTGGGCGGCATGAGGTCCTTCGCCTCCTCGATGAGCCGCTCGAGGTTGCGCGTCGCCGAGAGCGAGAGCACATCCGCCAGCTTCTGTTCCGCTTCACGTTCCGCCGTGACGGCGCGCTCCTGTTCGCGCCTTGCCTCGTCGGCGTTGCGCTGCGCCGTCTCAGCGTTCGCTTGCGCCTGGGTTGCGTTGGTCTCGGCCTGGCGTGTCTGCTCCGAAAGGTCCGTGTTCGCCTGCCCGAGCTTCTCGTTCGTGCGCACATTCAAGACAAGAAGCGCCGCGACCACCGCGAAGCCGATCACGGCCACCGCACCGGACGAGCTCACCACCGGGTGGCGCTTCACCCACTTGATCGCGTGCGCCCAGGCTCCTGACGGCTTTGCTTGGATCGGCTCGTTCGCAAGATGCCTCCGCAGGTCCGCCGCGAACTCGGCCATCGTCTGGTAGCGCCGGACGGGATCTTTCTCGAGCGCCTTCGAGCAGATCACCGCCAGGTCGCGCGGGCACTGCGAACGGATCTTCGCGGCATCCGGCGGATCGAAGTTGATGATCTTCTCAGCGATCTGATGCGTCGTGTCGCCATCGAACGGGCGGCGCAACGTGAGCAGCTCGTACAGGACGATGCCGAGGCTGAACACGTCCGTTCGGTGGTCGATGGCCGAGCCCAAGCCCTTGACCTGCTCGGGGCTCATGTAGTTGTACGTGCCGGTCACTTCGCCCGTCATCGAGAGCAGCGACTCGTCGCTCAAGCGCGCGAGACCGAAGTCGGTCAACTTCGGTCGATCGTCGGGCGCGATCAGTACGTTGGCCGGCTTCACGTCGCGGTGGATCACACCGGCGGCGTGTGCGGCCTCGAGCGCGTCCGCGAGCTGCGCGACGACCTCTGCGACTCTCGAGTAGTGGTCCTTCGGAACGGTGTCGGCCGCGCGCAGCTCGTCGAGGAACTCCTTGAGCGTCCACGAGCCTTCGACCAGCTCCTGCGCGATCCACGCCAGGCCGCCGTCGCTCCCGTGCGCGAGCGTCGTGACGATGTTCGGATGCGCGAGCCGTCCGCCCGCGCGTGCCTCGCGTGCGAAGAATTCGACGCTGCGCAGGTCGACGCGGCCCGGCAGCACGAGCTTGAGCGCGATCTGTCGCCGCAGCTTCTCGTCGAGCGCTACCCACACCTGGCCCATACCGCCCTGCGCGATGAACGACTGCAGCACGAAGGGCCCGATGTGCTGGCCGGGTCTCAGCGCGCCTTCCGGCGATTCACTGGGCTTCGCGCCGCGGGCGCGCTCGCGTGGGCGGAAGTGAGTCGTCGACAGGTCGCGCCCCTGCGGCGCTTCGAGTGCACCCAAGCGCGCGTTCGACGCTGCGTGCAGCTTCGCGAGCCGCGCCGCGAGTTCGGGCGACGCCGCCACGTCCGGCTGGCGCGCGCACCAGGTCTCGAAGTCCACGGCGTCGTCCTCGCCGCGCTCGGCAACGAAGCGCGCGAAGACGGACTGAGCCAGCGGATCGGGGGAGTCGCTCATCGGTGGAGGGCAGGCCACGCGGCGCGCGCCATCCTAACGACGCGCGCCCAAGCAGAGGCCCGACACGCCCAGTGTGGACGTGTCGGGCCGTACGCCGCTTCATGCGGCCATGCCTTGGTGCGACGTGGTGCGTCGCTTCGACGGACGCTCAGTCGAAGATGTAGAGCGGGTCCGCGCGCCGGCAGCCGAAGCCGAACGTGAAGGTCGCGGCGTCGAGCGTCAGCGGTTGCAGCCACGGCATGATGCAGCCCGTCAGTTGGTTGGCGAGGCTGACGTTCATCTCGAGCATGCAGTCAGGGTCGTGGAGGCCGAGCGTCGTGAAGATGCTGGTCAGCGCGGGCGGCAGCCACAGCTCTCCGGTGAAGCCGGGCAGCACGAGCGGCGGGCACTGGAGCGTGGGGCCGACCAGCACGAACGAGAAGTTGCCGGGCGTCGAGCGCACGCCGTAGCCGACCAGCGTCGGCGCGCAGGCCGGATTGGCGTGCGGTCCGCTGACGTGGTACTCGGTGTCGTTCGGCCACTGGTAGTACGTGTGGCCGTCGTTCGCGGAGCCGTAGGCCCAGAGCGTGCCTGTGGAGTCGACGATGGCGGCCACGTTCTCCTCCACGACGGGCACCAGTGCGAGCGGAAGCACCGCCGCCGGTGCGGTCCAGTCACAGCGCTGCACGCTGTAAGCCTCGATCATGCCGCCGAGCACAGCAGGCGACGGGTAGGCGAGCACGAGGTTGGTTCCGGCCGCGAGTACCTGCGGCGCAGCGAGTGCGTACGGCGCGTTCCACATGTCGCAGCGCTCGTCGAAGACGTGGACGATGCCGCCGGGCGTCTGGTGCGGGATCACCGAACCGCCCGACGTCGTCGGGAGCGGGAGCGGCACCGTCGGGTGCCAGATGCCGTAGCGCGTGTCGATGGCGTTCGTCACGAACGCCTCGCTGATCTCGATGATCGAGTCCTCCGGAATGACGGTCGCGGCAGCGGTCTTCGGGAGCGGCGCGGCCCACATGTTCGAGTCGGGCAGGAACACGTGCGCAGAGACCGTCGCGTCGATGCCGCCGATGTGGTCGGGGCCGAGGATCGGAGCCACGGCGACGCCGGCCGGAAGCGGCTCGGGGGCCCAGAAGCCGCCGCACAACGGGCTGTAGCCGATCGCGACAGGCGCGCCGAGGTCACGCACGATGGCGTAGTCCTCGTCGAGGTTGACCAGCGTGAAGGGACCCGCGAGCAGAGCCGACGTTCCCGTTCCGGCTCCGAAGGCTTCACTCCTCAAACCAACCGCGGGGTGTTCGATGTACGCGACGTTGTCCGTGACGACTTCGACGATGCCGGCGACGAGCGGACGAGCGGCACCCGAGACGGTCCACGCGGCGCGGTACGCGCTGTAGGCCGCGGGAACGAACGTCGCGGCGCCGCCGAGGCCCGTGCGGACGTAGGCGATGTTGTGGTCGACGAGCGTGTTGTTCGTCGGGTGGAGCGGAGGCGACGCCGCCCAACAGCCGCGCACACCGCTGAAAGCCGACACGAAGGGCGCGCTGCCCGAGGCGAAGAAGTCGACGAGCAACGTGTTGCCGTCCGCCGTCATCGGCGCGCCCGGGCCGGGGCCCGCGAACGTGGTCCACGCGCCCGTGCGCGCGCTGAAGCCGTGGTACAGCGGTCCTTCGCGCACACCGATCACGAAGCGCGAGATGGTCGTGTCGGCCACAGCGATCGGGCCGCCCAGCGGCAGCGGAACCCACACGCCCGACACCGCGCTGTAACCCCAGGCCGTCGTCATGCCGACGGGATTGACGGTGACGACGAGAATCACGTCGTCCGACACGCTGATCACGATCGGAGCGACGCCGAGCATGGGCAGCACGGCGGTCGAATTGAGGCGCGCGCTGTACGCGGTCATCGCGCCGGGCTCGCGCGTCAGCAGGCACCAGTCACCGCTCCCGACGATGCTGGATGTCGGGCCGGAGACGGGCGTCCATTTGCGCGCGGACGACGAGAAGGCGCTCACGCCGAGCGCGGCCGTGTCGTGGGCGACGAGGAAACCCTCGATGACGATCGGATTGTTGGGGTCGAAGGGAGTCTTGTCCCAGGCGGCGCAGGGAGCGGCCGCGGGACCAGGAGCAGCGGCGAGAGTCGGAACCTGAGCGCGGGCCGCCGGAACGGCGACGAGGAGCGCGAGGCCGAGTCCCGCGGCGATGGATTTCGTGGGAGCGAACATGGCAGTGGTGGGGTCGATGTCGAGGAGCGCACACGAAGGCGTGCGCCTGACCCATTCAATGCCGAGCCGCGCGAACGCGAACGCGGGCGTCGAACAAGTATCGATGGCCGGACGGTGAAGACCCCACGAGCTGCCGAAGTTACGCGCGTCCGTCGTCGGCGCGCGTGCTGCCGGCCTCGGCCGAGGCCCTCCTGTCGAGCCGCGAGCAGCGCCTTCTCGGCGCTCGACGTGTAGCGCTCGTTGCTCCGCACGCCGCGCAGGCTCCACAGGCTCTGTGTGCCTGCGTCGAAGTCGCGGCCCTCGACCCTTCGCAGGCCGCCGGCCGGTGCGAGTGTCGCGCCCCGGTACGAGGACTGGCTCGTGACTCTCCATTCGCCGAGATGTTCGTCGGCGATGAACGTCACCCGTGTCGGTCGATCCGCTTCGTGCATGGGCTTCTTCACGCTCCACTGGTGACCGGCTTCGGCCACGTGCGCGTGATTCGAAGCGCTGGCACGGCGCCGATCAACCGCCGAAATCGGGGCGATTGGGCGCGAAGTCGTCCTCGACGATCCACGCGGCGGCGAGGCCGGCGGGGAAGCGCTCGCCCGATCGTTCCGTCGCGATCGGTCGTTGACGCACGAGCCGCGACTGCTCGAGCACCGCCTGCGGCACGACAGCGTCCTGGTCGTGCACGACACACGACAGGTGCGGCACTTCGTTCACCGAATGGAAGTGCTCGCGGAACGCGATCACTTCCTTGTCGCGCGTGACGTCGACGAGCGCCGTGTCGTCGAAGCCGCCGAGGGTCGCGGAGTAGCGGAAGGTGATGAGCTCGACGCGCATGGGAGGGACGTGTGACTGCACGTTTCGGACAGGGCCCCACCTCCCGTCCCATCACGACCAAGAAGCGGAGAGAGGCCGCCTCACGTCCGCATGCCCTGCCCCGACTGCGGATGTGAAGTGGTGAAGAGTCAAGGCGTGATGCCCCTGGCGGGACGGAGGCCCAGGTAACTGATCCGGGACTCCGGCGTGTCGCCGTTGCGGAACGCCGCCCGCGCGTACACAGCGGTGACGTAGAAACTGCCGCCGCGGTTGACACGGCTCGCGGAGCCATCACCAGCGACCTGCGGATCGACCGCACCATCTCTCTCTCCGTACGGCGAACTCGAGTACGCATCGCTGCACCACTCCCAGACGTTGCCGTGCACGTCGTACAGCCCGAAGTCGTTCGCGCGGTACGAACCCACCTGCGCATGCACCGTGTTGCCGTCGTCGAGCGCCGCTTCGACCGTCAGCGTGCTTGCACCATTGGCCTTCGCGTACGCATCCGCGACGTTCGCAGCGCCTCGGAGCGACTCGAGATCGTCGCCTGTCCAGTAGACGCTCGAACTGCCCCCGCGAGCACTGTGCTCCCACTGCGCCTCACTGGGCAGCACGAGGCCGAGGACTCGTGTCGCCGCGTCGCTGTCGAACCAGCTCACTCGCTCGACCGGATGGAGAGCCGTCCACTCGCGCTCCTCACGGCTCCAATCGGTTCCGTAGCTCTCTTCGTCGTAGTTGCTTGGATTGGTTGCGTAGGTCGCGAGCCACTGTCCCTGGGTCATCTCGTACTTCGAGATGAAGTACGGCGACAGCGTCACCGCGTGCGGCGGGCCTTCGTCGGCTTCAGCGTTGATGTCGTAGTTGGGGCCGCTGCGATCGGTGCTCTGCGCACCCATCGTGAACGTGCCGCCCGGGATGAGCACGAGCACGATGCCGGTCGTCTCGGTGAGGACGAGCTTGCCGTCCTTGCGTTCGGCCAC
>JBIKNC010000015.1:0-36023 GCA_044358925.1 Planctomycetota bacterium | reverse complement strand
CAAAGGAACACAACAGAACTGAGAGCGCACGGCACGTTGTGAGCGTGCAGCCATCGAAAGGTGTCTTCACCTTCAACTCTCACGCCCTCGGATGGAAGCGCGCGTGCACCGAACGCAGCGTGCGCGAGTCGAGGTGCGTGTAGAGCTGCGTCGTGCGGATCGACGCGTGGCCCAGCAGCTCCTGCACACTGCGCAGGTCGGCGCCGCCCTCGACGAGGTGGCTCGCGAACGAGTGGCGCAGGGTGTGCGGCGAAATCGACTTCGCGATGCCGGCCTCGCGCGCGCGGCGCTTCACGATCGACCAGGCGCTCGAACGTCCGAGCGGCTGCGCGGCCTTCGTGACGAAGACGTGCTCGCGCGTGATCGCGCCGAACACCGCGGGCCGGCCGCGTTCGAGCCAGTCCTTCAATGCACGGCCCGCGCGTTCACCGAGCGGCACCACGCGCGTCTTGTCGCCCTTGCCGTGCAGGCGCACGGCGGCGAGCCCCGGTTCGAGATCCGCGGTCTTCAGCCCGAGCACTTCGCTGATGCGCGCGCCGCACGCGTACAGCACCTCGAGCAGAGCACGGTCGCGCAGCTCGAGCGGCTCCTCGCCCTGCGGCGCCGCGAGCAGGCGTTCGATCTCGTCTCCGTTCAGCACCTCCGGCAGGTACAGCGCCTGTTTGGGTGCGTCGATGCGTGCGGCGGGGTCGCGCGCGAGCGCACCCTCGGCCACGAGGAAGTGCACGAAGCCGCGCAGGACGGCCAACGCGCGTGCGACGCTCGTCTGCGCCGCTCCGTTCGAACGCAGGTGCGTGAGGTGGTCGAGCAGGTCGGATTCGACGAGCTCGCCGACGTCCTTCCACGCGCGCCCCGCGCCCCACGCGAGCCACCGCGCGAGGTCGCTGCGGTACGCAGCGAGTGTGTTGCGCGACAACCCCGCCTCGACGCGCAGCACCTCGATGAACTCGTCGAACCAGTGTTCGAACGGGTGCTTCGCAGGTGTGGCGCCGGGAACGGACATGCGGAAGAGCATGCGCCGCGCGCGCGCCCGACCGATACACCGGTCACTGCGGCCGCGGTGCGTGTGTCAGTGCTGCGCCCGCGGGTCCGCCTGACCGGAGGGCACTTGGTTCGGGTGTGTCCTCGTCGATGTGAGGTCGATCGTCCAACGGCTCGCCGCTACCATCCGCGGCCCATGTCACCGGACACGAACGCCCACGCGACGGACGCGCCGCGCAAGTGGGCCTTGCGCCGACTCGTGTTCGTGGCGCTGCTCGTCGCACTCGATCTGTGGACGAAGAGCGCGACCTTCGAGTGGCTCGCGCGTCTGCCCGGCCAGGTGCCGCCGGAGGGTGTCGAGATCTGGGCGCGCAACGGGCACTGGCGCTTCCCCGTGATCGGCGAGTTCCTCAGCTTCATGCTGAGCGAGAACAAGGGCGCCGCATGGGGCATGGGACACGACATGCCGTACCTGCTCGTGGGCGGCCGCATCGTCGCAGCCTTCGTCCTCACGTACCTCGCGTTGCGCACCGAGGCGAGTCAGCGCCTGTTGAGCGCCGCGTTCGTGCTCGTGCTCGCGGGCGCGCTCGGCAACCTGCACGACAACCTGCTGCGCGAGCCGCCGCCGGACCACCCGTTCGGCGCGGTGCGCGACTTCATCCACGTCTACTTCGAGCGCTGGGACTACCACTTCCCGACGTTCAACGTGGCCGACAGTTGCATCACGGTCGGAGCGGTCCTCCTGATCCTGTCGAGCTTCACCGCCGACTCGAAGAAGGGCGGCGAGGTGCGGCAGAACGTCGCACCGGACGATTCGAAGGGTGTCGCAGCGCCGTGACACGCGCGCGGCGTCACTGCACACACCGGCGGTTCGCACCTTAGACTCCTCGCCATGGCCTCGCTCGCGGTGCGCATCGGTTCGCTCGTCGCGAAGAATCCGATCTTCTCGGCCTCCGGCACGTTCGGGCACGGCCTCGAGATGGAGGGCTTCTGTCCGACCGGGTCGATCGGCGGGCTCGTCAGCAAGACCGTCACACTGCGTCCGCGCGCCGGCAATCCGCTGCCGCGCCTGTGCGAGACGGAAGCCGGCCTGATCAACTCGATCGGGCTCGAGAACAAAGGCCTCGCGCACTACCTCGAGCACGTCGTGCCCGAACTCGCGCGCGCCCAGTGCCTGGTCGTGGTCAACGTCGGCGGGCACGCGGACGAGGAGTTCGCGGAACTCGTCGCGGCTCTCGACGAGCGGCCCGAGGTCGACGCACTCGAGCTCAACCTCTCGTGTCCGAACGTCGACGACGGCAAGTTGCCGCTCGCGACGGATCCGAAGCGCGCGGAAGCGGTGGTGAGCGGTGCGCGCAAGCGCACGAAGAAGCCGCTCTTCGCCAAGCTCTCGCCGAACGTCACGCGCATCGGCGACATGGCGCGCGCCGTCGAAGCCGGCGGAGCCGATGCGGTGACCGCGGTGAACACGTTGCTGGGTCTCGCGCTCGACTGGCGCACGCGCCGACCCGGTGTCGCGACCGTGCAGGGCGGCTACTCGGGCCCGGGCATCAAGCCGGTCGCGCTGCGCTGCGCGTGGGAGTGTGCACAGGCCGTGTCGCTGCCGATCATCGGCGCGGGCGGCATCCAGACCGCCGACGACGTGCTGCAGTTCATGGTCGCGGGCTGTTCGGCGGTGCAGGTCGGCACGTCGTCGTTCTGGAACCCGGCGCGCCTCGCCGAGCTGGCGCAGGAAGTCGACGCGCTCCTCACGGCGGAAGGCATCGACGACGTCAACGACCTGGTGGGGGCGCTGCGCGACGGGCGCACGCGCGCGGCGCGGCCGCGACCGAACACGGACGAACACGCTCCCGCCGCAGCGGGAAGGAGCGCGGCCCGGTGACGTCGCGCAGCGGCACCCGCGCGGTGCACACGAGCGACGGCGGGTGCGGAACCGTGAAGTTCGAGAACCTCGACCACACGCACATCCGACGCGCGGTCGAGATCCATCGCGATCTCGGCTGGCCGCTCGGCAGTGAAGGTTCGCCGCGCGCGAACCTCACGCCGATCCTCGCCGCCACGAGTCGCGACGAGGCCCTGGCGAACTTCGAGCGCGGTGACGCGGGCGACACGGCCGCCTCGCGGCGTTTCGCGCTGCGCATCGGCAACCACCGCTACCCGTTCATGAAGCTCGTGCTCCAGGAGCACCTCGTGGCGGGCGAGCTGTACTTCGAGGTCGACACCCACGACCGACTCGACGTGCCGGTGGACGGCCCCGACCACGAGCAGTGGCTCGCGCTCAAGCGCTTCAACCGCGAACTCAAGGGCCGCATCGAACGCGCCTGGTCCGCGGCCGGTCTGCCCACCGGCGCGGATCTCGCCGCACGCTGCGGCGAACTCGCGCGCGACGAGGTGCCGCACGTCGGGCGCGGGCGGCTCGTGCTCGTCGACGACGACGACGACGTGCGCGGCGGACTCGCGCTCCTCCTGCGAGCGCGCGGGTTCGACGTGGAGGAGTTCCACGACGGCTCGGCGGCGCTCGAACGCCTGGCGCGCCGGCCGCACCCCGACCTCGTGCTGCTCGACTACGAGATGCCGCAGGTCACGGGGCCCGAGGTGCTCGCGCGCATGCGCACGCAGCCCGAGCTGGCCCATGTGCCGGTTCTGATGGCCACGGCCGCGAAGATCCGCCTCGAAGAGGTGCCGCAGGTGGCCGGGCTGCTCCACAAGCCCTATCCGCGCCAAGTTCTGTTCGAGATGATCGACCACTTGCTCGCGGCCCGTTGAAGACCGCTTGAAGCGCCCGAACTGCGCCGCTGAGCCTCGCGCCGCGCAACCCGCGGTCCTCCGCGAAGCTCCGCACGCGGCCACGCTCGACCCTTCCGCGGCACAAATGGGTCGAACCGCGGCCGCTCGGCGGGCATGATGTTCGCCCCGTTCGTCCGGGCGACGCCCGAACGGACCCACACGCCTCCTCGGCCGCCCCCGTGCGGCCCCCTCGCACGCCATGGACTGGGACAGCCTGCGCGACAAGTGGAACAGCTTCCAGGAGGGCATCGGCAAGAGCCTCCTGTCCGTCTTCGGCTCGAAGACCCAGCGTGAGGTGCGCAAGCTCGGACCGCTCATCGGGCGCATCGCCGGGCTCGAGAGCTGGGCGGCGGCCCTCGCCGCGCCCCAGTTCCGCGAGCAGACCGACGCCTGGAAACGCGCCGTCGCGGCGGGGGAGACGACCCTCGACGAGATCCTGCCCGAGGCGTTCGCGCTGTGCCGCGAGGCCAGCAAGCGCACCCTGGGCATGCGCCACTTCGACGTGCAGCTCGTCGGCGGCATCGCCCTGCACGAGGGCAAGGTGGCCGAGATGGCGACCGGTGAGGGCAAGACCCTCATGGCGACGCTCGCGCTCTACCTGAACTGTCTGTCGGGACGGCCGGTCTTCCTCGTGACCGTCAACGACTACCTCGCGCGTCGCGACGCCCACTGGATGGCGCCGATCTACGACTACCTGGGTGTGACGGTCGCCGCGATCCAGTCGAACATGTCGGCGGCCGAGCGCCTGCCCGTGTACTCGAGCGACATCGTCTACGGCACGAACAACGAGTTCGGCTTCGACTACCTGCGCGACAACATGAAGACGCGCATCGAAGAGCAGGTCCAACGCGACCTGTCCTTCGCGATCGTCGACGAGGTCGACTCGATCCTCATCGACGAGGCGCGCACGCCGCTGATCATCTCGGGCCCCGCGGAGCTCGCGCCCGACAAGTACCGCCAGGCGGACGAGGTCGCGCGCCAACTCGTGCGCGACGAGGACTTCGAGGTCAAGGAGAAGGAGCGCAGCGCTTCGCTCAAGGAAGCGGGCATCGTGAAGGCGCAGGGCCTTCTGAAGGTCGATTCGTTCTACGACCCGGGCCACATGGATTGGCCGCACTACATCGAGAACGCGATCCGCGCGCACCACATCTACCAGAACGACCGCGAGTACGTGGTCGAGAACGGCGAGGTCGTGATCGTCGACGAGTTCACCGGCCGCAAGATGCCGGGTCGGCGTTGGTCGGACGGTCTGCACCAAGCGGTCGAGGCGAAGGAGAAGCTGAAGATCCGCCAGGAGAACCAGACGCTCGCCACGATCACCTTCCAGAACTACTTCCGCCTCTACAAGAAGCTCGCCGGCATGACCGGCACGGCGATCACCGAGGCCGAGGAGTTCTTCAAGATCTACGGCCTGCAGGTCATCCAGGTCCCGACGAACAAGCCGATCGCGCGCCTCGACCAGCAGGACGTCGTCTATCGCACGGAAGGCGAGAAGTGGAGGGCGATCGTCGACGAGATCAAACGCGTGCACGAGAAGGGCCAGCCGGTCCTCGTCGGCACGACGTCCGTCGACAACTCGCAGAAGGTCTCGGAGTTGCTCAAGGAAGCGCAGCTCCCGCACAGCGTCCTCAACGCGAAGAACCACGAGAACGAGGCCGGCATCGTCGCGCTCGCCGGTTCCCGCGGAGCGATCACCGTGTCGACGAACATGGCCGGTCGCGGAACCGACATCAAACTCGGCGGCAACTTCGAACACCGCCTCGCGAAGGCGCTGGCGGACGTCGGCTTGAACGTGGGCAGCCAAGAACGCCGTGACGAAGTCGAACGCATCCGCGCCGAGGTGCGTGCGCAGTGCGACGCGGACGAAGCGGTGGTGCTCGAGATGGGCGGTCTGTACGTGCTCGGCACGGAACGCCACGAGGCGCGGCGCATCGACAACCAGCTCCGCGGCCGATCGGGTCGTCAGGGCAACGCGGGCGAGTCGCGCTTCTTCCTGTCCTTGCAGGATCCGCTGATGAAGCGCTTCTACAAGGACTGGGTGACCAACTTCATGGAGAAGCTCGGCATGAAGGAAGGCGTGCCGATCGAGTCCGGCATGGTCAGCCGCGCCATCCAACGCGCGCAGAAGAAGGTCGAGGAGTACTACTTCGAGATCCGCAAGAACCTCATCGAGTACGACGAGGTGATGGACGAGCAGCGCAAGCGCATCTACTCGGCGCGCCAGGACGTGCTGCAGAACATCGGCATCGAGGAGCGTGTCAAGGAGATGCTCGCGCGTTCGGTCGAGCGCGCGGCGGTGACGTTCGTCGACGACCCGCAGGGCTTCTGCGACTGGTTCTTGAAGTCGTTCGGTGCACCGGTCGACTTGGCCGTCGCGCGCGTCGTGACGGACAAGGACGCGGATCCGACGCCGGCCATCGAAGCGGTGCACGCGGTGCACGATGCGCGCGTGGCGCAGCTCGGCGAGACCGACGCGCGCCATCTCGAGCGCTACGTGTTGCTCAACACGCTCGACTCGAAGTGGAAGGACCACCTGCACGCGGTCGACGCTCTCAAGCAGGGCATCGGTCTGCGCGGCTACGCACAGAAGGACCCGAAGAACGAGTACAAGGCCGAGGCCTTCCACTTGTTCGAGAAGCTCTTCGCATCGATCGAAGACGAGGTCGCGAGCCTGGTCTTGCGACTGCGCGTCAGCGGCGAGGAACGCCTCGACGACGCCGGCTCGGTCTTCGGCGGTGCGGCCGAGCCGGCGAACACGAACAGAACCGCCGAAGTAGTGGAGACGGGCCGTGGAGCCGCGGTGAGGGGGGCGACAGCCGTCGCCACACCCGCCGCCAAGGACGGCGCCAAGCCCGAGCCCAAGTCGGCGGCGCCGCGCAACGGTGCGCGGCCGCCGACCGCTCACGACGCTTTCGATCGCGCGCGCAAGAGCGGCGCGATCGAACCGTCGCCCGCGAAGAGCGCCAAACCGATCGACCCGCGTTTCGCGAACGTCATGCGCAACGACGATTGCCCGTGCGGCAGCGGGAAGAAGTTCAAGAAGTGCCACGGCGCGACGTGAGCGACGCGCCCCCCGCGCTGCCCGAGCCCATCCGCCGCGACCCGAACCCGGGTTTCTCGAACGCGTTCCTGCACCACGTCTACGACCTCGCGTGGGTCGTGGCGGTGCTGTGTTTCGGGCCGGTGCTGTGGTGGCGCGGGCGGCGCAACCCCGAGCTGCGCGAGCTGGTCCTGGAGCGACTGCTGAGGCGTTCGGTCGGTCGCGGCGACGGGCGGCCGGTCGTGCTCGTGCACGGTGTGAGCGTGGGGGAGATCAAGGGCGCGCGCAGTCTCGTGAAGCGTTTCGAGAGCGAACGGCCCGATCTCGAACCGGTGCTGTCGACCACGACGTCGACGGGCGCGCGGGTGGCGCGCACGCTCTACCCGCACCTGCGTGTCGTGCGCTTTCCCGCCGACCACAGCCGCGTCGTCGAACGCTTCTTCGACGCCCTCGCGCCGACCTGTGTCGTACTCGTCGAACTCGAGATCTGGCCCAACTTCCTACGCGCGGCGAATCGGCGCGGAACACCGCTCGCAGTCGTCAACGGGCGCATCACCGACAAGAGTTTCGCGCGCTACCGCCTCTTCAAACGGCTCTTCCCGCAGTTCAACCGCATCAGCCTGTTCTGCGTGCAGAACGAGGTCTACGCGGAGCGTTTCCTGCGCCTGCAGGTCGATCCCGCGCGCGTCGTCGTGACGGGCAACGTGAAGGTCGACGGACTGGCGGTCGGTCGGGTCGATCCCGGGCCCGAACTCACGCGCCTCGCCGCACCAACGCCCGGCACCGCGGTCGTCGTCGTCGGATCGACACACGAACCCGAGGAGCGTTTCGCGCTCGAAGGCTGGCGCGCCCACGCGAGTGCCGCACGTCTCGTGCTCGTCCCGCGCCATCCGCAGCGCGTGCCGGCACTGGTCGAGAGCGCCGCGGCGGCCGGCTTCTCGTTGCAGTGCCTCACGGCGCTGCGCGCGGGCGAGGCGCCCGACCCGCGCCGTCCGCTCGTCGTCGACACGATCGGCGAACTCGAGCGCGTGTACGGCCTCGCCGACGTCGCATTCGTCGGCGGCTCACTCGTGCCGCACGGCGGCCAGAACGTGCTCGAACCCGCCGCTCAAGGACTGCCGGTCGTGTTCGGGCCGCACATGGACAACTTCCGTCAGGAGGCCGCGCTGCTCCTCGACGCGGGCGGCGCCGTGCAGGAGCGCACGCCCGACGCGTGCTGGCGGAGAATCGGCGAACTGCTCGCCGATCCGGCCTCGGCGCGTGCCATGGGCGCACGCGGCCGCGCCGCCGTCGAAGGTCAAGGCGGAGCCACGGACCACACCTGGCGCGCTCTTTCGAGCTCGTGTCTGCCGCCCGCCGAGCCCGTGCGGCGCGCCTGATAGACTCCTTCGCTCGAACGGCGACCGGAGCGTGCGGAATCGGCGCGCACCGGTAGGCGGCGATGTTCGACGAACGTCGCCCCGAAGCTACCACCCCCGAAACACGCCCCCTCCCGCGCCGGTGCGATGAGCCCGCACCGCACCCGCACCCAACCCGACGCATCCATGTCTCGACAGCTCTTCACCTCCGAATCCGTCTCCATGGGCCACCCCGACAAGGTGGCCGACCAGATCTCGGACGCGGTGCTCGACGCCTATCTCACGCTCGACCCGAACGCGCGCGTCGCGTGTGAGGTCCTCACCACGACCGGCCTCGTCGTCGTCGCGGGTGAGATCACGACGAAGAAGCCGGGCGTGGGCACCGTCGACTACCAGGCGATCGCGCGCGGCGTCCTGCGCCGCATCGGCTACACGGACGAAGCCTCCGGCATCAGCGCCGATTCGTGCTGCGTCATGACGGTGGTCGGCAAGCAATCGGCCGACATCTCGCTCGGCGTCACGGCCGAGACGAGCATGGAGAAGGAACAGGGCGCCGGCGACCAAGGCCTCATGTTCGGCTACGCGTGCAACGAAACGCCCGAGCTGATGCCCTTCCCGATCTACTACGCACACCGCTTGGTCGAGAAGCTCGCCGAGATGCGCTTCAACGGCCAGATCAAGTGGCTGCGCCCGGACGCGAAGAGCCAAGTCACGGTCGAGTACGAAGGTGACAAGCCGGTGCGCGTGCACACGGTGCTCATCTCGACGCAGCACGACGAAGACGTGTCGTACGACGAGATCAAACGCACGGTCATCGAGAAGATCATCAAGGCCGTCATCCCGGCCAAGTTCCTCGACGACAAGACGATCTACCACGTCAACCCGACGGGTCGATTCGTCATCGGCGGACCCCACGGCGACACCGGCCTCACGGGCCGCAAGATCATCGTCGACACGTACGGCGGCATGGGTCGCCACGGCGGCGGTGCCTTCTCCGGCAAGGACCCGAGCAAGGTCGACCGCTCGGCCGCCTACGCCGCGCGTTGGGTCGCGAAGAACGTCGTCGCCGCGGGCCTCGCGCGCCGCTGCGAGATGCAGCTCAGCTACGCGATCGGCGTGGCGAAGCCGCTCTCGATCCGCATCGACAGCTTCGGCACCGGTGTGACGGACGACGTCACGCTCACGAAGGCCGTCGAGAAGGTCTTCGACCTGCGCCCGGCCGCGATCATCAAGGACCTCGAGCTCAAGCAGCCGATGTACGAGAAGACCGCCTACCACGGTCACTTCGGGCGCCCGGAGTTCCCCTGGGAGCGCACCAACAAGGTCGCCGAGTTGAAGGCCGCCGTCGGCGCGAAGGTCTGATCTCGACCGCGCCAGGGGAGCGGCGCGGGCCCAACACGATCTCGTGGCCCGCGCCGCTCGTCCTGCAACCAGTGGATCCCTTCGCGATAGGACTCCTCGAACCCCGCGCCCAGGCGGCGCCGCTTGCCATGCACCAACGCATCCGACACACGACGCGCGCCGGCTTCACGCTCATCGAGCTGATGGCCTCGATGCTGATCATCGGCATCCTGATGGTCTTCCTCGTGCCGCAGATCCCGGCCTACCTCGAGCGCAGCAAGATCACGGCGTCGAAGGCCAACATGGCCGAGATCTACCGCGGCATGCTCGAGTACCAGACGAAGTACGGCGGCCTGCCGAACCAGTACAGCGGCGTGCGCTTCTTCGCCTGCCTGATCTTCAAGAAGGTCTGGGAGAACACGATCGCGACCAACCGCAAGCTGACCTGCCCGGGCGTCGACGAAGGCGCGCTGGCCGGCATCGCGGGCCGCGAGCCGACCGAGTGGTTCATCGACGAGGCCGCGATCGACGGCACGTTCTCGTCGTACGCGGGTCGCAACACGCAGGAGTTCGCGTTGCGCAAGCCGAGCGGCAAGGACGCCTGGGTCGCGACCGACAACGACCCCGAGATGAACTTCAGCACGACGACGCTCGTGCTGATGGGCGACGGCAGCGTGATGGCGTACGAACTCGCGACGCTGGCCGAGCAGGGAGTGCTCGCTCCGGAAGAGGAGCTGCTCATCGTCGGTCCCGACTCGCCGGTCGAAGAGCTGCGCAAGTTGAGCCTGGACTGAGAGCGCGCCGGTTGACGGCTACGTGTCTGACACCGTACCCGTCAACGCCACACGTCGCGTCGCGCTTCGAGGAGCTCGCGGCGCGCGCGCCACATCGCGGCTTCGCCGAAGGTGGCGCTGCGCTTCGAGCCGATCGCGAGCCACTGCGCGTGCAGGTCTGCGAAACCGGTGCGCTCCGCCGCCGCGCCGCGCGCGAGGAACGCTTCGAGGGCGAGGCCGCTGCTCGTGGGTTCGAGCGCGGGGTTCACCAGGCACTGCGCGAGGTGCTCGGCGGCGGCGGGGGCGTCGCTCGACGCACACCAGGCCTCCGCGAGCGCCTGGGCGAGTTCGGGCGCGCGTTCGCGTTCGCGTTCGAAGACCGCGGCGACGAGAGCGCTCGCAGCCGGGTCGGCGAGGCGCGCGAGTCCGCGTGCGGCACCCAGGCGCACCTCGTACGAACGCGTCTCTTCGAGAGCGGCTTCGAGCGCCGCGCGGGCACCCGCTCCGCCGACCGCGCCCAGCGCCACGGCCGCGTGCGGCGCGAGGTCGGGCGACGCGAGTTGCAGGGCGAGCGCAGCGCTCGCCGAACGGCCGCGTGGGCCCATGCGTTCGAGGCACTGGCAGGCGTGCAGTCGCACGTAGCGGTTCTCGTCGCACAGTGCGGCGGCGACCTCGTCGGCGGCGACCTCGCCCAGTTGCACGAGCACGTAGCGCGCGTCGTCGACGCCGCGCAGTTGGAACTCGGCGAGGCGCTCGACCCAGCGCCACACGGCCGCGTCGAAAGCGGGGCTCGTCGGCGCCGGTGCGACCTCGCCGGCGACGCGCGCGCGCTCGAGTGCATCGGCGTCCGCAAAGCCGTTCTCGACGGCGAGCGACTGCGCCAGCGTCGCTGCTTCCGCATCGTTCGGCGCGAGCACGAGCAACGCGCCGATCCCGGCGAAGCAGCGCTTCTTCGCCAGGGCGTGGGCGAGATAGCGCACACACGCACTGTCGACCTCGTACTTGAGGACGAGCACCGCGTCGGGCACCCACGCGTCGCTCGCGCGTTCACCGAGGTACCACGCGGCGCTGCTGCGCACCCACGGCTCGGCGCCGCGCGCCAGCAACTCCGCCAGCAACACGTCGGCGATCGGCGAGGGCGATTCACCGAGCGCGGCGAGCGCCGCGGCGCGTTCACCCGCAGCGCGTTCGGTCTCCTGGATCCACTGCGCGAGCAGCGGCAGCAGGCCGTCGCCGAGTCGCAGCAGGTCCTCGCGCCCGGCGCGAGCGAGGTCGCCGCTCGACGAGGCGCTGAACTCGAGCAGGCCCTGCGCCTCGGCGAGTGCATCACCGGTGAGAGGTACGGGCAGCGCGACCGCACTCGCGTTCGCGCGCGCCTGCGCGACCACGGGTGCGAGCGTCGGCGGCGGAGGCATCGGTGCGACGACCCCGGTCCGTTCGTCGCAACCAACCGCGCACAGGACGAGAGCTCCTGCGAGCACGAACCTCTGGACCTTGCGCGCCATCAGCGCCCCTCACCCTGCAGCACGATCCGATGCACGACGACCGCGTCGCTCGGCACCTCGCTCGCGTACGGATCGATGCTCGGATCCGCCGGCAACAGGTCCTGCAAGGGGTTGGTCATGTCGCGATAGAGCGGCGAGCGTTTGTAGAGCAACACGATCTCGATCGGCCGCTCGACCGGCACACGGCTCTCGCCCTCGCCTTCGACCACCTCGAGACGCGCGGTCGCGTGCGCCGCCAGCAACGTGTCCGGCACGTCCGTCTCGAAGCGGTACGGACTGCGGAAGCGGTGCAGGTGGCGCCACGGACCATCCGTTTCGTCCAGCGGACGCCAGAAGACGTCGGCGGCACGCGAGCGTTCGTCGGTGGGGAAGCTGTGCCCGGCGCCGACGTTCTCGACTTCGACGACCCAACCCTCACCGCCGGCAGTGTGCGTTTCGCGCTTGCCGCGCAACTCGACGGCGCGTTGCAGCATCGCGAGGTCCGTTCCGCCGTGCATCGCGTGGCTGCGCCCGCTGCCCGGCGTGCCGTCGCGCCACGGCATGTGGCAGTCGATGCAGTCGACGCCCTGCGCGGCCCAGTTCGAGGCCTTCCACTGCTGCACGGTCTGGTGCTGGTCGTGGCAACCGGCGCAGAACTCGGGCCGCGAGAGATCCACGGTCTCGGTCGGCAGACACGCCGCCGTGTCCGACGTGAAGCTGCCCGCGACACGCCCGTCGGGCAGAGCGTGGCACGCGATGCAGTCGACGCCTTCGGGCCGGCGCGCCGTGCGCGGCAACACGCGGTTGCCGATGCCCGTGACGAACACCGGCTGCGGAGCGTGACAGTCGATGCAGTCCTGGTTCGCGAACTCCTGCGAGAGTTTGCGCACCGCGGCTCCGGTCCACGCATCCGCGTGCGGGCCGCTCTTCCACTCGGCGAATTCCTGTGCGTGGCAACTCGCGCAGTTCTGCGACGTCGAGTGGCTGACGTTCGCAGCAGCGACCGGTTCGCGTTCGCCGAACAGCGCGAGGGCGCCCCACACGGCGAGCGCGACGACGACGAGGCCGAGGATCTTCTTCATGACTTCTGCGGCGCCGCTTCGAAGGGCGCGAGTCGACCGGCGTTCAAACGTACGGTTCGTGTGTGCGAGCCGCGCGCCTCGATCGGATCGTGGGTGACGTGCACCGCGGCGAACCCGAACTCGGCTTGCAGCGCGTCGAGTTCGGCGAGCAGCTCGCCGCGCAGTTCGGCGTCGAGCGGCCCGAGCGGCTCGTCCAGCAGCAGGAGACGCGGCCTGCGCACGAGCGCGCGCGCGAGCGACAGGCGCTGCGCTTCGCCGCCCGAGAGCGTCGCGGGCAGCCGTTCGTCGAGTCCGACGAGACGCACGCGCGCCAGCAACTCCGCGGCACGCGTGCGGCGCTCGCGGCGCGGAACGCCGCACGCTCCGAGGGCGAACTCGAGCGTGCCGCGCACGCTCATGTGCGGCCACAGACCGCCGCCTTGGAACAGCGAGCCGATCGAGCGCTTCTCCGGCGCCACGATCTGCCGTCCGTCGCGCGCGAGCACCTCGCCGTCGAGTTCGATCGAACCGCCGTCGAGGCCTTGGAAGCCGGCCAGTGCGCGCAGGAGCGTCGACTTGCCGCAGCCGGAGCGACCGACGAGCACGAGCCGTTCGCCCGCCGCCACGTCGAGGTCGACGCCGTCGAGCACGGGGCGCTCGCCGAGCACCACCGTCAGTCCGCGCACGACGAGCACGGCGTTCGATCGAGGAGGCATGTTCACGGCAACACCGCCGCGCGTCGCCGCGCGAAGAGGGACCAGAGCAGACCGGGCAGGAGCGTCGCGAACGCGAGCGTGAGCGAGAGCGCCGCCACGTACGCGTCGCGCCCGAAGTGGACGCCGTTGAACACACGCACGATCGCCGTGCGGCTGGCTTCGGGCACGACCAGCGCCGAGTCGAGTTCGCGCATCGCGAACGCGAACACACACAGCCAGCCGGCGACGAGGGCGCCCGCGATCTGGGGCGCGACGATGCGCACGAGGCGTGTGACGGGACCCGCTCCGACACTCGCCGCCGACCACTCGGACACACGCGGCACCGCACCGACGGCGAGAGCGGCGATGAGGAGTGCGAACGGCGTGAGGCGTCCCGCGAACAGGAGCGCCGCCATGTTCGGTGTCGTGTAGAAGTCGCGCGAAGCACCGCCCGTGAGCGCGTTGGCGAATCCTCCGTCCCACAGCGCGGCGGTGCCGATGCCGAACAACGTGCCCGGCACCGCGAGCGGCACGAGTGCGAGCACGAACAGGACTCCGCCGAAGCGCGAGCGCTCCGCCGCGTGACCGAGCACGAGGGCGACGAGCACGGCGATCGTCGCCGCACCCGCAGCCATGCCGAGGCTGCGCTTCAAGTCGTCGCGTGCGCGGTCGAACGCTTGACCGAACGCGAGTTGCAGCGACGTCACGTGGCGCGGCACGACGAGCGGCAGCACGCGCACACGTTCAAGGAGCGTGAGCGGCTCCGCGATCTCGGGTGCCGCGGGCTGTGCACCGACGGGCCGCGGCGCGGCGACGAGCGGCGGTGGCTCGCGACCTTCGAGCAACGCGCGCACGGCGACGGGGCGCCACGCGGCGGGCCCGCTCGCCGCTTCGAACGCGAGGCGGCCGAGCGGTGCGAACACCGACAGCGTGAGCACGAACAGCACCGCGGCGAACGCGGGCCAACGCCAGCGGCGCAACGGGAGCAGGGCGGGTTCGACGAAGCTCGGCGCGAGCGGCGCGAACGCGCCCTTCTTGCGCAGCACGAGCAGCGGCACGAGCGCGGCGAACGTCAACACGAGCAGCGGCAACGCACTCGCGACGGCGAGGCCGGGGCGCTCGTACTGCTTCCAGTTCGCGAAGATCTCCGCGGCGTAGACGTTGAACTTCGGACCGACCGACGAGACGAAGTCGGGCACCGAGAAGTCGTTCACCGCGAGCGTGAACGCGAGGCACGCGCCGGCGAGTGCGGGCGGCAGCACGACACCGAAGTCGGCGCGCAACACGGCGCCCAGTCCGCCGAGGCTCCACGCCGCTTCCTCCTGGCGGCGGTCGATGCGTTCGGCGGCGCGCGCGGTGAAGAGCGCGACGAGCGGGTGGTACGACAGCACGAGCAACGCGCCCGTCGCCCACGCGCCGCGCAACGGCACGAGCGCCGTCCACGTCATCGCCATCAACAGCGACGGCAGCAACAGTGGCGCGATCGACAGCGTGCGCAACACACGCGCACCGGGCAGGTCGGTGCGCGCGAGCAGGAAACCGAGCGGCACACCCAGGACCAGGGTTCCCGCCGCGACACCCAGTCCGAGCACGAGCGTGCGACCGAGCAGGCTCCACACACGCGGTTCGAACAGCGCCCCGAGGTCCGCGCCGTCGATGCGCACGAGCATCACCGCCACGGGCGCGAGACACAGCACCGCGAAGACGATCGCCGCGGCGGTGACGAGGCTCTTGCTCAACGCAGGAAGACCCTCTTCAAGTCCTCGTGCACGGCCGGCAGCGCGGCACCGACCGCGGCCCAGTCGACCGCCATGATCTTCAGATCGGCGAGACTCGGCACGTGCTCCGGTCGCGGCACGTCGGCGCGCGTCGGGATCTGCGCGGAGTCGGCGCGCGCGAGCAGCTCTTCCACTTCCTTCGACAAGAGGAAGTCGACCAGCAGCTTCGCGTTCGCGAGATTCGGCGCGCCCTTCAGGATCGCCACGCTGTTCGGGATCACGAGCGTTCCGACCCCGCCTTCACCTTGATCCGCGAAGCGCCGCTCGACCGGATAGCCGCGCAGGCGACCGACGTTGAAGTCGTCCGTGTCGGTGAAGCCCCACGCGAGCGCACCCTCGCCGACGCTGCGCATGAGCGGTCCGTTGCCCGCCGTCAGACTCAAGTCACCCTTCGCGTTGAGTTCGAAGAGTTGCTGCGCGAACGCGTGCCCGGCTTCGAAACCGCGCTGCTGGTAGAGCACCGCGAAGTGCGTCAGCGTCGTGCCGTCGAGAGGGCGCGCGACCGAACCGTGTTTCGCGTACGGACCGCTGACGAGGTCGTCGAGCGAGTCGGGCCAGTCGCTCGGGCTCCCGCCCAGCTCGGCCATCTTCGTCGTGTTGAGAATGAGGCAGCGCGCGCGCAGGGCGAAGCCGGTCCAGTGGTGCGCGGGGTCCCGGTACTCGGCCGGGATGTCCGCGGCACTCGGCGAGTCGTAGCGCTCCAGCAACCCTTCGTTCGCGAGCGCGATCGTGTTCGCGAGTTCGTTGTTCCAGAAGACGTCGCCGCGCGGCGCGCCGGCTTCCTGTCGGATGCGTTGGACGAACCCGACCGTCTTGTTGGCCTCGATGTCGAACTCCATGCGGACCTTCAGGCCGGAGCGCTCCTCGAAACGCTGGAGGATCGCCTCGCTGTGCTCCTGGTCCATCGACGTGTAGATCACGACGTCGTACTTCTCGCCGGAGCACCCGACGAGAGCGGCAGCGGCGAGTTGGAAAGCGAGCACGAGGGCGGCGCGGCCGCGCGAGAGGCGTCGAAGCATGAGGGGGGACCGGTCGTGACACGCGGGGGCGGCCGGCGCAGATGGGGCGCCGCGCAGCGCAATCGAAGTGCCGGAGGCAATCGACGTGCCGGAGAACGGTAGCGCAGCGACTTCGTCGATCGACGGGCCGCTTCGCACCCGGCCGCCCCCGAGTTCGATCGTTCCGACTCTCGCGTTACCCTTGTGGCCCGTTTCGCCGCCGTGCCGCTCCTTCCCGGACGCGCACACCACGCAGGCCCTCGACCCGACCCACCACGTGCTCCTCGCTCAACGCCTCTCCCTGCTCGGCACCGAGTCCGCCTTCGACATCCTGAACCGCGCGAAGGCGCTGCAGGCCGCGGGGCGCGACATCATCAACCTGGGCATCGGCTCGCCCGACTTCCGCACGCCCGACAACGTGGTGCAGGCCGGCATCAAGGCCATCCAGGACGGGTACCACTTCTACACGTCGGCGAAGGGGCTGCCCGAGCTGCGCCAGGCCGTCGCGGACGAGATCCTGCGCACGCGCCGCGTGACGGTCGACCCGGCCAACGTGATCGTCACGCCGGGCGGCAAGCCGACGATGTTCTACGCGATGCTCATGTTCGGTGAGCCGGGCGCGGAGATCCTCTACCCGAACCCCGGCTTCCCGATCTACGAGTCGATGATCCGCGCGAGCGGCGCCAAGCCGGTGCCGATCGAGCTGCTCGAGTCGCGCGGCTTCTCGTTCGACGCGGACAGCGTGCTCGCGAAGATCAACCGCAACACGCGCCTCCTGATCGTCAACACGCCGGCCAACCCGACCGGCGGCGTCGTGCCGCGCAGCGAACTCGCGAAGCTCGCCAAGGGCCTCGAAGCGCACCCGCACGTCGCGGTGCTCTCGGACGAGATCTACGGGCGGCTCACGTACGACGGCGAGGAGCACGCGAGCCTGCTCGAGTTCGACAACCTGCGCGATCGCCTGATCGTGCTCGACGGCTGGAGCAAGACCTACTCGATGACCGGCTGGCGCCTGGGCTGGGGTCTGTGGCCGTCGTCGATCGTCGACCACGCGGAACGCCTGCAGATCAACAGCGTGTCGTGCCCGAGCGCACCGGTGCAGATGGCCGGCCTCGAGGCGCTGAGGGGCTCGCAGGACTCGGTCGAGAAGATGCGCGTCGCGTTCGACGAGCGCCGCAAGCTGATCGTCGAAGGCCTGCGTTCGATCCCGGGCTTCTCGTGTGTGCTGCCGAAGGGCGCCTTCTACGCCTTCCCGAACATCACGGGCACGGGCCTCTCGTCGAAGGAGGTGCAGGACCTGCTCCTCAACGAGGCCGGCGTCGCAACGGTGAGCGGCACCGCGTTCGGCAAGTTCGGCGAGGGCTACCTGCGCTTCTCGTACGCGAGTTCGGCGGGGGAGATCGAGCGCGCGATCGGCCGCGTGAAGGACCTCTTCACGAAGCGCGCCCCGCGTCCGACGGCCGCCGTGCGCTGAGAGTCGCGGGAGCTGAGAGTCGCAGCTGCCGGACGTGCGCAGTCCAGGACGCTCTCGGCCGTCGCCATCTCCTGCGTTCCTTTGCGCTGACTTCGCGTCCTTTGCGCCCTTTGCGGTTTCCCGCGGCAGCGGGTGCAACGGATCGGGTGGCGTTGCACCAACTGCCGCGGGAAACCGCAAAGGGCGCAGAGGACGCGAAGTCAGCGCAAAGGAAGACGGACGCAACGATGGTCGGCGCGCGCTTCGAGTCGCCTGGCGGCTGAATCCCTCCCACACGAGACCGGTCCTGCCGCCTCCAGCACGGAGACTGTGCGGCTGCCGGTCGCCCTCCACCTGCTCGGCCGCTACCACCCGCTCGTTACCCTCCAGCTCCATGTCCCTTCCGGCTTCCGATTTCCGCAGCGACACGGTCACCCGGCCGTCGGCGCGCATGCGGGCCGCGATGGCGGCGGCGGAGGTGGGGGACGACGTCCTCGACGGCGACCCGACGGTGCGGCGGCTCGAGGAGCGCGCGGCGGCGTGGCTCGGCAAGGAGCGCGCGCTGTTCGTGCCGTCCGGGACGATGGCGAACCAGGTCGCGGTCGGTGTGTGGACCCGGCCCGGCGACGAGGTGCTGCTCGAAGCGAGCGCCCACATGCTGGCGTACGAGTCGGGTGCACTCGGTGCGCTGCACGGCGTCCAGACGAACACGATCGTCGGCGCGCGCGGTGTGATGCCGCTCGCCGAGGTCGAGCGCCGCTTCCGGCCCGACTACGTGCACTGTCCGCGCACGGGCCTGGTGTGCCTCGAGCAGACCCACATGTCCTCGGGCGGCAGCGTCGTCCCGATCGACGCCTTCGAAGCTCTCGCAGCGGCGGCGCGTTCGCGCGGCGTGCCGGTGCACCTCGACGGCGCGCGCCTCGCGAACGCCGTCGTCGCGAGCGGCGTCCCGGCCGCGCGCTTCGCCGCCGCGTGCGACTCGGTCTCGTTGTGCCTGTCGAAAGGCCTCGGCGCGCCCGTCGGTTCGGTCGTCGCCGGCAGCGCGGAGTTCGCGCGCCGCGCGCTGCCCGTGCGCAAGCGCCTCGGCGGTTGGATGCGTCAGTCGGGCATCCTCGCGGCGGCCGGGTTGATGGCGCTCGAGGAGAACGTCGCGCGGCTCGCCGACGACCACGCGCTCGCGCGTTCGTTGGCGGAGAGCCTGCACGGCCGTCACGGCCTCACGTGCCCGCCGAGCGAGGTGCACACGAACCTCGTGCTCGTGCGCGTCGCGCATCCGCGCCTGTCGGCGAAGGACGTCGCGACGCAGCTCGAAACACACGGCGTGCGCGTGATGGCGCTCGACGCGGACCACTTGCGCTTCGTGACCCACCTCGACGTCGGTCCGCAGGACGTCGAACGAGCGACGCGCGCGCTCGAACGCACTCTGACCGTCTGACGCGCGACAACGCGCTCACGTCCCCCCCCCGACTCTCCCCATTCGATGTCCATCTTCAAGGCCTACGACATCCGCGGCATCCATCCCGATCAACTCGACGCCGCCTTGGCGCGCAAGATCGGCCGTTCGTTCGCGCGTCTGCTGCGCGCACGCCGGCTCGTCGTCGGTCAGGACATGCGCGTGCACTCGCCCGAACTCGCCGACGCCGTGGCCGCGGGCATTCGCGACGAAGGCTGCGACGTCATCCGCCTCGGCCTCGCGTCGACGCCGATGACGTACTTCGCGATCGGCTCGCTCGACTGCGACGGCGGTTTGTGTGTCACGGCGAGCCACAATCCGGGCCAGTACAACGGCATGAAACTGTGCGGCCGCGGCGCGACGCCGATCAGCCGCGCGAACGGGATCGCGGACGTCGAACGCATGTGCGCCGAGCCGCAACCCGCACCGCTCGCGAAACGCGGCGGCGAGGAGCGCATCGACCTCCTGAGCAAGTACGCCGACCACGTGGCGCGCTTCGCGAGGCTCACCAACCCGGTCGTGATCGGCATCGACGCCGCGAACGGCATGGCCGGCTTCACACTGCCATCGATCCTCGAGCGCCTGCCGCTCGTGCGCAGCCACTCGATCCTGATGGAGCCGGACGGCAGCTTCCCGGTGCACGAAGCCAATCCGCTCAAGGAGGAGAACCTCGACTTGCTGCGCGAGGTCGTGCGCAAGAACGGCGCGCGCCTGGGTGTCGGCTTCGACGGCGACGCGGATCGCTGCTGTTTCGTCGACGAGAAGGGCGAGACGGTCACTGCTGACCTGATGACCGCGCTCATCGCGAAACACATGCTCGCGCAGCGCGGCCCGCACCCGATCCTCTACGACCTGCGTTCGTCGTGGGTCGTGAAGGAAGAAGTCGCGCGCGCCGGCGGCGAGCCGATCCGCGAGCGCGTCGGCCACTCGTTCATCAAGGCCACGATGCGCAAACGCGGCGCGTTGTTCGGCGGTGAGTTGTCGGGCCACTTCTACTTCCGCGACAACTTCACGACCGACTCGGGTGTGATCGCGATGGCGACCGCGCTGTCGGTGCTCGACACGCCGGAGAACCGCGATCGGCCGCTCAGCACGATCGTGAAGGACCTGCGCCGCTACCACGCCACCGGCGAGATCAACTTCGAGGTGCACGACAAGGACGCCGCGATCGCGCAGTTGCGCACGAAGTACGCCGCCGGTCGACAGGACGATCTCGACGGCATCACGGTCGAGTTCGGCGACCTGTCGAGCGACGACTGGTGGTGGTTCAACGTGCGCGCGTCGAACACCGAACCGCTCCTGCGCCTCAACCTCGAGGCGAAGAACAAGAGCACCCGCGACCGCCGCCGCGACGAACTCGTGGCGCTCCTCGGCGAGCCCGTCGAATGAAGACGATCGTCGCCGCGCTGCTGGCCTGCCTGTCCGCGTTCGCGGCACGCCAGTCCTTCGTCGAGGCGCCCTTCGCGGAGCCCGCCACCGTCGCGCCCGCGAGTACCGAGGCGCCGCAGGAGACGGACGCGACGGCGTCCAACGCTGCCGCGTCCGACGAGTCGGCGGTCGCCGCACAGGACACGAGCGCCGAAGAGGCCGCCGCTCGTGCGGCCGAGCTGCTGGTGGCCGAACGCGCGCGTCTCGCGAAGATGCTCGCGTTCGACGCGCGGCTGTCGTTCGACGGAGCGGGACAGGCAGCACTCGAGAGCGTTCGTTCCGCTCCGACGACTCGAGCGCGCGCCGCCGCCACGTTCGCAGCAGCGGCGAGTGGCGATCCGCGCGCCGCGCCGCTGCTCGAGCAGCTGTACGGTCGCTCCGTGGGCGACGAACAACTCGCGGCGCTGTTCGGCCAGGCGTTCGTCCGGCCGCTGCCGATGGCGACCATGCTCGACATGTCGCGTCTCGTCGACCCGGCCTTCGCTCCGCACCTCGGTGCTGCGCTCGCGCTCTCACGCGATCCGGGCGTCAGCGACACACTCGCGCGCTTCGGTGTCAGCGGTACACCGATCGGCGACGCCGTGAGCGCGGCCCGCGCGTACCTCGCCGACGAAACACCGCAACCGAATCCTGCGTTCTTCGATTTCTTGCGCCTGCGGCGAGAAGCGGCGCTGCGCTTCGGTCGGGTCGACGGCGAACCGTGGGGCGCGCGCCGCCTGCGCGAACTCGAAGCGGACGAGGAGTGGCTGTTCGACGTGATCGTGCCGCTCGGCGCGACCGTCGAACGTCCGTGGACTTCGGACCACCTGCTCTCGGCGCTCATCGACGACCCGCGGCCGAGTGTGCTCGCCGCCGCGACACGCCATCTGTCCGAGCCGCTCGTGCAAATGGTCGCGAACAACCTGTGGCTGCCGAAGGACCCGGCCGCGTGGCATGCGCTCCTCGATGCGATCGAGGAGCAGCGCTCCGCCGCCGGCTTCTCGCTGCTGCTCGCGCGCGCCACCGGCCTCGACGTGGACCTCTCCGTGCGGCAGCGGGCAGCGTGCATGCTCTTCGCCGCCGGCATCGCCGAAGCCTCGGACGACGTCGTCCGCGCGATGCTCGAGTCGCCTGTGGCCGAGGAGCGCCGCATGGCCGTACGTGCGGTGAGCGACAGCTTCGTCGTCGACGCACCGGAGTTCTTCGACGTGCACCTCGCCGACGCCGACGCGCGCGTGCGTGCCGCGGCTCTCGTGGCCGTCCTCCTGCGCGCGCCGGGCGCGGCGGCGGAACGCGTTCGCGCAGGACTGATCGAGGACGAAGCACTGCGCGTCGTGCTCGTCGACGAACTGCTGCGCCGCTCCGACGTGCCCGCGGTCGCCGTCTACCTCGCGCTCGCGGTGAATCTGCCCGGTGTTCCGGCGGCGAGCGTGACGCGCGCACGCGCCGTGCTCCTGGGACTCGGCGTCACCGAGGCGGGCGTCCGGTTGCGCGCCGATCTCGAGAGCGGCCTCGACGGCGAGGTGGGTGCGTTCGCGCTCCAGACGCTGAACGCGATCGACTCGTCCGGCACGCGTGAGCTGGCGTTCGACGCACTGATGTACGGCGAGGATCCGATGTTCACACAGACGGCCGCGCGGCTCCTCATCGACATGCGCCATCCGGTCGGTCTGGCACTGCTGCGGCGAGCGTTGTGGGCGCGCGAGTTCGCGACCACACAGTTCGCCGCCGGTTGGATCGTGCAACAGGAAGGACTCGCGGCGCTCGAGCGCGAAGCCGACGCGCCGCCGGCCGAAGCGGGGGAAGCCGCGCTGCGGCGCCTCGGGCTCGCGCTCGGTGAGTGGGGCGGTTACGGCGAGGTGCAACGCCTCGCACGCAACCGCTCGCTGCGCGATCCGCTCGTCCAGGGCGCGTACGTCGGTGCGCTCGCGAGCCGCACGCGTTGAACATGGCCTCGACTTCGGAGCGAAGCGAACGCAGCGGTGTCGTCACGTTGCTCACCGATTTCGGTGAGCGCGAGACCTGGGTCGGTGTGATGAAGGGCGTGCTGCACACCCACGCGACGCACCTGCGCGCGGTCGTCGATCTCACCCACGACGTGCCGCCGCAGGACGTGCGCGCCGCGACGTTCCATCTGCGACATGCGTGGCGCTGGTTCCCGCGCGGAACCGTGCACGTCGCGGTCGTCGATCCGGGTGTCGGGACGTCGCGAGCGATTCTCGCTGCCTCACACGCGGGGCACGTGTTCCTCGCGCCCGACAACGGGCTGCTGGATGGGGTGCTGGGGGACGGTGATCCCGTGCACGCCGTCGACGTGGGCGCCTATCCGGAGCGCTCGAACACCTTCCACGGGCGCGACGTCTTCGCGCCGGCCGCCGCGCGGCTCGTCGACGGCGCCGAACTCGGTGATCTCGGGCCCGCGCTCGCACCGCACACCCGCGTGCGCCTCGCTCCGCCGCTGCGGCGAGCGCTGGTCGTGCGACCGCTGCACGAATTCGAAGCGCACGTCGAACACGTCGATCGTTTCGGCAATCTGATCCTGGATCTCGACGGCAGCGCCCTCGGCGCCGACCCGACCCTCTTCGAGGTCGTGATCGGCGAGCGCCGCATTCCGTTCACGCGGGCCTACGGTTCGGCACGGCCGGGGGACTTGCTCGCCCTGGTAGATTCCTACGGCGCCGTCGAGATCGCCGTCTGCAACGGCGACGCGGCCCGCGCACTGTGCCTCCAGCGCGGTGACCTCGCCCTGGTGCGACGACGAACATGATCCTCGATCGAATCGTGTCCTTGATCGGAGCCCCGCTCGACCTGGGCGGCGTGCACCGCGGATCGTCGCTCGGGCCGGCGGCACTGCGACTGGGCGGCCTCGCCACCCGGCTCGAGCGGCTCGGCCTCGCCGTCCACGACCGCGGCGACGTGCCCGTGCCGCGCGTCGTGCGGCCGACCGTCGAGGACGTTCAGGCCAAGAACCTCGAGGCGATCATCGGCCACTGCACGGCCCTGCGCGACGAGGTGCGAGCGGCGCTCGCGGCGCGCCACTTTCCGCTGGTGGTCGGCGGCGACCACGCCATCGCGTGCGGGACGATCGCCGGTGTCGCGCAGCACCACCGCGAGGCCGGCAAGAAACTCGGGCTCGTCTGGTTCGACGCCCACGGCGACATGAACACGCCGGACTCGAGCCCGTCCGGCAACGTGCACGGCATGCCGCTCGCGACCTGCCTCGGGCGCGGGCCGCGCGCTCTGGTCGAACTGGCGGGCGCGGTGCCGATGCTCGACGTCGAACACTGCGTGCTCGTCGGCATCCACGACCTCGATCCGGGCGAGCGTGCGCTCATCCGCGAGATCGGACTGCGCATCTACACCATGCGCGAGATCGACATGCTCGGCATGCAGCGCGTCGCGGAAGAGGCCCTGTCGATCGCCAACGACGGCACCGACGGTTTCCACCTCTCGTTCGACGTCGACGGCTGCGATCTGTCCATCGCGCCGGGGACCGGGACGACCGTGCCCGGCGGAGCGACGTGGCGCGAGAGCCACTTGCTCATGGAGAACGCCGCCGACAGCGGACGGCTCGCGTCGCTCGAGATCGTCGAAGTGAATCCGTTGCTCGACGTGCGCAACACGACCGCGGAACTCGCGATCGGTTTGATCGAGTCGGCGCTCGGCAAGTTGACGATTTGAGGTGACGTCGGTGCGGCGTTCGCGAGCGTGTTCAGCGCTCGCGCACCACGAGAAGTGCCGGCCAACCCGCCGGCACGAGCACGTCCGTGTGTGCCGAGTGCCCCCCGAGCCAACGCGCTTCGAGCGTGTCGTCGCCGACGGCGCAGCGCGCGCGCCACGGCGTCAGCGCGGCGCGGTCGCTCGCCGTGTGTGCGGCTTCGAGCGCGAACACGAGTCGTGAACCGTCCGCGAGTGTCGCCTCCGCGCTGAAGAGTGCTCGGCCGTCGACGGCGACGATCGCGGGCGGCGCAGCGCCGCACGTCGCGCTCAGAAGTCGCTGGGCGGCGGCGCGCCGACGCAGCGCGCGCGGCGAGGTCGGAGCGCCCTGCAGCACGCCCTCGTCGAGTCCGCCGGGCAACGCGTGCACGCGCCGTTCGTGTGCGCTCGGAACAGCGAACGCAGAGCGTCCGAGTGCCTCGTCGAGCACGACGTGCCCGCCGCTCGCCAGATGATTTCGCAACGTGGCCGCGACGCGTCCATCGGCGAGGTCGAGGCCGCTCGCGACGACGAGTGGGAAGCGCTCCGACGCCGTCGCGTCGAGTTCGTCGCACGCGAGCACGCCCGGACTCGCACCGGCTTCCTCGAACAGCGCGACGATGCGTTCGCGGCGCCGGAACGCCGGTCCTTCGCGGGCCTCGAAACCAGCCAGGCGCTGCGGCCACGCGAGTCGCGCCCGGCGCGCCTGTTCGAGCCACGCAGCCGCGTCGCTGCGCTCGTCGACGAGCACGACCACGCCGCTCGGTCGTTCGAAACGCGCGCCGAGGTCGAAGCGCAGAGCGCGCACCGCGGCGAGCGCCGCTGCGAGATCGTCGGCGACGACGGGTGCCGCCGCGAGTTCGCGCCGCTGCCACAGCACGACGCCGTCGCCGCCGCGCAGCGCGTGTTCGAACACCTGCCAAGCCGTCGCGGCGGCACTCTCCGTGAAGACGGTGCGCAGCAGCACCTGCTGCGGACGTGCGAGTGCGAACAGCCGCTCGCGCGCGAGGCCTTCGTCGTAGGGCTCGAGCACGTCGAACCGCGCGGCGCTGAACGCGTGGCTCGGCGCGGCGAACGGCGTCGCCGTCGAGAGGCCGAGCAGCGCGACACGCGCACTCGTGTTCTCCGTGCGCACGGCGTCGGCGAGTCCGCCGAGGAGTTCTTCGAGCACGCGCCGTTGCTGGGCGCGCTGCGCGACGAACGCATCGACGTCGGCGCCCGCGAGGAGTCCGAGCAACGCATCGGTCGCGGTCGCCCCGGCGAAGTCGACGGGATCTCCGTACGGCGTGACCCCGACCTCGTCGCACAGCGACACGAAGTCCGCCGCGGGCGCGGCGCGCACGTGTTGTTCGACGCGGCCGGCGAGTTCCTCGGCGAGCGCGGGGTCCGCCAGCTCGAAAGGGCGCGTCGGCAGCGCGTCGCCGCGCCGCACGAGCCAGCGCGTGCGTTCGTCCTGCAGCACCGAGCGATCGAGATGCAGCTCCGCGCGCCCGGCCGCCTGGCCGACGTAGTGTCGCCAGTCCTGTGCGCCGAGCGGCAGCACACCGCGCGTCGCCTCGACGCCGCCGAACGTCGCGCGCCAGGATCGGGGCAACGGCTCCGCGAGTCCGGCTTCGCTCCACACGTAGGCCGGGAAGGCGTCGAAGTCCGCCGCGGCCGCCGCCGCGGGCCGGAATGCGGCCTCGCTCGGCCGCTCACTCGGTGCGCAACCGGCCAGCAGGGCGAGGGCGATGGCGGCGGAGCGCTGGAGCACGGGATGGGGCGGATGCGCGGCCGCACGCAGGCTACGCGCTCCAGCGCGATCCTTGCGAGACGCGCGACGGGTATCCTCGCCGACTCGCGCCGCGCCTGCCGCCGCGTGTCCATGCGCCCGCTCGACCCGAACCACTTCGCTCACGCCATCGGCGAGTGGCTCCGCACGCCGGGGCCGCAGCACGACGTCGCCGTCTCGTGCCGCGTGCGCCTCGCGCGCAACCTGGCCGGCTATCCGTTCGTCACGCGCCTCGACGAGAAGCGCGCCGAGCAGTTGGCCGCGCGCGTGCGCGACGCGATCGGGCGCCTCGCGGTCGTCGGCGGCGAGCCGATCTGGGTCGACCTGCCCGAGGCGAGCGGCCTCGTGCGCCTGCTGCTGCGCGAGCGCCACCTCGCGAGTCGCGACCACGCGCCGGTCGAGGAACGCACTCGCGTCGCCCACGGTCGCGCCGTCGTGTTCGCGTCGAACGAGACACGTTCGGCGATGGTCAACGAAGAGGACCACCTGCGCTTGCAGGGCTTCTCGGCGGGCTTCGATCTCGAGTCGGCCTTCCACGAGGTGCGTGAGCTCGACCGTTCGATCGAGACCGAACTCGACATCGCCCACACGACGCGCCTCGGTTACCTGACCGCGTGCCCGACCAACGTCGGCACCGGCATGCGCGCGTCGGTCATGTTGCACCTGCCCGCGCTCGGCATGGTGCGCAGCGAACTCGAGAAGGTCTTCGCGGCGGCACATCGCACCGGCCTCGCGGTGCGCGGCATGTACGGCGAAGGCAGCCGCGCGGCCGGCGACTTCTATCAGGTCTCGAACCAGGTCACGCTCGGGCGCAGCGAGGACGATCTGCTCGCCGAGTTGCAGGCGCTCGTGCCCGGTGTCATCGAGTTCGAGCGCCGCGTGCGCACGCTGCTGTTCGAGCAGCGCCGCGGCGCGCTCGAGGATCGCGTCGCGCGTTCGCTCGGCACGCTCTCGTCGGCGCGCCTCGTCAGCACGGAGGACGCGCTGCGCCACCTCTCGCACGTGCGCCTCGGCGTCGCGCTCGGTGTCGTGCAAGGACACACCACGCTCGGCCTCGACGTCGCTGCGATCCGCATCCAACGCGGCCACTTGCAGGCGCGCCATCCGGACGAGGCGGGCGCGGGCCTGCTCGACTCGGCGGCGCGCGACCGGCTGCGCGCCACCTACCTGCGCACGCTCGTCGGCGGCAGCGCGGCACCCTCCGAGGAACCTCCGTCGTGATCGATCGTTTCGGCCGCCGCGTCACGTACCTGCGCGTCTCGCTCACGAACCGCTGCCAGCTCTCGTGCAGCTACTGCACGTTGCCCGAGGAGCCGCGCACGGTGATGACGCCGAGCGAGATCGAGCGCCTGCTCGCCGTCGCGTCGGAGCACCTGGGTTTTCGCAAAGTGCGCCTGACGGGCGGCGAGCCGACGTTGCGCAAGGACTTGGCGGACGTCGTCGCGCGCCTCGCACGGCTGCCGAAGATCCGCGAGGTCGCGCTCACGACGAACGGCCTCTTGCTCGGTCGGCGCGCGAAGGAGTTGGCCGAAGCCGGCCTGAAGACGGTCAACGTCTCGTGCGACAGCCTCGATCCGGTGCGTTTCGCGGAGCTGACGGGCGGCGGCAAACTCGCCGACGTTCTCGACGGTTTGCGCGCCGCGCGTGAGGCCGGCATTCCCGATCGCAAACTCAACGTCGTGCTCTTGGGCGGCGTGAACGAGGGCGAGATCGAGGCCTTCGTCGACTTCGCACGCGAGGAGGACGTCGAGGTGCGCTTCATCGAGCACATGCCGATGGATCAGGAGCGCACCGGTCGTTGGCGCCTCGCACCGCGCGAGGTGCTGCGCCGCATCGCGAGCGAACACGGTCTCGCGCCGTTGCCGACGTCCGTCGACGGCGGGCCGGCCGAGCGCTACGACGTCGACGGTGCGCGCGTGGGCTTCATCCACGCGATGAGCAATCCGTTCTGCGACCGCTGCAATCGCCTGCGTGTGACGGCGGAAGGCAAGATCCGCTCGTGCCTGTTGACGGGCGGCGAGGTCGATCTTCTCGGTGCGATGCGCAGCGAGAAGAGCGAAGCGGAGATCACCGAGGAGTTGGTGGCGCTGTTCACGCTCGCCGCCGACATGAAGCCGCCGATCTACGACCTGCAGCGCGAGGGCACGATCTCGATGCGCGCGATCGGCGGTTGACGCGTACGGTGCCTGGCACCGTACGCGTCAACCGGTTCGTGCCACGCGCTCAGATGCCGCGCAAGCCGGTCGTCACCGTGCGACTCGCATCGAGCAGCGCTCGTCGCACCGGCTCGAGCACACCCGATCCGTCACGCGCGCCTTCCGGTAGCACGGCGCCACGCGTCGCGTCCTCGAGCGGCGGCAACGGACTCGGGCCTCGCATCGGAACCACACGCCGGAAATCGGCGCGGCGCCGCGCGGCCGGCGCACCGTCCTGCGGCGCCGGCAACACGCGCCTCGTTCCGACGCCCAACTCGAACGTGTACCAGCCGCCGATGTCGAGCTCGACGCTCGCACCCAGAACGTGTTCGAAGAGCACGTTTCCGCGCGGATCGGCATCGAGGTGCACGATCGACGCGCCGACGACGATTCTCTGACCCTGCGGCAGCAAGAGTTCGCTGCCCGCTGCTCGGCCGTGCACGCTCGCGCGGTGGAAACGGCGCAGATAGACCTCGCCCGCGCCGCTCGGCAGACGCCGCAGCTCGGCGCTCGTCGTGCCGGAGAACACGAAGCTCGCTCGCGCGCCGTCGACGACCTCGAGGCGGCACGTCGGACCCAGTTCGAAGTACGCACCTTCGTCGACGACGAGGCCGCGCGCGCTCTCGGTCAACCAGTGCGTGCCGTGCGCGGTGACGACGCGCGCCCAACCTTCGAGCAGCGCGAACTCGACTTCCTGTGCCGACGCACGCGGTACGGCGACCGCGAGCAGGAACGCGACGAAGGCGAGGATGCGCTGCATGTTCATCCGGCGCGATGGAGGACGCGATCGAGCAGCGGCGACAGGAAGTCGAACAGGCTCGGGAAGCGGGTGTCGATCTCGACGTGGTACTCGCGATCGCGGAGACCGAGGCCGGTCGAGACGCCGCACGTGTGCAGACCCGCGCGCCAACCGGCGACGAGTTCGAGCGTGCTGTCGCCGATCACCCAGCTCTCGTTCATCGCGATGCCGTCGGTGTGGGCCGCGTGATAGAAGGCGCCCGTTCCGGGCAGCATGTAGACGGAGTCGCCCTTGAAGCGTCCGTTGCCGCTGGGGTGTTTCGTGCAGACGTAGTTGCGAGCGAGGACGATGCCGGCGTCGGTCAGTCCGCCGAGCAACGTCTCGTCGATGCGCGCCTGATCACGTTCGTCGCGGCGGCCCAGTGCGACTTCGAAGTCGTTGCCGACGAGGTAGACCTTCCAGCCGCGCCGATGGGCGGCGTGCAGCGCGTCGAGTACACCGGGAAGGAACTTCACGTCCTTCGGGCTCTTCGGCGAGCCGCCGTCGGGCATCTCGACCAGCGTTCCCCAGACGTCGAGGAACAGGCCGCGGGGGGTGGGTTCGGTACCCGGGATGGGCACTCCGACAGGTCGTTCGTAATCCATGGAGCGGTCGTGGGGGGACCGGTGGTTGTCGGCCGAAGGGCGCCGCTCTTGAGCGCCATCCGTCCGCAGCGTCACAACCTCTTTGGCGTCGCAGCCGCGGTCGGAAGTGCGTTCCACACGCGCTGCAGGCTTGGAGGGCGAACGCGCGGCGGGGATGATCCTCGTGCCCATGTCCGACGCACCCGCGAACCCGCGCATCGCGCTGCTCGTCGACTCGCTCAACGCGCGTGCGCGGCGTTCCCGACATCCCGAGTTCCTGGCGCGCGGTCTCGCGTCGCGCGGCTGGACGGCGGAGGTCGTGCCGGTCACCGCGGGACTGCTCGGACGCGTGCCGCGCGACGTCGCAGGTCCGGCGCCGACCGCGGGCAACGCGAGCGCTTCGGCAGCGAGCGGAACGACCGGCGCACTCGCGGCCGCGAGCCCCGCTTCCGGTGAGCCCGCGGCCGTACCCACGCGCGAACGCGTCGAGTCGGCGGACGTGCTCGTGGCCTACGACGCCGCGTCACCTGCGGCGTGGCTCGCCGCGCGCCTCGCACGCACCTACGACCGCCCCATGGCCATCGTCGAGCCGGCCTGGTTCTCGATGCGCGCTTGGCACGAGCGGCTGCGCGTGCGCGCCGGACTGCTCGTGTGGGGGCGCCTCGTGCGCTCGCGCGTGCGGCTCGCGGTCGGCGTCGACCCCGTGGCTCTCGAACGCCTCGCGCAGTACGGCTACCGCTCGGACGAGACGCACTTCATCCCGTCCGCGGCCGACACCGACCTCTTCCGTCCGGGTGTGACGAGCCGCCTCGCCGCGCGTCTGCACCTGTCGGGGCGCTTCGTGCTCTACGTCGGTCACCTCGAAGAGGGGCGCGGCGTCGAGACGCTCGTCCAGGCCTTCGCCCGCAGTGTCGGTCAACGCGGCGACTGGAGCCTCGTGCTCGTCGGCAGCGGCAGCCTGCACGCTCGCATCGAAGCCCTCGCCAACCGTCTCGGTGTGTGGGCGAACGTGCGCATCCTGCCCGTGCCGGCGCTCGACGACCTCGCGGGTCTGTTCAGCGCAGCGACGCTCTTCGCCGCGCCGGCCGAAGACGACCGCGTGCGCGGCCGCAACCTGACCCAAGCCATCGCGGCCGGACTACCGGTCGTCGCGTCGGATCTGCCGCGCATGCGCGTGCGCGTCGAACACGATCGCAACGGACTGCTCGTGCCGCCCGGAGACGCGGCGGCGCTCGCCGCAGCGCTCACACAGGCCGCGATCGATCCGAACCTGCGCCAACGCTGGCGCGGCGAGTCGCGGCGCATCGCGGTCGAGCGCTTCTCGATCCCCGTGATGGCCGCGCGTTTCGACGAACTCTTGCGCGGGCTGCTGTGAGACCTGCGGTGCGCATGCGCGCAGCAGGCATCGTCACCGCGGCGCGTGCATGCGCCGCCGTCGCCGAGCGCGTTCGGCGCGCTTCAGCGCGTTCTCAATTGTCCGTGGCGCGCTTCAGTTCCTGCTTGAGGAACGCCATGTCGCGCGCGTACTGCTCGACGTGCTTCTTCGTCTGCGGATCGAGCGCTTCGCTGTAGCGGGCGGTCACGCGCACACCGTCGCCGCGCTCCTCGAGCGAGGCCACGACGGCGTGGGCTTCGAGGTGGCCCTTCTTGAGCAGCGGCAGGCGGAACTTCAGCACGAGTTCCGTTCCGAGCGCGAGCAGTTGCCCCATCTCGAACGGCGTGAGGCCCGTGTTGCCGCCGTTCCACGTGAACGCGATGCCGTCCGGATCGAGGCTGCCCATGCGGCCGATGCCGCGCCAGTTCTGGCCGAACGCGTGGCCGTGCACCGGGTTGGTCGTGCCGCTGCGCGGGACGAAGTGCTCGACACGCGTCATGTCGACCAGGCCGAACATGACGGCCGCTTCGTCGTCGTCGGGCACACCTTCGCCCGTCGCCGCACTCGCGCGCTTCACGTTGCCGCCCAGGAGCGCCGCGCCGGCGTCCTCGTCCGACTCGTACAGGCGCACGATGCGGTCGATGCCGACCTTCTCGAGGATGCCGCGCACGAACGGCGAGGGGCGCGAGACCGCCAGGCCGCCGCCGCGTCCTTCGAGGCCCTTGTGGGCCTTGATGATCGCTCCGAGCGCCGTCGAGTTGATGAACTTGACCAAGCGCATGTTGAGCACGACCCGCTTCGTGCCCGCCTTGACGAGTTCGTCGATCTCCGCCTGGAGTTTCGGGCAGTAGAAGGTGTCGAACTCCCCGCGCAGGTGGAGCACGGTGAACTGGTCGTGGTCGTCGACGGTGATGTGCATGGCTTGGGGGACCGGTGCGGGAGGCGCACGGGCTCGGCGGCGCAGTGTAGCGGTGCACCCCGGGCTCTCGCGAGCACGCTGGGAGGAGCGAGACGGAGCGCGCCGCCCGTTACACTCGCGCCCATGTTCTGGCGCAAGAAGGACAAGCCCAAGCCCGCCGAACCGGCGGCGACCTGGCCGGAACTCGAGGAGCCGGCGGCACTCTCGGGCGTCGACGGCGACACCCAGTTCCTGACGGGCGACCAGAGCGCCGACCGCCGGACGGTGCGTGTGCTCCTCGACGCCATCGCGCAGGTCGCGAACGCGCGGGTCTTCGATCCGAAGGGCCTCGAGTCGCTCCTTTCGCGCATCGTCGACAACTCGGTCGAGGTGACGGGCGCCGAACGCGGCCTCCTGATCCTCGAAGGCGCGGGCGGCGAACTCCTGGTGCGCGTCGCGCGCACGAAGGACGGCCAGAACGTCCGCGACGAAGGCGGCGGCGTGAAGTTCTCGACCACGATCGCGCGTCGCGTGCTCGACGAGGTCGCGCCGGTGCGTGCGACGGTCGGTTCGGACTCCGAGGCGCTCGAACTCGCGCGTTCGGTCTTCGACCTCAAACTGCGCGCCGTGATGTGTGTGCCGCTCTCGGCCACGCGCCGCGACGGCGACCAGGGCAAGAAGCCGCAGGGCGCGTTGTACGTCGACAGCCGCGCGGCGGCGCGCACGTTCACGCAGCGCGACCTGTCGCTGTTCGCGGCGCTCGCCCAGCAGATCTCGATGACGATGGAGAGCGCGCAGCTCCACCTCGACAGCCTCGAAAAGGTGCGCCTCGAGCAGTCGCTCGAAATCGCGAGTGCGGTCCAGCGCAGCTTGATGCCGAACGCGCCGGGCAAGATCCCGGGCTTCGAGGTGCACGGTTGGTACCGGCCCGCCGAAGGCACGGCCGGCGACTTCTACGACTTCATCGCCGCGAAGGGCGGGCGCCTCGGCGTCGTGGTCGGCGACGTGACCGGACACGGCATCGGACCCGCGCTCATCACGGCGTCGGCGCAAGCGGGACTGCGTTCGTACCTGCGCTTGCTGGGCGACGCGGGCGAGGCGCTCACGCTGCTCAACCAGGACCTGTGCGAGCGCAACGAGGACGGCCGCTTCCTCACGCTCTATCTCGCGGTGCTGTCACCCGACGGCACGGTCGAGACGATCAACGCCGGCCACCCGGCCGCGGTGCGCTACGACGCGCGCACGAAGAGCTGCCGTCAGGTCGAAGGTCGCGGTCCCGCGCTGGGCATGATCCCGGACGAGCGTTATGCGAGTGCCGGCCGCCTCACTCTCGGGCCCGGCGACGCGCTGCTCCTGTACTCGGACGGCGTGAGCGAACTGCGTCGCGCCGACGGCGAGTTCCTCGGCGACGACGGCATCGCGGCCGTGTTCCAGGAGTGTCTGTCGGAGGGTGGGCCCCTCGATCAGGTGCTCTTGAAGCTCGCGGAGCGCGCGCTCTTGCACGCCAAACCGCCGATCGAAGACGACATCACCTTGCTGGTCGTGCGGCGCACGCCGTGAAGCCCGGCGTGCCGCTCGCCTCGATCGCTTCGCGTCGCACGCGCTGATGTTCTTCGCGCGCAACGACCGAGCCGGTGGCCAGCGCACTCGCGATCCGCGCGGCGTGAGCTTCGACGCGGAGCTGCGCCGTCGGCTCGAGAGTTTCGCGGCGCGGCTCGAAGCGCTGCGGCGCCGGCGCGAGGGCGCGGGCCAGGCTTCACTCGCGGGCGGCGGGCAGGAGTGGATCGACCTGCGGCCGTACCGCGAGGGCGACGACCTGCGCGACCTCGACTGGTCGTTGCTCGCGCGTTCCGATCGGCCGTTCGTGCGAGTGCACCAACGCGAAGCGGCGGAGCGTTGGGCGATCCTGCTCGACACGAGCGCCTCGATGGGCGTCGGCGACGAAGGCAAGTTGCAGAGCGCAGCGGAAGTCGCGGCGGCGTGGCTCGCGATCGGTCTCGCGAGCGGCGCCGAGGTCGAGTTGTCGTGGCACGCGGACGACGAGCTGCGCGCGCGCACGTTCACACGCCGCACCGAACTCGCGGCTGCGCTGGCCACGCTCGAAACCTGCCGTGCGAGCGGCGCGCTCGGCCTCGCGCAGTTGCTGGCGCGCCGCGAACTCGCGCAGTGCGGTCGGCACGTCGTCCTCGGCGATCTCTTCGACGTCGAGCCGCGCCGCCTGTTCGCGTGGCGCGAACGCACGCAGGAGATCGTCGTCGGTCAGTGGCTCGCGAGCTGCGAGTGGGGGCGCGGCCTCGAGCGCGCGCACCGCTGGCGCGATCCGGAGAACGGTAGCGAACTCGACGTGCGCACGGAGGGCGAGACGCTGGCGCGCTACGAGAGCGAGCTCGCGCAGTGGCTCGAGCGCTGGCGCGCGTCGTGTGCGCTGCACCGCGTGCGCCACGGCTGTTTCGACGCGGGCGCGCCGTTCGAGGACGCGGCCGCGCGCCTGTTCGGCCTCGCGAGCTGAACGACGACGCGCCATGGAGTTCACGCTTCCGCTCGCACTCTTCGCGCTCGCGCTGCCGATCGTCGTGCTCGCGCTCGCGTTCGTGCCGCAGCGACCGGTGCGCACGGAGACGGGCGCGCTCGAGTTGTGGCGCCGCGTCGCCGAACTCTCGCCGCGCGGCGGTGCACGCAGCAACTGGCGCCCGCCTGCGTGGATCGTGGTCGTCGCACTGGGCCTCGTCGCGTGGGCCCTGGCACTGGCGGCGCCGCTCGTCGTCGGTGCGCGCGACGAGACGTGGCACGTGCTCGTCGATCGGCGCGCGCACATGCTGCTCGACGTGGAGCCGGGCACCACGCGGCTCGCGAGTGTCCTGGAACTCGTGCGCGAACAGATCGAGCGCGAACGCGGCGACGTGAACGTGAGCTGGAGTTCGCCGGGTCTCGACGATCTGGTCACGCGTTCCGACGAGCCCGCGCCGCTCGAACACTTCCTGCGCGCGCCCGTTGCCGACGTCGCGCCGCACTTCGCGGCCCACGACCGCGCGGGTGTCGTGTTCGCGAGCGCGAACTTCGACGAACTCGTCGCGGTCACAGCCGGCCGCGCGGCGAGCGGCGGAGGGGAAGTGCTCGGCCCCGTCGCCGCCGGCCCCGACGGTTTCGTCGTGTGGAACGGCGCAGGTTTCGTCGTCGAACCGAGCCCGCGCTCCGCGGGCCGCGTCGTGATCGAAGCGGGCGTTCCGGAACTCGTCGTGCGCTTCGCCGCGGTGTTCGCACAGCAGCGCGGACTCGAGATCACGGGCGCGGACTCGGCCTCGGAACGAGAAGGTGACGCGAGCGCGGCGCCACTGCGACTCGTGCTCGCCGCCGCCGCGCCGAGCATCGCCACGGACGGCGCGGCGCTCGATCTCACCGGCAGCACGTTGTTCGCCGGCGCGTTCCCCGTCGCGCGCCTCGTGAGCGGCGGCCCGCTCGCGCCCACCAAACACGGCGTCGTCGCCGTGCACACGAGCACGCGCGATCGGAGCGTCCCGCTCGCGGTCGCCGCGATGGGCCGCATCACGTTCGCGCCCGGCGAATGGCTCGAAGCCGACCCATCCGACTTCGCACTCGGTCTGTCCGCCACCTTCGACTCCGCGCTGTCGCCCGACGCGCGCCTGGTGCCCGTCGCCGGCCGTCGCGCTCAGGGCGAGCCGCGCGTCGAACTCGGCGCACCGCCGCCACCGACACGCGCACCGGTGCAGTGGCGTGCGCCGCTCGGTGCCCTCGCCGCGCTCCTGTTCGCGCTCGCGGCGTGGTTGCGGCGACGCTGAAGGGCGAGGCAGGTTCGCGCACGAGTGCGGGGTTCTGTCGCCGCCGACTCAGTGCGTGTGTCGATGTCCGCCGCGAGCGTGCAGCGTCACCATCGCTCGAGCGCTCGGGCCTTCGTGGCTTGCTCGTGTTCACTCTCGATTCCGCTGCTGTCGTCTGCACTTTCTGCGGCGTCAGCGGCGCGCACGCCGGACGACATCACATGACGCAGTTCACCCACCAGCGCCTCTCGAGTGGAGCCACCACGACGTCGGGCAAGAAGCTGCGTTGGTTCGGCGCCCTCTTCATCGCCGCCTCGATTGCCGGCTGCGCGAGCACGCAG
>JBIKNC010000349.1:0-3011 GCA_044358925.1 Planctomycetota bacterium | reverse complement strand
CTCCGCCGTGGCGGATCCGGTGTCTGACACCGTACCCGTCAACCGAACGCGGACTCGCACCGCCTCACTGCCCGTCGATCAAACCCGCCGGCAGCAGTGCGCGGATCGCGGCCTGGTGCTGGTACGGCTGCGCATCGACGACGAAGTCGCGCACCGCGTCCCTGCCAAAGCGGCCGCGGTACCGTTCGAGCGCCTCACCCAGCGACCCGCGCAGCGATCCACCGCCGTCGAGCTGCACACCCAACGTGATCGCGGCGCCGAGCTGCCGACCGATCGCCGGCGCGCCGGCCTGCAACCACAGAGAGCGCACGAGCTCTTCCAGTTGCGCTTCACCGAAACCGCGGCTCGGGGCCATGCCGTCACTGAACGCTGCGAGCTGGCGCTCGTTCCGCCTTGCCCAGCCACCACGCGCGCCAACGCGGCTCCGCAGCCGTCCACTGCGAACGTTCGTCGTACGCCGTCGCCTGGCCGCCGCCCGCGGCGCCGACGCTCTGCGCGACCCAACGCTGCAGCGCGTCGAGCAACTGCTCGTCGAACTGCTGCTGCTGATCGCCGGCGAGGAAGTAGATGCGGTCGTTCTGGCGCGTGAGCCGCTCGTTGAACGACGCGATGCGAGCGTTGTAGGCGTGGATCTCGCTGTTCGTCGCAGCGCTGCGCTCGTTGATCGCACGCGCCTCGTCGTCGAGCGCGCGCGCTTCGGCCTCGAGCTTGGAGCGGTCCTGGGTCTTCGCGCGCTCCTCGACGGTGTCTCGGAAGATCTGCGCTCGCCGCGCTTGGTCGCCCGCCACCGCGGCGTTCTCGGCTTTGGCGGCTTCGAGGCGCTCGATCCACACGTCGAGTTCGGCCTTCTCGGTCGCGAGCCACACGCTCTCGGCCTGCATGTCGGGCGGCAGCACGAGTCCGAACAGACCGAGCGTGAAGTCGGGCATCGTCGGCTCGGGCTGCGTGTCGACCTGTGCGAAGCGCCAGCGGTCGACGCCGTCGCTCACGAGTTGGATCCACGGAACGTCGGCGCCGGCCGAGCGCGCGAGCGCGGCCGTGCGCAGTTCGGCGACCGAGTGCAGGCGCAGTCCGAGTTGGCTGAACGCCGCCCAATCGACGATCGGTGAGCGCAGAAGTAGTTGATCGAAGCGCTCGATGTGTGCAACCGTCGCGTGCAGCGCCGGCAGGCGCTCGAGGAGCAGTCCGACCATCAACTCACGCGCCGTCGCGAGCTGCGGATCGCCGCACTGCGAACCGCGCAGCGCCACGTCGAGGAAGTCCTCGGGCTCCGGGAAACTCGCGCGCCCGATCATCACCGACGCGAACGCGAAGCCCGCCGCCGTGGCGGGCAGGTTCCACTCGCGCGCCTGCGCCGCGCGGCGATCGAGTTCCGCGCGCACGATCGTCGGCACCTGCTGTTTGAACTCCTTCCACGCATCCGATTCGTTGAGGCCGTCGAGCGGCCCCATCAGCTCACGAGTCGTGTAGCTCAACGTGCCGAGTGAGCCCGACCAGTCGCCGAGCGCCTGATCGAGTCGCTGCGCCTGCTGCATGCGGGCGAAGTCGTAGAACGGGTAGCCCGGCTTCGGTTGGGCCGTCATGGCGCGGGCCAGGGCGAGCACCGCCGGACCTTTGACGACGTTGCCGAGAGCGACGTAGTGGCGTCCGGCAGCGACGCCGGACCAACGCGTCCGGAACGCACTCGAGATGCGCGTGTCGCGCGTCGAGTTCATGAGCTCGGGCGCGCCGTCGACGACGTCTTCCGCGGTCGCGAGCGCGTCGAGCCTCGCCGCGAGAGCGAGCGCCTCGCCGAGCGCGCGCGTCTGCACCGACGTGTCGCTTGCGTAGAGCAACCAAGCGGCGCCCGTGAACGACCAGACCTCGCGCTCGCCGATGCGCTGTGCCGTCGGGGCGACCAACGCGCGGACCTCCGCGTCCCAATGCGCGGCTTCGGCGATGCCTTCGAAGCGCCACGAGAGGTCCGCGGCTTCGGCGACGAGCGCCGCGAGTTGCACTTCGTCGTACTCGTTGCGCGCGTCGAAGCGCGCGCGCCACGCCGCGAAAGCACCGTCCGCCTCGCCGCCGAGCGCGACCGCGCGCTGTGATCCGGCGCCCTCGACGCGCGCGATCACGGGCGCGAACGACGACCCGATGCGCTCGCGGAACGCCGCGACGATCCGTTCGGCGCCGGGACGTCACCGCGCGCGAGAGCGGCGTCGACGTTGCGCTCGACCTGCGACGGCGTGTTCGTGAGCGCGATCGAAACGAGCGCGGCCTCGTCCTGTGCACGCACGAATCCGTAGAGCGTGCCGTAGCTGTCGTCGAGCCACCACAGGCCCGCGATGTTGGTCGCGTACGCGTTGCACGTCTCCGAGACGCCGAAGACGTGCGAGCCGTACAGCTCGCCCTTCACGGGTCGGAAGACGCCGCGCCACTCGCCGGCGAACGCACCGCGCACGACGCCCGCGTCCGCGAGCAACGGCGCGCGATCGACGCCCGGTTCGAGCACGGTCGTGAACTCGATCGCGGCCACCGGCAGCGCGGGATCGCGCGGCATGACGCGCACTCGGTGGATGTCGACCGACGGGTCGCTGATGATCATGCTCGACGCGTAGGCGACGCGATCGTCGTTCGAGTACCCGGCGAGCGGGAAGCGCTCGAGGAGCTTCGCGGACGGAACCTGTCCCAGCGGGATGTCGAGCGGATCGGCGTCGCGTACGACCTTCGACAGCGCGGGCAGGAGCGCTGCTTGCGAAGCGCTGTTCGATGTACCGCTCGATCCGCCGCCGCCGCCCGAACCCGCGCAACCGGCGAGGACGAACAGCACAACCGGGAACGCGGCGGCGATCGAGGAGCGGCGGGGGCGCACGGGCAGCGTCATGGGGCGAACATCGTCTTCGCCGCACATCGAACCCGAGCCCTCACCCTTCGCGTTGGTGCCGGGAACGGCCCTGCGTGACGCGTACGGTGTCAGACACCGGATCCGCCACGGCGCAGACGAAGTGCGGAATCGAGAGGCCGCGATGGAT
>JBIKNC010000348.1:0-3020 GCA_044358925.1 Planctomycetota bacterium | reverse complement strand
TGGATCTTGTCCTCGAAGGGCAGCGGCGCGGCGCTCTGATCGCCGGACGCGGACGCGCGTTGTGTGTCGCTCAAGGTGGCTCGTGCGGATGACCGGCGCACGGCGCGAGGCCGCGGCGCGAGGGACGGTGGCTGCGTGCCCGAGGCACGGCCTGGGCCGCATCTTCACCGCCCGACGTGTGCGGCACAAGCCGTCCGCGTCGGGGCGGGAACCGGCGTGCGGCGAGTGCGAGAACGCAGCGCTGCGAGAGCCGATCGGGCGACGTGCGCCGCTACCATCCTTGCCCCTGCGCCATGAAAGAGCGAGCGAACGAGCCTTCGTCCCTGCCCCTTCCCCAGGCCTGGCGCGTCGAGGTCTTCCTGCGACCGGGAGAGTTCGATCCGGACGGCGCGCGCCTCGTCGCGGGCGCCCGCGAGCTCGGCATCCACGGCCTCTCGCGCGCACGGAAGGCACGCGGGTTCCTCCTCGCACCGCAGTACTCGCGCGACGAGGCGCAGCGCATCGCGCGGGAACTCCTCGCCGACCCCGTCGTCGACACGTTCACGCTCACCGCTCCCGGCGAGGCGCCGACGCCGCAGTCCGCACAGGCGCGGCGCGTCCTCGCCGCACCGTTGCCGGGTGTGATGGATCCGGAGGCGCGCACGATCGAGCGCTTGCTCGCGCGCACGGGCCCGACTCCGTCGAGCGGCGAGGTGCGCGTCGGCACGTTCCGCGTGTTCGAACTCGAAGGCGCGCTCTCCGAGGACGAACTCGTAACGGTCGGGCGCAAACTCGTCGCGAACGAGACGATCGAAGCGCTGGCGACGCGCGGTGAAGGTCTGCCGTTCGGACTGCCGGGCGGTGCCGCGAAACGCGGACCCGTGACGGTGTCGCTGCTCGAACTCGACGTGGAGGCACTCGAGCGCCTGTCGCGCGAAGGCCAGCTCTCGCTCAACCGCGAAGAGATGCTCGCCGTGCAGAGCCACTACCGCGAACTCGAACGCGAACCGTTGCTCGCCGAACTCGAGACGATCGCGCAGACGTGGAGCGAGCACTGCAAACACAAGACGCTCACCGGCATCGTCGAGTTCGAGGGCCGGCGCATCGACAACTTGCTGAAGAGCACGATCGGCCTCGCGACGCGCCAACTCGCCAAGCCGTGGTGTTGGAGCGTGTTCGTCGACAACGCGGGTGTCGTCGAATTCGAAGGCGACTTCGGCGTGTGCATCAAGGTCGAGACGCACAACCACCCGAGCGCGATCGATCCGTACGGCGGCGCTGGCACGGGCATCGGCGGCGTCGTGCGCGACATCCTCGGCGCCGGTCTCGGCGCGCGCCCGATCGCGAACACGAACGCGTTCTTCGTCGGACCGCTCGACATGCCGGAGAGCCAGTTGCCGAAGGGCACGTTGCATCCGCGACGTGTGTTGCGCGGCGTCGTCTCCGGCGTGCGCGACTACGGCAACCGCATGGGCATCCCGACCGTCAGCGGCGGTGTGTGGGTGCATCCGGGCTACGTCGCGAACCCGCTCGTCTACGCGGGCACCATCGGCCTCCTGCGCCGCGAACACGTCGAGAAGGTCGTGACGCCGGGCGACCTGATCGTCGCGGTCGGTGGACGCACGGGTCGCGACGGCATCCACGGCGCGACGTTCTCGTCGGTCGAACTGTCGGAGGACTCCGAGACGCTCTCGAGCCACGCCGTTCAGATCGGTGACCCGGTCACGGAGAAGGGCGTGCTCGACTGTCTCCTCGCGGCGCGCGATCGCGGTCTGTATCGCGCGGTCACGGACTGCGGCGCAGGCGGCTTCTCGTCGGCCGTCGGTGAGATGGGTGAACACACGGGCGCCGAGGTGCACCTCGACCGCGTGCCGCTCAAGTACCCGGGCCTCGCGAGTCACGAGATCTGGATCAGCGAAGCGCAGGAGCGCATGGTCCTCGCCGTTCCGCGCGAACGCGTCGAGGAGCTGCTCGCGCTGTTCGCGGCGGAGGACTGCGAAGCGGTCGTGATCGGTCACTTCACCGACACGCGCCGCCTCGAACTCTTCGACGGCGGAGTCAGCGTCGGTTCCATGTCGATGGAGTTCCTCCACGACGGCACGCCGCGGCCCGTGCGCCGCGCGCACTGGGAGGCGCCGAAGTTGCGCGATCCGGGTTGTCCGGCGAGCGCGGATCCGAGCGCCGATCTGTTGGCGTTGCTCGGCGCGCCGAACATCACGAGCCGCGAATGGATCGTGCGGCAATACGACCACGAGGTGCAGGGCCGCAGCGTCGTCAAGCCGCTCGTGGGTGAACGCTCCGACGGCCCGAGCGACGGCGCCGTGATCCGCCCGTTGCCGCACAGCTCGCGCGGTCTCGCGATCACGTGCGGCGCGTGCCCCGAGTACGGCGAACTCGATCCGTACGCACTCGCCACGGCAGCGATCGACGAAGCCTTGCGGAATGCCGTCGCGGTCGGCGCCGATCCGTCGCGCGCCGCGATCCTCGACAACTTCTCGTGGGGCAACTGCAACATGCCCGACCGGCTCGGTGCACTCGTGCTCGCTGCCGAAGGCTGCCGCGACGCGGCACTCGCGTTCGGCGCGCCGTTCGTTTCGGGCAAGGACAGCCTCAACAACGAGTACCGCGTCGGCGATCGCACGCTCTCGATCCCGCCGACGTTGCTCATCACGGCCATCGCACCGGTGCCCGACGTCGCGCGCTCCGTGACGATGGACCTCAAGGCGGCCGGCAACCACGTGTTCCAAGTCGGCGCGACCGACGGACGCTTGGGCGCGAGCCACTACCACGTGCTGCGCGGCGTCAAAGGCGGCACGGTGCCGCGCCCCGATCTCGAGCGCGCGCCGAAACTCATGGCCGCGTTGCATGGCGCGATCGCGAGCGGGTTCGTGCGCGCCTGCCACGACCTGTCGGAGGGCGGCCTCGCCGTCGCGGCCGCCGAGGCGGCGTTCGCGGGCGACGTCGGACTCGACATCACGGTCGAGAACGTCGCGGTGACGAGCGGTGACGGCTTCGCGGCCGCGCTGTTCGCCGAGTCGCCG
>JBIKNC010000347.1:0-3026 GCA_044358925.1 Planctomycetota bacterium | reverse complement strand
AAGGCGCTGCAGCGCGCCGTGACGTGTGTCGACGTGCCCTGGCGACCGGTCGGCGACGCGGCGGTGCGGCGCTTCGTGAACGAGATCGTCGTCGGCGAGGAGAGCGACGTGGACGGCCGCGGCGGCTTCGTGTCGCACTTCGAGCTCTATCTCGCGTCGATGCGCGAGACAGGCGCGAGCACCGCAGCCATCGACGAAGTCCTCGCGCGCGTCGCGAGCGGCGCGGACGTGGCCGCGGCGCTCGAATCCGCGCCGCCGGCCGCCGCGGCGTTCTCGCGCACGACGTTCGCGATCGCGCGCTCGGGCTCGCTGCCCGCCGTCGCCGCCGCCTTCACGCGCGGCCGCGAGGAGATCATCCCCGACATGTTCCGCGCGCTCGTCGCGGGCCACGGCGTGCCGGGCGCGCCGCCGCTGCCGATCCTCGTCGACTATCTGGAGCGCCACATCACCATGGACGGCGACCACCACGCGCCGCTGGCCGCGCGCATGCTCGTGTCGGTGTGCGGCGACGACCGCGCGCGGTGGAGCGAGGCGCGCGCCGCCGCCGAGTCGTCGCTCCGCGCGCGGCTCGCGCTGTGGGACGCCGTCGCGAACGCGATCGGTGCGGCATGATGGCGCGATGCGCCGCCTCGCCCTGATCGCGCTCGTCCTCGCCGTCGCCGGTCTCGTGTGGTTCCTGGTCGGAGACGATCCGTCGATCGAGCGTGGGCCGGCGCCCGCTGCACGCTCGAACGCGACGGAGAGCGCGGTCGAGAGCAGCCCGCTCGCAGCGGTGGACGGCGAAACGCGCGTGGATGTGACGGTCGAGGAGAAGGCTGTCGCGCCCGTCGTGGAAGCTGAACTCGGCGCGACGGCGAAGAGCGCGGATGCCTGGTTCCGCGTCGTCGACCCAAGCGCGGTGCCGCTCGCCGGTGTGGGCTTTCCATTCAGGGACGAACGCGTCTTGACGAGCGACGAGAACGGTGTCGTCGCGGCGGATCTCGAGCGCATGGCCCTGTGGGACGGGCTGCTCTCCAACCACGTCGTACTCGCGAAAGGGCAGGCGCGGTTACCGGGGCGCGAGCGCGAGTGGATCGCCGTCGTCGCGCCGGCACAGGCCGTACTCGTGCGCGTGGTCGACGCGGCAGGCGCGGCGGTTCTCGAGGCCGACGTCTCGTGCACCGACAATCGCTTCCTCGCGCAGTTCCCGGTGCCGATCGACATCGACACATCGTTCAAGAGCCACGCTGCCCTGCGCCACGACGCGGACGGCGCCACACATCGCTTCGCTGCGCTGCGGAGCGACGAGCCGCTGCGGATCATCGCGCGAGAGGGCGACCGGCGCGGAAGCATCGACGTCGAGTCGCTCGGCACCGCGCCGATCGTGATCACGCTCGTGCCGCTGCCGAACGACGACACGACGCGACTCACGCTGCGCGGCACCGTCTTCGCGGCGCCGGGCGTTCCCGCCGTGGGCGCCGAAGTGCTCGTCGGGCATTCCACTCGAACGGTCGAGACGGATGCCGCTGGGCACTTCGAGCTCGAGTACACCGTCCGAGGTCAGCCGTATGTCACGCCCGAGTACGAGGGCTCGACGGAGGTCGGGGAGCGGCTCATCGCTCGCCACGCCGAGTTCGGACTCGCCTACGACGACGAGTTCGAAGCGAAGTTGGCCGAGAACTGGCCGGACGAACCGCCGCCGTTCGAGATCGTGCTGCCCGGCGCCGATGGCGCATTGCGCGGTCGCCTCGTCGACGCTCGCGGCCAGGGACTGTCGGGCTGGAACGTCGGTCTCCTCGACCCGTCGCCGGCCGGCGGCGGACTCTCTTCGGACGGCCTCCTCGAGGTGCGCGAAGCCTCCATCGAAGACGATGGTCGTTTCGCTCTGACGATGGTCGACGCGCGGCGCGAGTACCGCTTGTCCTTCACCCATACGAAGACGCACGAGACGTTCCATGCGGGACCCTTCGCGCCGGGGCCGGTCGAACACGTCGTGACCCTCGACGACAGCGTCTTCGTGAGCGACGTGCGCGGCACCCTGCGGGGACTGTCCGGCGACCCGTTGCCCGACGTCACCCTGACCCTCGAGGTCGATACGTACCTGATCGAGGCGAACGGCGGCTTCGTGAGTTCGAGCGAGAACTTCGGCGCGACGACGACCGACAGCGCGGGTCGCTTCGTCTTCGCCCGTGTCCCGCGCCACGGCGCGCGCATCGATCTCGTTTCGAACAGCGAGCGGCGTTTCGAGGATCGCAACCTGTGGCTCGATCCGTTGCAGCAGCCGATCGAGATCGTCGCGACGCGCATGGTGCCGATCATCGTCGAGGTGGGATCCGCGTCCAAAGCGATGAAGTTCGTCGCCCTCGCTGCCGCGGGCGAGGAAGAGCAGATCTGGTCGTTCGAAAGCGGCGGTTCGATGTCGACGAGCGCGATCCCGACCAGCACCCTCGACACGAGCGTGCGCTGGGTGAGCGAGGCCGTCGTGGAACTCGCTCTCACCGAACGCGATCCGGTGACGCGCACGCACGTCGTCGTCGTGCGCGTGCCGCTGCCGCGCTGGTCCGGTTCGGCGGCGGAGCCGGTGCGCGTGGAGTTCGTGCGCTGAGCGAAGAATCAGATGGAAAACGCGCCCTACGTCCTGTTGGCGCTGGTCGCCTTCGGCATCGTTTCCCTTGTGTATCGCCGCTTCAGACGCGGGAGCTGGACTGGGGCCATGCTGGGCGGCCGGATCGTGCGAACGACGGGCGAGGTCACGCTGTCGTCGACGCGAGTGTCCAGCCAGAAGTTGGTGGTCCACGCGATGGCGGCCGATGACGGCGAGAACTTCGTGGCGCTGACGCTCACGGCGAAAGCCCCGCTCGCTGCGAACATGCAGCCGCTCAAGCTCACGCGCGCGCAAGCGCTGGAGCTGGCTGCGCATCTCCTGCAAGCAGCGCGCACAGACGACTCGGGATCGCGCTGAGAATAAGGTGCCGTAGCAAAAAACCTCAGGCTGGGCGGCGCGGCGGAGCGCGTCGAAATGAGCGCAAAGCGCTCATTTCGACGCG
>JBIKNC010000147.1:0-11225 GCA_044358925.1 Planctomycetota bacterium | reverse complement strand
CTCCAGCGAGGCGCGTGCGCCTGCGCGATCAGTGCGGCGATGCTGCTGCTGCGGAACAACCAACCCGACCTGCCGCGAGGCCACCGGCGTTCTTCCGCGGCGAATCGAACACTCGGCGGCCGCTCACGGTGGCCCGAGCAGCTCCGCCATGCGCGCCACGCTCGTGTCGACGCGCTGCAGCGAGAGCAGGCGCACGCTGCCGCCCTGCGGGAGCGCGAGCCAGGGCGCGCCGCGCATGCGGTACAGCGGCAGGTACACCACCAGGCGGTTGCGGCCGGGCTCCAACAGGTACGGCGCGCTGGTCGGCTGGCGCGGGTCGATCGAGAAGCGCTCGCGTTCGTAGCCGACCGCGAGGTGCATGCCGCGTTCGCATTCCACTTCGATCTCGAGCAGCACGACGTCCGCGTCGGGCCAGTCGCGGGTGTCGAGCACGAGGCGCGCGTCGCCGTCCGCGAAGACCACTTCGTCACCTGGGGCGCCACTCGTGGTCACGCCGACCGAACGACTCGTCCGCGGCCGGACTGTGTATGCCCCGACGGTGTATGCCCCGACGGTGCGCGCTTCGGACTCGCCCGCCAAGGTTTCGAACGCGGCCGCGAGCCGCGGCGCGAGCGACGGGCGCCGCAGGGTCGGGCTGTGGTTGAAGAGCGAGCGGTCGACGTAGTACTCGAGCACGAGATCCGGTGCGCGCGCGCGGATGGATTCGTCGTCGAGGGCCTGGTCCTGGCGCGTGTAGACCGAGCCGAATGGCTCCGCCAGCACCGTGAGGCACGTCGCTGCGAACGAGTCGTGCGCGATCCAAGCGCTCAGCTTCTCAGGGCCGCTGCCTGCGATGGTGCGGCCGCGGAACTCGTCCACCGAATCGCTCCCGTCGATCTTCGCCGACAGCGGCGGCTGCCAGGTGACGCGCATCGCTGTTTGGGTCAGGAGGCCGTCGAGGTAGAGCCGCCCGGCCCACGAGTCGCCCTGGCCCAGTCCTTCCACGACCCGTATGCGCGTCGGGGCGACGGGCTGGAGGCCGGCGAGTTGCGATGCGAGGCCGCGGGTGACCGAGATGGCGCCGGCTGCGGCGGCGCGATGTGTCCAGTGCGTGCCCAGCGGCCAGTAGGCGAGGTCGACGGCCGTGTCGCGGGCGCGCTCGGCGCGCATGAGCTCGAGCTGGTTCGAGACCGGCAGTCCGGCAGCCGCCAGGTGCTCGGTGAACTGGACGAGGCGCGAAGGACCGCGTTGCTCGAGCCAGCCCGGCACCTTCTCCGGGTAGATCGCGGCCTTGCCCGGCACGAGCACCATCCGGTACTCGGCACCCAAGCCGGCCGCGAAGTCGCGCCGCGAGGCGATTTCGTACTCCCACTCGATCAGCTCGCGTTCGTCGATCGGCAAGTAGCCGAGCGCCGCGGCCAGGGCGCCCTCGCGCGTCAGGAACAGCCAGTCGCCCGCGCCGCGTTGCACGGCCGGATTCGGTGAGGCGCGCAGGCCGAACCACAGTGCACGCGCGCGTCGTTCGAGGAACCAGGTGCGCAGGCCGGCGTGGTCAGCCCACCAGGCGTCGAACCCGTCGGAGAAACGCGTCCAGTCCGAGAGACTCGTGGGGGGCTCGGGCAGCGGTCGCGCCTTGCGCAGCTCCGCCGAGACGTCGCCGCCGCCGACGGTCAGGTAGGCGAGACCAGGCACGCACAGTGCTGCGGCGAAAACGAGTGCGAAGACTCGATCGAGCGGCGAGTGCTGCGGCGCAGCGGCGTCGGTGGCGTGCGCGCTGCCCATCAGAAGCGGAAGTAGAGGAACGGGGAGTGGGTCGAGGCGGCGACCTCGGCCATGGCCCAAGCCGTCAGAGCGAGGAGGACCGCCGCGCGCGCACCGTCGAGGGCGAGTGCGACGCGTCGGCCGGGGAAGCGCTCCTCGATGCGCGCCCGCAGCCAGGCCGGCAGCGGGAGCACGGTTGCGAGTGCGAGCCCGATCGGCGGCAGCAGCGCCGGGGTCCAGAAGGCGCCCAGCGGCATGCCGCCCACAGGCGGATGGTCGACCGCGAGGCGTTCGAGGAACGCGATGGCCTGCGGCATGTCCTCGGCGCGGAAGAGCACCCAGCCGACCATCACGGCGAGGAGCGTGAACACCCAGCCGAAGAGCCCGCGCAGGCCGCTGGCCGCGCCGCGGCCGATCCCGAGCGCACGCTCGCCGACGAGCAACAGCCCGTGCCACGCGCCCCACACGACGAAGTTCCAGGCCGCGCCGTGCCACAGGCCGCACAGCAGGAACACGCTCCACAGGTTGCGTGCCGTGCGCAGCGCGCCGCCGCGATTGCCGCCCAACGGAATGTAGACGTAGTCGCGGAACCAGCTCGAGAGCGAGATGTGCCAGCGCCGCCAGAACTCGGTCACGCTGCGGGCCGCGTAGGGGTGGCGGAAGTTCTCGAGGAAGCGGAACCCGAACACGTGGCCGAGTCCGATCGCCATGTCCGAGTAGCCCGAGAAGTCGAAGTAGATCTGCAGCGTGTAGGCAGCGAGTCCGAACCAGGCCGCGCCCGTCGTGAGAGCGCTCGGGTCGAGCAGGAAGACGCTGTCGGCCACGTAGCCGAGTTGGTCCGCCACGAGCACCTTCTTCGCCAGGCCCGTCGCGAAGCGGCGCAGTCCAAGGCCCACTTCGCCCCAGTCGAGGCGCCGGTCGTCGATGTCGCGCTCGATGTCGACGTAACGCACGATCGGACCCGCGACGAGCTGCGGGAAGAGCGCGACGTAGAGCAGGAATCGGCTGAAGCGTCGTTGTGGCTGCGTGTGGCCGGCGCCCACGTCGAGCACGTACGACATGATCTGGAACGTGAAGAACGAGATGCCGATCGGCAGCGCGATCGGCGGCAGGTCGAGCGCCGCGCCGGCAGGCACGCCGATGGCCAGCGCGAGTCCCGAGAGCTCCTCCGCGAGCCAGCCCAGGTACTTGAAGCCGAGGAGCGGCAGCAGCACCGCGCCGACCCCCAAGCCCGTGCGGCGGCGGCGCGCCCGCGCATCCTCGGCGCGCGCCGCCCACGCGGCGGCCAGCCAGCCCGCGAGGCTCGCGGCCACGAGCACGAGCACCGCAGTGGGCTCGCCCCAGGCGTAGAAGAACAGCGACGCCGCCAGCAGCAACGCTCCGCGCGCCGCGCGCGGGCAGAGCGCATAGGCCGCCAGTAGCACGGGCAGGAAGACGTAGAGGAAGGTCGGTGAGCTGAAGACCACGGAGCGTCGACGCGGGGGCGCCCTCCGACCCTACCCTCCGGCCTCGACGCGGTCATTCGCTCCGCCTGAGTTCCGCCCCACCTCGCGGGACCCGCTTCAACACGTGCGCGTGTGCGGCGTCCGAGACGACGAAGGACTCGAGCCGCCTCTTCGCAAGCGCTCGGAGTGTGAGCCGAAATGCTCGCGAACGGGCTCCAACCGCGCCAGCGGTTGGGCCATAGGCACCTGAGAGAGTGGTGTCCGGCGCGAAGCGTCGATCTCCTCTCACTCTCTCAGCGCGGCTCGAGCCCGAGCACCTCGTACTCCGGCAGCCCGCTCGTGCGGAACTCGGCGCCCGACTCGCTGAAGATGCGTTCGGCGTTGCGGCGCAGGTTGCCGAGCGAGCCGCGCATCGCCTCGCGGCGGTTGCCGGCGTCGTCGGGGACGCCGTCGATGTCGAAGCCGAACGTGCGCACGGCGAGGGTCGCGAGCGTGACTCCGGCGGAGGTCGTCACGGGCAGGAACACGTCGCGTCCGCACATCGAGTTGAAGTCGCTCGACGCGGAGAAGATGTCGGTGACGAGTTCGCCGTCGCGCGCGCGCGTGAGGACGTGCAGGCGGCACTCGTAATCGGAGAAGGGGAAGGGCAGGTCGCAGCGGAAGTAGAGCTGGTGCGACGAGAACGCGCGGCCGGCCGCGTCGCTGCCGCGCACGTAGGCGCCGTCGAGCGGGTGGATCTGCTCGTAGTCGGCGGCGATGTTCTTCGGGTAGAGGCGGTAGTCGTTCTCGGCGGCTTTGATCGCGTGCGTGTCGGCGAAGAAGAGCGTCGCGGCCTGCTCGAGCTGCACGTCTCCGTCGCGCGGCTGCCAGGTCAGGCGCGCGTCGCCGGCGAGGTTCCAACTCGGTGCGAAGAGCAGACCGTCGCGCGGTTCGTCGCGGCTCGGTTTCCAGCGCTCGGAGTAGAGCGTGTCGTCGAAGAGCAACTGCTCGACGCGCGCGCCCCACGCGGCGTGGAAGGCGGGTGTGCGCTCGGCGAGCTTCGCGAACCACGCGCGGCGTTCGTCGAGTGCGAGCGCGCGCGCCTCCTGCACGAGATCGCCGAACGTGAGCGTGCGGCCCGTGCCCTGCTCTTCGATGGCGAGCGCGAGCAGCGCGCGCATGTCGGCCAGCAGATCGACGCCGCCGTCGAAGCGGCCTTCGGGCAGGAGCCACTTCGGATCGAAGGTCTCCGTGTCGAGTTCGTCCCACGCGAGCACGCGCGGTTCGACGCGGAACTCGCCGGGGCCGAGCGTCGTGCGGCGGAACGGCGCGAGATCGAGCGTCGGGTCGATGCTCGTCGCGGCCTCGTCGCGTGCGTGCGCCGCGAACGCGGGCGAGGCGAGCGGCTCGATGTTCGCACAGCTCGCTTCGGTGCCCGCGAGTCCGGCCGCGATGAGGAGGATGGTGCGCATGTTCAAAGTCCTTCGACGTCGCGCCAGAAGCGCTCGAGTTCCGCGATGAAATCGGCCGTTCGCTGCTCGTGAGGATAGTGGCCCGCGCCCTCGACGAGGACCAGGCGCGCGAACGGGATGTCGGCCGCGAAGCGCTGCGCGTAGTGCGCGGGCTCGTAGGCGATGTCGTTCGCGCCGAACAGCACCAGCGTCGGTACGCGGATCGAGCCCAGCTCGGATTCACGGCTGCCGTTCTCGTCGCGCACGAGGTCGACCATCGCATGCCAGTTCGAGCGGTTCTTGCACACCAAGTACACCTCTTGGGTGCGATCGGCCGGGATGGTGTCGAAGTGCGGCGCGAGCGCGACCTCGATGCGATCCGGCGCGTTGATCAGCCAGCCGATCTTGGCGAGCGGGTTCTCGCGCATCGCGACCTCCTCGGGCAGGAAGTCGCCCGGGCGGCGCGCGTAGCCGGAGCCGTCGACGATGGTCAGGCTCGCGAAGAGCTGCGGCTCGTTCAGCGCCGCACGCCAGGCGAACTCGGCGCCGTAGGAGTTGCCGACGAGGTGCACACGTTCGTGGCCGAGCGCGCGCACGGCGGCGGCGACGTAGCGCGCACACGACTCGAAGGTCACGTCGCCGGTGGGGCCGGGTGCGATGCCGTGACCGATCACTTCGATCGCGTGCACGGTGCGCGGACCGGCCACGCCGGTCGTGGAGGCGTCGCCGAAGATCACGGGCGTCCAGGCGAAGAGCGTGTCGGGCGTGCCGTGCACGAAGACGACCGGGGTGCGCGGCTCGGTGGCGGTTGCGGCGTCGGCAGGCGCTGCCTCCGCCGGAACAGTGAGGTGCACGAGTTCGAAGTCGCGCTCACCCGATCCGAGGTCGGCGCGCATGGGCAGCCGCGCCAGGCCGACCGCGGCGGCGGGGGCGTTCTTCTCGAGGGCCAGGAGGCGCGTCTCGAGTTCGGTCTTCGAGATCGAGGAGCAGCCCGCGAGCGCGGCGGCACCGCCGACCGCCGACGCGAGTGCTGCGAGGCCCAGAAGTGCGCGTCGCGCGCCGCGGGCGCTGCTCGGAGAGGTCGTGGGCGCGGACTGCGCGGTGGAGTCGGTCGTCGGTGCGCTCATACTTTGATGTTCGCCGCTGCGTGCACACCCGGATGCATCCGAGGGGAGACACCCAGCGAACACCCGCCGTGAACGTCCTCGTCCCGACTCTTGGTCTGCTCGCGACGGCGCTCGCCATGTTCGTGCTGTGGCGACGCCAGCTCGTCACGCGGAACGCGGGCACGGTCGACGTGGCCTGGGCGGCGTCGATCGGCGCACTCGCCCTTCTGTACGCGGCCACCGGCGATGCGTGGGGGCCGCGGCGTGTGTTGGTGGGTGTGCTCGCCGCGCTCTGGTCGTTCCGCCTGGCGCAGCACCTGTACGTGCGCGTCGCGGGTGAGCCGGAGGACGGTCGCTACGCGGCGATGCGCACTTCGCTCGGCGCGCGCTTCGACCGCACGATGCTGTGGTTCTTCCAGGCGCAAGCGCTGCTCGCCTGGCTGCTGGCGCTGCCTTTCCTGTTCCTCGCCACGGCGAGTGATCCGACGCTCGACCACTGGCGTACAACGGACATGGTCGCCGTGCTTCTCTGGGTCGTGTCGGTCGTCGGCGAGTCGGTGTCCGATCGCCAGCTCGCGGCGTGGCGCGAGAACCCGGCGAACAAGGGTCGCACCTGTCGCGCCGGGCTCTGGGCGTACTCGCGCCACCCGAACTACTTCTTCGAGTGGCTGCACTGGTGTACCTATCCGCTGCTCGCTCTCGGCTTCGCGCACGGCGCGTGGCTGTGGCTCGCGCCGCTCGCACTCTTGATCCTGGTGACGAAGGTCACCGGCATCCCGCCGACCGAGGCGCGCGCGGTTGCGAGCCGCGGCGACGACTACCGCGACTACCAACGCACGACGAACGCCTTCTTCCCCGGTCCGCGCCGCAAGCGCGCGAACGGTGAGAGTCCCGCATGAAGACCGCCATCCGACTCGTCGAGAAGGGCCTCGTGCCGCAGCCGCTCGTGCGCCGCGGGATCCGCGGGTTGCTCGAACAACGTTTGAAGGAGGAGCGTGCGCGCCACGCACCCGATCGCGAAGCCGCGCTGCGCGCGTGGGCGCTCGAGCTGGCGCGCAGCGAGGTCGCGCCGCTGCCGCAGAAGGCGAACGAGCAGCACTACGAGGTGCCGCCGCGCTTCTTCGAGTTGGCGCTCGGTGCGCGGCTCAAGTACTCGAGTTGCTACTACCCGGACGCGGACACGACGCTCGACGAGGCGGAGGAGGCGATGCTCGCGCTGACGGCGCAGCGCGCACAACTCGCGGACGGGCAGGACGTGCTCGAACTCGGCTGCGGCTGGGGTTCGCTCACGCTCTGGATGGCGGAGAAGTTCCCCGCGAGCCGCATCACGGCCGTGTCGAACTCGGCGCCGCAGCGGCGTTTCATCGAGGCGCGCGCGAAGGAGCGCGGCTTCACGAACGTCGAGATCGTGACGTGCGACATGAACGTCTTCACGACGCAGAAGCGCTTCGATCGCCTCGTGACCGTCGAGATGTTCGAACACATGCGCAACTGGCCGACGTTGCTGCGCCGCGTGCGTTCGTGGCTGCGCGACGACGCGCGCATGTTCATGCACGTGTTCGCGCACGCACGCTTCGCCTATCCGTTCGTCGCGAAGGACGAGTCGGACTGGATGAGCCGCCACTTCTTCTCGGGCGGGCAGATGCCGGCCGCGGACCAGACCGACTTCTTCGTCGGCGAGGCCGCGATCCCGTTCGAACTCGAGCAGCGTTGGATCGTGCCGGGGACTCACTACGCGCGCACCAGCGAACACTGGCTGCAGAACATCGAGCGTCGGCGCGAGGAAGTGCTCGAGCTGTTCGCCGCGACCTACGGCAAAGGCGACGCGAACATGTGGTACCAACGCTGGCGCGTGTTCTTCCTCGCGTGCGCCGAGCTGTTCGCTTGGGACGCGGGGCGCGAGTGGGTCGTCGCACACCAGTGCTTCGCGCCCACGGACAAGGCGGCGAGCGCGGCGGCGGGGGCGCGCGGAGCGAAGTGAGCACGACCGAAGCCAGAGCGCCGAGCGGCGCCGCACGTGCGTTCCTGCCCGCCGTCGTGCGCTGGTTCGACTCGTGGGCCGTCGATCCGCGCGACGCGCAGCTCGATCCGCGCGGCACCGATTGGGCGCGCGTCGTGCCGTTCGTCGTGCTGCACCTCGCGTGCCTGCTCGTGTTCGTCGTCGGTTGGAGTTGGATCGCCGTCGCCGTCGCCGCCGCGTTCTACGCCGTGCGCATGTTCGCGGTCACGGGCTTCTACCACCGCTACTTCTCGCACCGCTCGTTCAAGACGTCGCGTGTGATGCAGTTCCTGTTCGCGCTGCTCGGCGCGAGCGCCGTGCAACGTGGGCCCCTGTGGTGGGCGTCGCACCACCGCGACCACCACCGCCACTCCGACGAAGAGGGCGACGTGCACTCGCCCGTGCAGGACACGTTCTGGTGGAGCCACGTCGGCTGGATCACCGCGCGCGCGAACTACCGCACGAAGGTCGAACTCGTGAAGGACCTCGTGCGCTTCCCCGAGCTGCGCTTCCTCGACAGGTTCGACGCGCTCGTGCCGCTCGCGGTGCTCGGTGGCATGTTCGGGCTCGGAGCTCTGCTCCAAGCACTGTGGCCGCAACTCGGCACGGGCCCGCTGCAGATGGCCGTGTGGGGCTTCGTGATCAGCACGATCGTGCTGCACCACGCCACGTTCTCGATCAACTCGCTCGCCCACCGCATCGGTTCGCGTCGCTATTCGACGGGTGATGCGTCGCGCAACAACCTGCTCTTGGCCTTGGTGACGCTGGGCGAGGGCTGGCACAACAACCACCACCACTACCAGGCCTCGGTGCGCCAAGGGCATCGGTGGTGGGAGATCGACGTCACGTACTACGTCCTCTGGACGATGGCGCGGCTCGGTCTCGTGTGGGACCTGAAGCCGGTGCCTGTGCACGTGATGGAGCGAGGTCGGCTGCGTTGAAGATCGCGATCGTCGGCACGGGCATCAGCGGCCTCGTCGCGGCGCATCGACTGCACCGCGAACACGACCTCACGCTGTTCGAGAGCGGCGCGTACGTCGGCGGTCACACGAACACAGTCGAGGTCGCGACACCCAGCGGGCCGCTGGCCGTCGACACGGGCTTCATCGTCTTCAACGAGAAGACCTACCCGAACTTCATCGCGCTCCTCTGCGAGCTGGGTGTCGCGTGGCAACCGAGCGCGATGAGCTTCTCGGTGCGCGACGACGCGAGCGGCCTCGAATACAACGGCACGTCGCTCGACACGCTGTTCGCGCAGCGCAGCAATCTCCTGCGCCCGAAGTTCTGGCGCATGGTGCGCGAGATCCTGCGCTTCTACCGCGAGGCGCCCGCGGTGCTCGAAGAGGCGGAGCGCGGCGCGACGCTCGGCGAGTTCCTCGAACGCGGTCGCTACTCGTCGTTCTTCGTCGACAAACACATCGTGCCGATGGCGGCCGCGATCTGGTCGGCCGAGCCGCGCGGCATCCACGACTTCCCGCTGCGCTTCCTCGTGCAGTTCTTCCAGAACCACGGGTTCCTGCAGGTCGAAGGGCGGCCGCAGTGGCTCGTGGTGAAGGGCGGCAGCCGCGAGTACGTGAAGAAGATCACTGCGCCGTTCGCCGATCGCATCCGCGTGAACACGCCGGTCGTGCGCGTGGAGCGCGGCCTGTTCGGGCCGACGGTGACGACACGCACCGAGCATGGCTCGGAGACGGAACGCTTCGACCGCGTCGTGCTCGCGTGCCACTCGGACCAAGCGCTCGCCATGCTCGCGGATGCGTCGCCGCTGGAGCGCGAGATCGTCGGAGCGTTCGGCTACCAGCGCAACGACGCGTTGTTGCACACCGACACCGCGCTCATGCCGCAGCGCCCGAAAGCCTGGGCGAGTTGGAACTACCATCTGACGCAGCCGGCCACGGCACTGTCGACCGTGACCTACTGGATGAACGAACTCCAGTCGCTGCCCGGTGACACGCCGTACTTCGTCACGCTCAATCGCAACGCGGCCGTGGATCCCGCGAAGGTGCTGCGCCGCTTCGTCTACCACCATCCGATCTTCACGACCGGCGCGGTGCGCGCGCAGGCGCGGCACGGCGAGATCGACGGCGCGGGCGGTGTGCACTTCGCCGGTGCGTACTGGGGCTACGGCTTCCACGAGGACGGCGTGAACAGTGCGCTGGCCGTCGTCGAGCGCATCGCGAACGAGGTGCGTGTGTCGTGAAGGCGCCGCTCGCGAGTACAGGCCCGTCGAGCGCACGCCCGTCGAGTGCGCTGTACGAGGGCCGCGTCGTGCATCGGCGCGAGGGCCCGCGTGTGCACGCGTTCGGCTACCGGGTCGCGCTCCTGTACCTCGACCTCGACGAACTGCCCGAGCTGCTCGCGCGGCACTGGTTCACCTCGCACGAGCGCACGAACGTGATCGCGTTCCGCCGCGCCGACTACTTCGGCGATCCGGCCGTGCCGCTGGCCGACGCGGTGCGCGCGTGTGTCGAGGAGCGCATCGGCCGCCGCCCGCGCGGAGCGGTGCGCATGCTCACGCAACTGCGCACGTTCGGCTACGTCTTCAATCCCGTCAGCTTCTACTACTGCTTCGACGAGGCCGGCGAGCTCGACGCGATCGCGGCGGAGATCACGAACACGCCGTGGCGCGAGCGGCACACCTACGTGCTCGATGCGAAGGCCGCGCAGCGCGTCGGCGCAGGTGGCGATCACGCGGCCGCGCACATGCGTTGGTCGTTCGCGAAGGAGTTCCACGTCTCGCCGTTCTTCGACATGGCGCAGGCCTACCAGTGGACGTTCGCCGCGCCGGGCGACCGTCTGTCGGTGCACATGACCAACGTCGAAGGTGGTCGCGCCGTGTTCCACGCCGGGCTCGAACTCACACGCCGCGAACTCACGGGCGCGGCGCTCGCGTGGTCTCTCGTGCGCCATCCGCTGCTCACGTGGCGCGTGCACCTCGCCATCTACTGGCAGGCGCTGCGCCTCCACCTCAAACGCACACCCTTCTTCGTCCATCCGAAGAAACGCGTCGCGCCGAGCGACGCCGCCGTCTCATGAAGAACCACATCGCCGACCAGAACGACAGGGGCCTCCTCGCTCCCAAGCCGTCGCGCCGTACCAGCGCGTCGTGGCTCGCACGCACCGTTCTGACGCGCCTCGAACGCATCGCTCGCGGCACGCTCGAAGTCGAAGCACACGGCGCACGCCACGTGTTCGGCTCGGGCGAGCCGCGCGCCGCGGTGGAAGTGCACGACGAGCGCTTCTGGAGCGCAGTCGCGCTGCGCGGCAGCATCGGCGCCGGCGAGGCCTACTCGGCGGGCTGGTGGACGAGCGCCGACCCGGCCGCCGTCGTGCGTGTGTTCGTGCGCAACCAGGACGTGATCGGTGCGCTCGACAGCGGTCTAGCGCAGCTCAGCAAGCCGTTCCTCGCCGCGTACCACCGCCTGCGCCGCAACACGAAGGACGGCAGCCGCTCGAACATCGCCGCGCACTACGACCTGTCGAACGAGTTCTTCGCGCTCTTCCT
>JBIKNC010000346.1:0-3047 GCA_044358925.1 Planctomycetota bacterium | reverse complement strand
GCTCGGCTTCCTCGGTTCGTTCGTCCAGCAGGTCGGCTTCGCGCCGCCGACGGTCGCCGTGGCGGTGGCGACAGGGCGCGAACACCTGGCCGCGATGCGCGCGTCGAGGTGCTTCGGCGTGAGCGTGCTCGACGCCGCCAGCAAACACGCCATGCCGCCGTTCTTCGGCAAGCTGCCCGCGGGCGTCACGTCACCGTTCGAGGTGCTGACCCACCGCGTGAGCGCACACGGCCCCGCGGTGCTGACGGACGCATTGGCCTGGGTCGTGTGCAAGGTGACCGGCGAACACGCGGTCGGCGACCACGTGGTCGTGTTCGGCGAAGTCGTCGAGGGCGAGCTGCTGCGCGAGGGCGAGCCGAGCGTCCACCTGCGCAAGAACGGGCTGTCGTACTGAGAGAGTGAGCAGAAATCGACGCTGCGCGCCGGACATGCTCTCTCAGATGCCTCTGGCCCAACCGCTGGCGCGGTTGGAGCCCGTTCGCGAGCATTTCTGCTCGCTCTCTGAGGCTCGGCGCCGCGAGTCCGGCGCGCCGCTCGGCGCGCGCCTCTCAGCCGAGCGCCGCGCCGAACCCGAGTTTGGTCGTCGTCTTGAAGTGCAGCTTCGCGACGGCGCCGAGTTGCGCGACGCCGTGCAGCTTCACGAACGCGCGCGCGGCCTTGTCGGTCGGTGTGCCCGCGCCCTTCGCGAGGTCGATCGCGAACTCCTCGGACAGCTCGGCGAGTGCGTCGAGGAAGACCTGCCGCGCCACGATGCTCGCCGCTGCGACGGCCGTGATCTCCTCGGCGCGCGGCCGCTGCGTGAGCCTGCCCGGCGCGCCCGCCATGGCGTTGGCGACGAGCCGCTCCGGCCCGAACTGGTCGACCACGATCAGGTCGCCGTCGCGCGCGAGCGGCCGCAGCACTTCCGCGTGCGCCTCGGCCAGCAGCAGGTTCAGGTTCCCGTGCTTCTTGTGCAGCACGTTGTATTCGGGCGGATCGATGCGCCGCACGCGGCACGGCAGCTGCCCCGCGATCGCCGCGCCGAGGCGCCGCGCCTGCACGTCCGAGACGCGCTTGCTGTCCATGACGCCCGCCGCCGCCAGATCGCGCGCCTGGTCCGGTTCGAGCCGCACGGCCGCCACGACGAGCGGGCCGAAGTAGTCGCCCTTGCCCGTCTCGTCCGAGCCGACCGTCGGGACGTCCGCGTCGCTCGCTGCGGTCGCCGAAGGGGCGTGCGCGGCGCTCGCCGCGGACTTCGGTGCCGCGGGTGCGCTCGCGCCGCCGAGGAAGCGCAGCTCGAACGCGTCGACGCCCGCGCCCTGCACGACCAACTTGCCGGACGTGTAGAGCGTCGCGACCACACCGTCCCCGCGCACCTGGAAGCGGCTGTGGGGCGGCGAGCGCCACTCGAAGTCGGCGCCCTCCAGGCGCGCGGCGAGCGCATCGGCCGCGGCCTTGGCGAGCGTCAGGACGAGGGTGCGTTGGGTCACGCGCGCCAAGGTAGCCGCGCCGTGCGCGGGGGCACCGCGCGTCCTCCCTACAATCGCCGCGCCGGAACGCGAGCGCCGCAACTCGTGCGACGTCGCGACCGGCGCGTCATCGAACTCGCCCACGAACGTGACTCAGATCTGCAACTCGATCCTCGATGCCGTCGGCAACACGCCGCTGGTCCGCCTCAACCGCGTCGCGCGCAACAGCGGCTGCGAGATCCTCGTGAAGTGCGAGTTCATGAACCCGGGCGGCTCCGTGAAGGACCGCATCGGCGCGCGCATGGTGCTCGAGGCCGAGAAGTCGGGCCGCATCAGACCGGGTGACACGCTCATCGAACCGACGAGCGGCAACACCGGCATCGGCATGGCGCTCGCCGCCGCGGCGCGCGGCTACCGCATGGTCATCACCATGCCGCAGAAGATGAGCCGCGAGAAACAGGTCGTTCTCGAAGCCCTCGGCGCCGAGATCATCCGCACGCCGACCGAGGCCGCGTGGGATGCACCCGAGAGCCACATCGGCGTGGCGAAGCAGCTCAACGCGATCCTCCCGAACAGCCACGTCCTCGATCAGTACAAGAACCCCGACAACCCGCTCGCGCACTACCACGGCACGGCCGAGGAGATCCTGCGCCAGACGGATCGCAAGCTCGACATCTTCGTCGCGACCGCGGGCACGGGCGGCACGTTGACCGGCACGGCGAAGCGCCTCAAAGAGGTCCTGCCCGGCATCAAGATCGTCGGCGTCGATCCGGAAGGTTCGATCCTCGCGGGTCCGGGCCCGATCCACTCGTACAAGGTCGAGGGCATCGGCTACGACTTCATTCCCGACGTGCTCGACGTGAAGATCGTCGACCGTTGGTACCGCTCGAACGACCGCGAATCGTTCGTGATGGCGCGCCGCCTCATCCGTCACGAAGGTCTGTTGTGCGGCGGGTCGTGCGGCGCGGCGGTTTGGGGAGCGTTGCAGGCCGCGAAGGAATTCGGCCCGAACAAACGCATCGTCGTGATCCTGGCCGACAGCGTCCGCAATTACATGACGAAGTTCATGGACGACGCGTGGATGCGTGAGAACGGCTTCAGCGAATCGAGCTGGGAGACCGCGACGGTCGGCGACGTACTGCAGCGCCTTCCGAAGCGCGAACTCGTGACGGCTGAGCCGTCGCACTCGCTCGCGGATGCGGTGCTCCTGATGAAGCAGAAGGGCATCAGCCAACTGCCCGTCGTCGAGCGTGGCGCGTTGATCGGCATCGTCACCGAGTCCGACATGCTCGGCAAACTCGTCGAGGGCCGCGCGAGCCTGCAGAGCGCCGTCGCCGAGGTCATGTTCCGCAACGTGCAGACGATCGACTCCGCCGCGGATGCGGGCGACCTGCGCCAGTTGTTCGCGCAAGGCTTCGCCGCGCTGGTCGTGGGTCCGAACAAACACCTCGAAGGCCTGATCACGAAGATGGACCTGGTCGACTTCCTCACGCACTCGGTGGACGGGGCGCGCGAGGAAGTGCTCGTCTGACGAGCGGCAGTACGGTGCCGCACAAAAAACTGCCAACCCTCGGGCGCGGAGGGCGGGTGGGAGCGGGG
>JBIKNC010000146.1:0-11315 GCA_044358925.1 Planctomycetota bacterium | reverse complement strand
CCAGGGACTGCCACTGGCGCGCAACGCGCGCCAGTGGCAGTCCCGGGGGATGGCAGATTTTGGTGCGGCACCGTATGTGCGGAATCTGGCGACAGGGTGCCTGGCACCGTACGCGCCAACCGTCAGTAGTTCTTCGCGAAGAGCACGCGCCGCGCGGACGGTTGGCCCGTCTTCACGCAACGACCGGGTTCCGCAGCGGGGCCGTCCTCCGCGTAGGGGAGACAGCGAATGGTGGCCTTCGTCGCGTCCTTGATCGCGAGTTCGGTCTCCGTCGTGCCGTCCCAGTGCGCGTAGACGAATTGCGACTTCGTACCGTCGAACGCATCGGTGAAGTCCTTCCACGAGTCGACGTGGACGGTGCCGTCGCGCATGCGCTTCTCGGCGTTCGCGAGCAGGAAGCCTTGGAACTCGTCGAGGATGCGCCCGACCGACAGACCGAGGTCCGTCATCGAGAGCTTCTCCTTGACGGCCTTGCCGTTCTCGTCGAGCGCTGCGACGCGCCGCTTCACCATCACGGCGTTCTCGGCGATGTCGCGCGGCCCGAGTTCGATGCGCAGGGGCACGCCTTTGCGCTCCCACTCGTAGTACTTCGCGCCGGGCTTCATGCCTTCGCGATCGTCGACACGCACCGTCAGGCCGTCGTCCGACAGCTCCTTCGCGATGCGCCGCGCGGCTTCGAGGACTTGCACCTTCTCTTCGTCCTTGCGGTAGATCGGAACGATCACGACGTGGATCGGCGCCATCTTGGGCGGCAGCACGAGACCGTCGTCGTCCGAGTGCGTCATGACGAGCGCACCCACGAGGCGCGTCGACACGCCCCACGAGGTCTGCCACACGTACTCGCGCTCGCCCGCGATGTTCTGGAACGTCACGTCGAAGGCCTTGCCGAAGTTCTGACCGAGGTCGTGGCTCGTGCCGGCCTGCAGCGCCTTGCCGTCCTGCATGAAGGCTTCGATGCAGCGCGTCTCGAGCGCTCCGGCGAAGCGTTCGTTCGACGTCTTCACGCCGCGGATGACGGGCATCGCCATCATCTCGCGCGCGAAGTCGCGGTAGACGTCGAGCATGCGCACGACCTCTTCCATGGCCTCGGTGTGCGTGGCGTGGGCCGTGTGGCCCTCCTGCCAGAGGAACTCACCGGTGCGCAGGAACAGTCGCGTGCGCAGCTCCCAGCGCATCACGTTCGCCCACTGGTTGATGAGCATCGGCAGGTCGCGGTGGCTCGAGATCCACTTGGCGAAGAAGTGCCCGATGATCGTTTCCGACGTGGGGCGGATGACGTACGGCTCCTCGAGTTCCTTGCCGCCCGCGTGGGTGACGACCGCCAGTTCGGGGGCGAAACCTTCGACGTGCTGCGCCTCCTTCTGGATGAAGGACATCGGGATGAGCAGCGGGAAGCACGCGTTCTGGTGCCCCGTGGCCTTGAAGCGCCGGTCGAGGTCGGCCTGCATCTTCTCCCAGATGGCGTAGCCGTGCGGCCGGATGACCATGCAGCCCTTCACGACGCCGGCCGCTTCGGCCAGTTGGGCCTCGGCGATGACGTCCTGGTACCACTGGGCGTAGTCCTCGGAGCGGGGTGTGATGCGCTGTTCGCTCATGGTCGTACCTCGGATCGAACGGCCGCAGCCAGCAGCCGTCGGAGCACACGGGGGGCGGAGAAGTTAGCGGCGCCGCACGGTTGCGGCAGTCCGCCGGGTGGAAAAGCCCCACGCGCTGTTCCATCCCTCGGGCTACGATCGCCGAAATCACCCGCTGTCCGCCGGCCGTGCCGCGCGGGCGCACGCGGTCAAGCGGCCGCGTTGCAGACGATCGATCATTCGCGCGACGACTACTCGACGCCACCACCACGCCATGACCACAGCCACGATCAACCCGAACATGACGATGGCGGAGATCCTCGAGCGGATCCCGTCGGCGCAGCGCGCGCTCTTCCAGCGCTACCACGTGGGCGGTTGCTCGTCCTGCGGCTTCCAGCCGACGGACACGCTCGCCCAGGTCTGCAAGGACCACAACATCCTCGACCTCAACGAGGTCGTCTCGTACCTCCAGCGCGCGGGCGAAGTCGACTCGAAGATGTCGATCGAGCCGACGCTCGTGAAGAAGTGGCTCGATGCCGGCGAAAAGTTCCGTTTCATCGACGTCCGCGAGCCGCACGAGATCCGTCTCGGCAAGGTGCCGCAGGCTGAACCGCTCGACTACGCCAAGTCGCACCAGTACATGTCGTTGCCGACGGACACGAAGATCGTGTTCATCTGCAAGAGCGGCGTCCGCAGCCTCGACATCGGCGCCTACTTCGTCGGCCACCAGTTCTCGAACGTCTACTCGGTGAGGGGCGGCGTCGATGCGTGGCGCCGCGACGTCGACTCGACGATTCCGAAGTACGACGTGCACGACCACCATTGACAGAGCAGGACAGTCGTCGCTTCGCGCCGGACTTGGCTCTGTCAGATGCCTGTGGCCCAACCGCTGGCGAGGTTGGAGCGTGTTCGTCAGCCTGCGGCTGACTCACGAGCACGTCGAGGCGACACCGGTCGACGCTTTCGGACGAGCGCTCGCGAGCACACCTCGCGGGCGCTCGTCCGTTTTTGAAGCCGCCGATTCGCGCGTCCCTTGCGCGCCCCTCCAGCGGTGGTAGTATCCGAACGGCGTCGCGATGCCCCTCGCGCGCCACGGCTGGCAACCCCAAGAGACCCCCTTCTCATGCCGGCCTTGCCCCGAGGAACGGTCCCCCCCGGACCTCGGAGCGCTCGAAGATGCCTGCCTCAGGTCTTCGAGCCGCCAACGGGCGTCACCCCACTCCTGTTGGCCCCGCTGACCTTCCCCAAGGCCGGCGATGAACCGCGCGGAGTCGTCCCTGCGACCCTAGGGACGACTCCCTTTTTTTTTGCCCCGCGGTGCCTGGCTCGCTGCCGACACGCGCACGCCTTCGTGTTCACGGCGCGGACGCTGTCAATGCGCGTGGCGGCAGCGTGCCTGGCACCGTACGGGGGTACGGCATTGCACCGAATCGGCCCCGCGGTCTCGTTGCGCTCGTACGGTGCCAGGCACGCTGCCGCCACGAGCGTGAACACGTCAGCACGATGTGAGCGCCGTCGCGCTCGTGTCGGCAGCGAGCCTGGCACCAAAAAATGGCGGGGTCCGGCATGGGAGCCGAACCCCGCCACGGGGCACCGTCGCGCGCCAGAGGGTTGTTGTTCTTCGCGGTGGGGTTCCCTGCACAGGGCCCCCCTCGTTCCTTGTCCTTACCCCGAAGTGCGCCAGCCTCTGGTCGCGAGCAGTTCCACTCTCTTCGCCCACGCGCGCCCCAGCCTCTTGGGACACACGCGGTGCTCGGGAGTAGCTATCGCACGAAGAGCGGTCGGTCCGGACCGCGACTCCGCATCAAAGTCGAAAGGACCGTCGGTTCCCTCGACTGGTTCCACTGGAGCGGGAAACTGGCCACGAGTGACACGGCATTTCCCCAGCGTTGGGACGGGCGGCACCAGGCCAGCCCTCGATCGTGCGCGAGCGCACAACTCCTTCAGCCTTCGCATCTTGGGGCGAGCGACCGGGCACACAAAGTGAACATGCGTTCACATCGCCGCGCGCTCGGGTGCGAACGCATCGCAACCGCACGGCGACTGGGATGCAGCCGCACGGGGCTGCTCACGCCGTTCCACCCCCCCGCGCCCGCCAGTCAGTCCGTCGTCGACGGCGTCGCGCCCAGCGGCTCGTTCGCGGCCGGCCGCACGCGCTTCGTGGCGCCGGGACCGGCACCGACGGCCAGCGGGCGCATGGCGATCGCGCCGCTCTCGGAATCGGCCGTGACCTCTCGGGCGTCGTCGCCGTGGCGCAGGACGATGCGGGCGCCGCTCGCGATCTCGCCGCGCGCGTCGAAGAGAACGCCGGGGATCGCTTCCGTCTCCACGAACTCGATGACGACGCCTTCGAACACGGCGTCGCGGCGGTAGTCGCGCACGAACGGCAGGCCCGTGCGCGGGTGGAAGAGCGGCTCCTGATGGGCGTCGACGGCGCGGTAGGTGTCGCCTTCGAACCAGAGGTAGACCGGCTCGCCCATCACGAGCGCGTGGCTGCGGGCCGAACGCAGGTCGTCGACCAGCAGTTGTCCGGCGCTCTCGAGGGTCACGTCCGAGCGGCCGAAATGCGACAGCACCCAGATCCCGAAGCCGACGCCCAGCAGGAGCAGCGACACCAGGACCTCGAGAAGGGAGATGCCGCGCCCGTGGGCCATGAGGTGCTGACGGTGGCCGTCTGAAGACCAGGCCCAGGAGACCGACGGGAGGGGATCGGTCCGAGGGGCGCCGAATCTTGACCGATGACGGAGCGGAAGCGCGGCCGAACGAGCGCCAACCGCGCCAGCGGTTGGGCCAAAGGCCACTGAGAGAGTGGAACCTGGCGCGAAGCGTCGATCCCCTCCTCTCTCAGCTCAGCTCAGCTCAGCGCCGGCGCGAGCGATCCGACGACCCACGCGTGGTCGAGGAGCGCTCCGGGCGCATGGTGCCGTCGGAGCGTTGACGCGGGTTGCGCTCGCCCGACTGGTCGCTGCGTGCCTTCGGCGCGGAGCTGTTGCTCGCCTTCGGCGAGGTGCTGCTGCTCGCCTTCGGCGCGGAGGTGCCATGGGACTTGGGCGAAGTGCTCTGCGCGGCAACTCCGGCGCCGAACGGCTGGGCCGGTTCCTTCGACTCGACCCGCGCCGTGGTCGGCGCCTTCGAGAACACACCGCGACCCATCGCCTGTGCCGCGGCCGACGCGCCGCGCGCACCCGTGCCGCGTTTGTTCGACGCGGGCGTGGACGCGCGGCCGTTCGACGTGCGCGGGCCGAACTTGCTCGACGAGGCGCGGCCGCCCGTGCTCGAGCGTTGAGCGACTTCGCGTTCGCGGCGAGCCGGGCGCGGCGGGCGCTCGTCGAGGTCGTTGCGGTTGGTCGGCGGCACCTTGTCGCCGGCACTGGCGCCGCGTTCGCCCGCGCGTCGGCGCGACAGACCTTCGACGTAGCGGCGTTCGATCGGACTGCCGAGCAGCTTCTCGATCGCCTTCACGCCGTCGGAGTCGTCCGGCACCACGAACGTGTACGCGACGCCCGTGCGCTCCGAACGGCCGGTGCGGCCGATGCGGTGCGTGTAGGCCTCGGGCGTCATCGGCAGGTCGAAGTTGATGACGTGCGAGACGGCCGCGACGTCGATGCCGCGCGCCGCGATGTCGGTCGCGACCAGCACGTCCATGCGACCGGCGCGGAAGCCTTCCATCGCGCGTTCGCGTTGACCTTGCGACATGTTGCCTTGCAGCGCGACGGCCTTGAGGCCGAGCTTGGCGAGCTTCTCCGCCATCCGCTTCGCGCGGTGCTTGGTGCGCGTGAAGACGATCGCTGACTTCGGCTTGTCCGTCTCGAAGATGTGCACGAGCAGGTCGAGTTTCGTCGCTTCGTCGACCGGGAACAGCGAGTGGCTGACCGTTTCGACCGGTTTGCTGCTCGAGAGTTCGATGACGACCGGATCGACGAGGATGTCGTCGGCGAGCTTGCGCAGCTCCTTGGGCATCGTCGCGGAGAACAGCAGGTTCTGCCGGCGCTTCGGAAGCGCGCGCACGATCTTCTTGATGCTGGGCAGGAAGCCCATGTCGAACATGTGGTCGGCTTCGTCGAGGACCAGCGTCTGGACCTCGTTCAGCTTCACGTGGCCCTGTTCGTACAGGTCGAGGAGACGACCCGGGCAGGCGACGACGATGTCGGGCTTCGCGTTGAGCGCGCGCACCTGATTGCCTTGGGCGACGCCGCCGATGATCGTGGCGATGCGCACCTTGGTGAAGCGGCCGAGCAGGGCGAGCTCCGCGGCGATCTGCTGCGTGAGTTCGCGCGTCGGAGCGACGATCAGCGCGCTCGGCGGACCGGCGCGGCGACCGCCGATGGCGGCCAGGATCGGCAGGCCGAACGCGGCCGTCTTGCCGGTGCCGGTCTGCGCGAGGCCGAGGACGTCGCGGCCCGCGAGTGCGGGGCCGATGGCCTTCAGCTGGATCGGGCGCGGCTCCGTGAAGCCGGCGGCCTCGATGCCGCGCTGGATGGCGTCGCCGAGTTGGAAGGAACGAAAGCCCTGGGAATTCCCGGCGCTCTTGGGCGCGGGTTCGCGAACGGTCATGTGTGTCGGGTGGCGCGGGCCGTGGGCCAGCGCAGCTCTTTGAACCCGAACAACAGGACAGGGCTCGATCGGAGACTTCGGAGGGCGCGACCCGCTGCGATCCGCACGATCCTGTGACCTCGTGGGTCGGGATCGAGCGCGATCTTCGGGTCCTGTTGTGCGCCGCGCCGAAGGTGTGCTCACCGCATCTGACGGGAGCTTCTTGCACTTCGGCGCGAAAAGAGTATCGGCGCTCGTGGTGAGAAGCGAGCGTTCATTCTGCATTCGCTCTCGATCGCGGCTCGCACCCGGGTGCATCGACCTCCGCGGATACGATCCGCAGCGATGTCGGCCCCGAGCGGAAACGTGCGCACGAACGGCGCGAGCTGCGTGTCTCTGCGCGGGCTCGCGCGGCACTACCACCTCGGCGGCGAGACGGTCAAAGCGCTGGACGGCGTCGACCTCGAGATCGCGTACGGCGAACACGTCGCGATCGTCGGGCCGTCGGGCAGCGGCAAGTCGACGCTGCTGCAGATCCTGGGCTGCATCGATTCGCCGACCGCGGGCGTGTATCTGCTCGACGGTCTCGACGTGTCGCGCGTGGGGGAGTCGCGCCTCGCGCGCGTGCGCAACGAGCGCATCGGATTCGTCTTCCAGGACTTCCACCTGCTGCCGCGAGCGACGGCGCGCCGCAACGTCGAGTTGCCGCTCGTGTACGCGGGTGTCGGCGGGCGCGAGCGTCGCGTGCGTGCCGAAGCGGCCCTCGAGCGCGTCGGCCTCGCCGACCGGCGCACGCACCGGCCCGACCAACTCTCGGGCGGCCAGCGCCAGCGCGTCGCGATCGCCCGGGCGCTCGTGACGGAGCCCGCGATCCTGCTCGCCGACGAGCCGACCGGCAACCTCGACTCGCGCACCGGCGGCGAGATCCTCGACCTGTTCGACTCGCTGCGCGGACCGACGCGCGCGCTCGTCATGGTCACCCACGACGCCGCACTCGCGCGCCGCGCGCTGCGCCTCGTGGCCCTCAAGAACGGTCGCATCGAGTTCGACGGCGACCCCGCGAAGTGTTCGTTCGACCTGCTGCACGCATGAGATTCGTCTCCACCTCTCCGCGCCGCGGCGCCGCACTCGGCGTCGCTCTCTTCGCCGCCGTCGTCGTCGGGCTCGGCGTGGCCGGCACGTACGGCTACACGACCTGGAAATCGAAACGCGACGCGGCCGCTCGGCGCATCGATCCGACACGCATCGCGACCGTCGACCGCCGCGACGTCATCGACAGCGTCACGGCATCCGGGCGCGTCGAACCGCTGGCGCGCGTGGCGGTGATGAGCCGCGCGAGCGGCATCGTCGAGCGCCTCTTCGCCGACGCCGGCGACCACGTCGAGGCGGGCGCGGTGCTCGTCGAACTCGACCGCGAACAACTCGAAGCGCAACTCGCGCAGGACGACGCGGATCTGCTCGCCGCCCAGGCGCGTGTGACGGCTGCGGAGGCCGACGTCGCCGAAGCGCGCGTGCGCGTCGCCGATCCCGAGCCGCAGTTCCTCGAACGCGAGGTGCAGCGCCTCGCCGAGTTGCTGTCCGCCGGCCAGGCCTCGCAGAAGGAGCACGACGACGCCGCGCGTCTGCTCGCGAACGCGCGCTTCCGCGTGCAACTCGTCGAAGCCGGACTGCCGGGCCTCGAAGCCGCGATCGCAGAAGCGCGCGCCGGACTCGCCGCCACGGAAGCGGCGCGCGAGCGCAGCGCGACCGCGTTGCGCGAGGCGACGGTCAAGAGCCCGATCACCGGCGTCGTGCTCACACGCGACAAGGAAGTCGGCGACGGCGTGTCGTCGATCCTCACCGCGGGCGGCAACGCGACGCAGATCATGACCATGGGCGACCTGTCGAGCGTCCACATCGAAGCGCGCGTCGACGAGGTCGACCTCGGGCGCGTGTCCGTCGGCATGGAAGCGCTCGTCGGCGTCGACGCGCACCGCGGGACGACGTTCGCCGGCCGCGTCGATCGCATCGCTCCTGCCGGCACCGTCGACGACAACGGCATCGTCACGTTCGAGGTCGAGATCGCGGTGGAGGATCCGAAGCGGCTCCTGCGCCCCGACATGACCGCCGACGCGAAGCTCGTCGTCGAACGCCGCGACGGCGTCGTGTGCCTGCCGCAGACGACGTTGATCCCGGGTGCGGACGGCACGTGGTTCGTCGATCGCATCGTCGGCGAGGGCGACGACGCGCGCACCGAACGCGTGCCCGTGACGATCGGACTGTCGGACGGACTCGTGACGGAGATCCTCACGGGCGTCGCGGTGGGGGAGCGCGTGCTCGTGCAGAGCGTGCGTCGCTGACCATCACCATGCGCCTCTTCGACCTCCTCGCCGAGAGCCTGACCGCGGTCCTGCGCGAGGCGCGCCGCACCGCGCCGATGGCGGCGGGCATCGTGTGGGGCGTGGCGTCGGTGTTCCTGCTCGTCGCGGTGGCACGTGGCTTCGAAACCAGCCAACGCGCGCAACTCGAAGCGCTGGGCGACTCGTTCCTGCTCCTGCGCGTCAACCGAGCGACCGAGTCGCGCGGCGACGTGCGCGCGAACGCGTTCGTGCGCCTCGACGACGAGGACATCACGGCGATCCGCGCGGGCGCGCCGGCCGTCGAAGCGCTCAGTCCGCGCGCGGCTTCGTGGTTCGTGCGTGTGTACCGCGGCGAGAACATCGGCCGCGCGAGTGTGCTGGGTGTCGAGCCCGCTTACGCCGACATCGTCCGTGTGCCGCTGCTCGAGGGCCGCTTCATCGACGCGAACGACATCGCGAACGAAACGGACGTGTGTGTCATCGGTCCGGGTGTGCACACCGACCTGTTCAAGGGCGGTCCGTGCATCGGCGAAGAGCTGCGCGTCGTCTTCATGAACATGGACGACAGCGAGCCGGTCCAGCGCCGCCTCACCGTCGTCGGTGTTCTGGCCGACGACGAGATCTCGGGCGACGACTTCTACGTCAGCCACCGCGGCGTCGTCTTCATGCCGTTCACGACGTGGGAACGCACGTCGGCCGAGGACTTCCAGTTCTTCGTCATGCGGCCGCGCAAGGACGACGGGAAGGAAGTTGCATTGTCGCAGGTGCGCGAGGTGCTCGGTCGTCGGCACGGCTTCGACCCGACGAGCCCCAACTCGCTGGTCGCCTACTTCGACGCGTACGAGCGTGGCGCGCGCATCGACGCCGTGTTCGGCGGCCTGCGTTGGTTCCTCGTCGGCGTCGGTGTGTTGATCATGTCGCTGGGTGCGATCGGCGTGGCGAACGTCGTGCTCATGTCGGTGACGGCGCGCGCGTTCGAGTTCGGTTTGCGACGCGCACTCGGCGCCGCGCGGCGCGACGTGTTCGCGCAGGTCTTCGTCGAGGCCGCGCTCGTGTGTGTGACGAGCGGCCTGTGCGGCTTCGCGCTCGGCGCAGCGGGCATCGCGGCCCTCGGCCTCGTCGACCTGCCCGCTGGTTTCGCGCCGCCGCGCGCGGAACTCGCCGCGGCGTGGACGCCGGGTGTGTTGCTGTTGTTCGTGAGCCTCGCCGCTGCGAGTTGGCCCGCGTTGCGCGCCGCGCGCATGGCGCCGTCGATCGCATTGCGCGGCGGAGGTGCGCGTTGAGCACCCTCCTCGAAGCGCTGCGCAGCCTCGTCGGTCATCCGCTGCGCTCGCTCTTGACGCTGGCGAGCGTCGCGTTCGGAGCCGCGGTGCTCTTCGTCCTGCTCGCGTATTCGAGCGGCGTCCCCGCGGCGACCGAGTCGGTGCTGCGCAGCATGGGCGGCACCGAGTTCGTCGCCGAGCCGCGGCGCGCGATGGGCGCGGCTGGCGGCGGCACACGCTCGGGTCGGCAGGTGCGCATCCGCTACGACGATCTCGAGACGATCGCGGGCGCGTGTCCGTCGATCGCCGCGATCGCGCCGACGTATTCGCCCGGCCGCGGCGGCCCCGTGTTCGCCGCCGAGCGCAGTTGGCCGTGGGCGCGCATCCAAGGCGTCGGTCACGCGTACCAGAGCGTGACACGCATGCCCGTCGTCGAAGGGCGCTGGTTCACGCCGGAGGAGGAGGTGCTCGCGAGCGAGGTCGCGCTCGTCAGCCTGCCGCTCGCCGAAGGCATGTTCGACGGGCGCTCGGGGCTCGGCGAGAAGCTCGACGCGGGCGGGCGGCGCTTCGAGATCGTCGGTGTCTTCGAGAGCGACTCGCGCTTCGCGTACTCCGTGATGGTGCCGTACACGACCGCGATGGAGCTGGGCGACAGCGACGGTCGCTACGTCTCGAGCCTCGCGTTCGAACCGCGTTCGCCGCAGCTCGCCGAAGAGGCCGTCGCCGAAGTGCGGCACGCGCTCGGCACGCTCTACTCGTTCGATCCGGCCGACACGACCGCACTCGACGTGAAGGAGAACATCGCGTTCGTCGAGCGCGTCGAGGCGACGAGCCTCGCGTTGCGCGTGCTCGTGGTCACGATCGCGTTGCTCGCGCTCGTGCTCGGTTGCCTCGGCGCCGCGAACGTCGTCGGTATCGCCGTCGCCGAACGCACCAGCGAACTCGCTTTGCGCCGCGCACTCGGCGCCACGGCCGCGCGCATCCGCGCCGAGGTGCTGACCGAGGTGCTGTTGCTCGCGCTCGCCGGCGGAGTCGCGGGTCTCGCGCTCGGTTTCGCGGCGACCGAGTTCTTCGGCCCGCTGGCCTTCACACGCGAGACGCGCCTGGTGCCGGCGGCCGACCCGCTGCTGCTCGTGCTCGCGCTGCCTTTGCTCGTGATCGTGGCGACGCTGGCCGGGCTGCCGGCCTCGAATCGCGCCGCACGCGTCGAGCCGGCCATCGCTCTGCGCGGAGCGTGAGCGTGCCCCGATCGCTGCTCCCGCCGGTACCGGATCACCCGCAGCGGCCCAGCCACCAACTGCCGCCCATCGTCCCTGCCCCGGGCCACGGTCGACCGCCGGACGTCCTGAGGTTCACAGGACCGTCACCTCGCTCGGGCCGCTGTTGAACTATGATCGGCGGCTGCCGGGTGTGCGGCTGCCGTCCGCGGTCGGGGAAGACCGCTCGAGGGGTGCTGTGGATCCGATTCGACCTGGGCCGATCCCATCTGGGACGCCGGGTCATCAGCGTCCGTGGGTCGCCGATCAGTGGCCCGGACGGTGGCCCCGAACTTCCAACGACTGCGCCGCGCCGATGACGACCGCTCTGGCCACGCCTCCGCCCTCCGC
>JBIKNC010000145.1:0-11316 GCA_044358925.1 Planctomycetota bacterium | reverse complement strand
AGGCCCCCAAGCGCGCGGAGCGCGCTTGGGGGCCTCGTGCATCGTCGCGGTCGAAGTGCGGATTCTGGCGACAGGGTGCCTGGCACCGTACGCGCCAACCCTCGTGCTTGAAGCCAGGCGCACCGATCCATTCAATGCTTGCGCTCGAAACGCGCCGGACAGGGGTCCCGGGCGCATCGAGCGCGACTCCATGGACACGCTCACTCATCGCACCGTCACCCTCATCGATGGCGACGGCATCGGTCCCGAAGTGGTCGCCGCGACGCGGCGCATCGTCGACGCCTGCGGCCTCGGCATCGCGTGGGACCTCCAGACGGCGGGCCAGCGTGTGTTCGCGAGCGGCGACGCCACCGGCGTTCCGGCCGCGACGCTCGCGTCGATCCAGCGCAACAAGGTCGCGCTGAAGGGCCCGCTCGAGACGCCCATCGGCAGCGGCGCGAAGAGCGCGAACGTGACGCTGCGCGTCATGCTCGAGACGTACGGCAACATCCGGCCGGCGCGCATCCTGCCGGGCATCACCACGCCGTTCAGCGACCGCGCGATCGACATGGTCGTCGTCCGCGAGAACGTCGAGGACCTCTACGCGGGCATCGAGCACATGCAGACGGCCGACGTCGCGCAGTCGCTCAAACTCGTCAGCGACCGCGGCTGCGAGAAGATCGTGCGCCTCGCCTTCGAGGTCGCGCGTTCGCAGGGCCGCAAGAGCGTGACCTGCGTCACGAAGGCGAACATCCTCAAGCTGACCGAAGGCATGCTCAAGCGCGTCTTCGAACGCGTGGCGCCCGACTACCCGGGCATCGAGCCCAAGGAGATCCTGGTCGACAACTGCGCCCACCAACTGGTGCGCAAGCCGGAGGAGTTCGAGGTCCTCGTGTCGACCAACATGAACGGCGACATCCTCTCGGATCTCGTGTCGGGCCTGGTCGGCGGCCTCGGCATCGCGCCCGGCGCGAACATGGGCGACCACGCCTGTGTGTTCGAAGCGGTGCACGGCACGGCGCCCGACATCGCGGGTCGCAACCTCGCCAATCCGACGGCGACGCTGCTCTCGGCCGTGATGATGCTGCGCCACATCGGCGCGTTCGACGCGGCCGATCGCATCGAAGCGGCGCTCGCGCTCGCGTTCGAGCAGGGCGTGCGCACCGGCGACCTCGCGCCCAAGGGCACACGCGCCGTCGGCACCGAGGAGTTCACGCGCACGATCCTCGAGAACCTCGGACGCGAGCCGCAGGGCTGGCGCCGGCGCACCCACGCGCCGCTCACGCTGCCGAAAGTCGCGCCGAACGCGCGCCCCGCACCGACGCGTCGTTCGGTCGGTGTCGACGTGTTCGTCGACGCACGCGGCACGCCGGCCGAGATCGGCGCGCGCGGGCAGAAGCTCTGCGAGGGGACGCCGCTGCGCCTCAAGGTCGTCACGAACCGCGGCAGCGTCGTGTTCCCGGTGACGGGTGCGCCGACCGAGTGCACGGACCACTGGCGCTACCGCTTCGTCGCGCGCGACAAGAACGTCGAGGTCGCGTGGAGCGACGTGCTCGCACTGCTCGCGCGCGTCGGCGAAGTCCAGCGCGTCGTGCAGGTCGAGCCGCTCAGCGACTTCGGCGGCCAGCGCGGCTACTCACTCGCGCAGGGCGAGGAGTGAGCGCGGACGCCGCGGCCCATGCCGGCGGCGCTCGCACCGACGCTCAATTGTTGCTGATGTAGCCCATGCCCTTCAGGGCCTCGAGCTGCGACTGATCGATCAGGCCCGCGTCCATGGCCTCCTTGATGCGCTGGTCCATGCGCGCGACGAGGTCGGCCGAATCGGGGTGGCTCTTCTTGAACTCGCTCGCGACCTTGCCCGCGTACTCGTACTTCTTCGCTTCGAACAGCCACTCGAACACACGCATCGAGTCGTTCGGCGCGAAGGCGTCGGGGCGCTCGCTCGCGAGGTCGAGGAAGTCGTTCATCGCGCGCTCGGGCTCGACCTGAACCAGCGACTCGACGTGCGCGAGCTTGATCTCGCCGTACTCGGGGGCGTCCGGCGCGAGAGCGCCGAGCGCCTTCTCGTACTGGACGATCGCCGCCTGATGGTCGCCCTTCTTCGCGGCCGCCAGTCCGAGTTCGTAGGGTTCGCCGGTCGCGTCACCGCTGCACGCAGCGAGGAGCGAGAGGCTGATGGCGGCGAGGAGAGCGGAGCAGCGCGTCGAAGGGCTCATGTCGGTGTGTCGGCGGGTTCGAAGGAAGCCTCGAATCCTACCTCGACCGGCGAGCGCACCACGCGCCGCCTCCGCGTCCCGCCGTCGAGGAATCGGCGCGACCAGGCGAGTAGGATTCCGCCCCTCCCGCGCGCTCGCGGCCCCACCACGACCCTCCCCACATGGGCCTCTTCGACATCTTCAAGAAGAAGTCGCCGCCGGCGACCGCGAACAAACTTCCGCCTCGTCCGATCGCCAGGCCCGCCGCCGGCGGCATGGGGCCGCACCCGACGCCGCAGGCCGACAACAACTTCATCGTCATCACGCTGGACTCGTGCCGCTGGGACTCCTTCATGGCCGCCCAGCCGAAGACGATCACCAAGCTGTCGGGCGGCAAGGTCGAGAAGCGCTACACGTACGCCTCGTGGACGGCGCCGTCGCACTACAACCTGCTCATCGGGTTGTTGCCGCACACGTCGCCGCCGAACGTCTACGCGAGCGAGTACTACAAGGAGGACTTCTACAACTTCAACGACAGGCTCGGCGCGCGCGAGAAGAAGATCGACTTCGCCGCGATGGTGCCGGGTTTGTGGTTGCCGGAGTTCATGCGCAACAAACTCGGCTACCACACGAACGCGCGCATGTCGCTCCCGGTCCTCAACCCGAAGACGGGCATCAACCGCTTCTTCGACGACTTCCAGTTGATGGACCACCACAACGACATGGCGGCCATGCTGCCGACCATGAAGTTCCAGAACGACCGCCCGTCGTTCTACATGCTCAACGTCGGCGAGACGCACTACCCGTACGCGAAGCCGAACGAGGACTCCTCGATGTGGCCGCGCATCTCGGGCGTCAACGGCGTCTTCAAGAAGATGGGCGAGCAGATCGACGAGAAGGACCCGAAGTTCAAGGAGTCGTTCCAGTTCTTCGATCAGGACAAACTCGATCAACTGCGCGAGCGCCAGGTCGACACCGTGCGCTATCTCGACGGTGTGTTCGAGAAGCTCTACGACCTGGTGCCGAAGAACACGCACATCATCGTCACGGCCGACCACGGCGAGCTGTTCGGCGAACAGGGCTACTTCGGACACGGGCCGATCATGCACGAGAAGTGTTTCGAGGTGCCGTACCTCGAGGGCAAGATCCGCTGATGCGCGCCGGCGGCTTCACGCTCTGGTTCACGGGGCTGTCGGGCGCGGGCAAGAGCACACTCGCGCAGTGGGTCGCGCCGCGCATCGAAGCGCGCGGTGTGCCCGTCGAGACGCTCGACGGCGACGAGGTGCGCGAGCACCTGTCGAAGGGCCTCACGTTCTCCAAGGACGACCGCGACACGAACGTGCGCCGCATCGGCTTCGTGGCCAACTTGCTGGCGCGCAACGGCGTGTGCGCCATCACCGCCGCGATCTCGCCCTACGAGTCGGTGCGCGAGGAGTGCCGCGCCATGGCGAAGGCGCCGTTCATCGTGGTGCACGTCGCGGCGCCCTTGGCCGTGACCGAAGCGCGCGACGTGAAGGGCCTCTACAAGAAGGCACGCGCCGGCCAGATCCCGCACTTCACGGGGATCAGCGACCCGTACGAGCCGCCCGCGCGTCCCGAGCTGGTCGTCGAGACCGGCTCGGAGCCGGTCGAGGCCTCGGGCGCGAAGGTGCTCGCGTACCTCGAGAGCCGCGGGCTGCTGCCGAAGCGCTGACGTCGGAACCGCGCGCCGCGGCGGGCCGTCGAAGGCCGAGCGGCCCGGAACCCCTCGCCCGCTGAGCCCCGGGCGGGCCTGTGTATCCTTTCTGCCCGCGCGGCGTTGCGTGGACCGCGCCGTGCTCAGGAATCGGCGCCGCCCGGCCGATCCCGCGTGCTGCGACCCGCGCCGGATCCGCCTCTCGACGACGACATGCCCTTCACGCTCCCCTCGATCGATCCGAGCGCCCTGGTCGGGCTCTTCGGCGGCCCCACGGGCATTTCGACCGCCTACATCGGCCCGGGCGCGGGCTTCGCCGCGGCCGGCTCGGCCCTGGTCCTCGTCGGGACCTTCTTCCTGGCCTTCGGCATCGTCGCGATCTGGCCGATCAAGGCGGCGATCCGGTTGCTGCGCATGCGCGGCCTCGCCAAGCCGAAGGTCGACCGCATGATCGTGATCGGCCTCGACGGCTTCGATCCCGAGCTGGCCAAGAAGTACGCCGCGAAGGGCCTGATGCCGAACTTCGCGGCGCTCGAGAAGCAGGGCTGCTTCCGCCCGCTCGAGACCGCCTACCCGTCGATCTCGCCGGTGGCCTGGTCGAGCTTCGCGACCGGCGTCGACGCCTCGCGCCACAACATCTACGACTTCCTGACGCGCGATCCGTGTTCGTACATGCCGGCGCTGTCGTCGACGGACGTGCGCACGCTGCCGAAGACGCTCAACCTCGGCTTCGCGAAGTTCGAGATCGGCAAGCGCGTCGTCACGAACTCGCTGCAGAAGAGCGAGCCCTTCTGGCACCGGCTCGGCAAGAACTACGTCTGGAGTTCGATCATCCGGGTGCCGATCACGTTCCCGGCCAAGAAGTTCGACAACGGCGTTCTGCTGTCGGGCATGTGTGTGCCGGACCTGCAAGGGTCGCAGGGGTCGTTCAGCTTCTACTCGACCAAGCCGCGCCCCGGCGACAAACGCACCGGTGACAAACACATCGGCGGCCAGCAGTACATCGTGCGCAAGAGCGCCACTGGTGTGATCGCGTCGAACCTGACCGGTCCGCGCGGCGCGGACGGTCACCCGAGCAAGTGTCCGTTCACCGCGACGTTCGACGAAGCGTCGCGGCGCGTCACGTTCGAAGTCGGCAGCGAGCGCGTGACGGTCGGCTTCCGCGAGTACACGCCCTGGCTCAAGATCCCGTTCAAGGGCGCCGGCGGCATCGCGCGCTTCTACGTGCAGACGTGGAACGCAGCAGGGGAGGGCGGCGACATCGAGATCTACGTCACGCCGATCAACATCGACCCGGACGAACCGGCGATGCCGATCAGCCATCCGCTCGTCTACTCGATCTACCTCGCGAAGACACTCGGGCCGTACGCGACGCTCGGTCTGGCCGAGGACACGTGGGCGCTCAACGAACGCGTCATCGACGAGCAGGCCTTCCTCGAGCAGGCCTGGCTGATCTTCGAAGAGCGCAAGAAGCAGCTCTACGACGTGCTCGCGAAGACGAAGAAGGGCTTCGTCACGGTCGTGTTCGACACGACCGACCGCATCTGCCACATGTTCTACCGCTACCTGGATCCGACGCATCCGGCGAACGCGGGCAAGGACACGACGCGCTTCAAGGACACGATCGAGCAGCTCTACGCCAAGATGGACGTGTTCCTCGGCGAGATCCGCGCGAAGATCGGCGACGAGAAGAACACGGTGCTGTGTGTCATCAGCGACCACGGCTTCTGCAACTTCCGCCGCGGCGTGAACCTCAACGCGTGGTTGCGCGATGAGGGCTACCTGCACCTCAAGAACGGCGACCTGACGTCGCCCGACTGGTTCGCGAACGTCGACTGGAGCAAGACGAAGGCCTTCACGCTCGGACTCACGGGCATCTTCATCAACCGCAAGGGGCGTGAGGCGCAGGGCATCGTCGAGAAGGGCGTCGAACTCGACAGCCTGTGCCGCGAGATCCAGGGCAAGCTCGAAGCGCTGAAGGATCCGCAGACGGGCGAGCGCGCGATCATGGAGGCCTTCCTCACGAAGGAGATCCACGGCGGGCCGTACGCGGACATGGCGCCGGAGATCCTGGTCGGTTATCAGCGCGGCTACCGGCACTCGTGGGACTGCGCGACCGGCGCGGTCTCGAAGGACGTGTTCACCGACAACACGAAGAGCTGGTCCGGCGACCACTGCGTCGATCCGCGCCTCGTGCCGGGAGTGTTCTGGTCCAATCGGATGATCAACACCCAGACGCCGAACATCATGGATCTCGCGCCGACGGCGCTCGACCTGTTCGGCATCGAGGTGCCGAAGTACATGCAGGGCGCGCCGCTCTTCGGGCCGCGCAAGGAAGCGCCGAAGAAGCGCGACTTCAAGACCGCGCCGCTGCCGGCGCCCGAGAAGGAAGTGCAACCTGCCGCTGCGCCGGCCGTCACGCGCGGAGGTCGCGCGTGAAACGACTCCTCGTCGGACTCTCACTGTTCGCCGTCGGCTGTGGCGGCGACGCTGCGTTCGAAGCGACGCCCGGCGTGAAGCACCCGCGCCTCGTCGTGCTCGGTGTCGACGGCATGGACCCCGACATCCTGCGCGAGGTGCTCCAGCGCTTCCCCGAGCGCACGCCGAACCTCGCGTGGCTCGCCCTGCAGGGCGGGATCAACGATCTCGAGACCTCGCAGCCGCCGCAGAGCCCGGTGGCCTGGTCGAACTTCATCACCGGCCGCGATCCGGGCGGCCACGGCATCTACGACTTCCTGCACCGCGATCCGGTGACGCGCGGCGTCGTGCCTTCGACGACGCTCGCCGAGCCGACGACGTTCTTCGGCCTGTTCGGCGGCGACACGGTCAGCAACCGTTCCGGCAAGGCGTTCTGGCAAGTACTCGCCGAGAACGGCGTGCCCGCCGACGTCTGGCGCATGCCGATCAACTATCCGGTCGAGCCGTCGCTCGGCTGGTCGTTCAGCGGGATGATGACGCCGGCGGTCGACTCGGCCTACGGCAAGGCGTCGTTCTTCACGACGGACGCGAGCGCGAAGACGCGCCTCGGCTACGACAAACTGGGCACCGTCGTCGAGCGACGCGGTTCGATCGAAGCCGAGTTGCTGGGGCCGGCGCGCGCCGATCGCGAGCCGCCCGCGCCGGGTGAATCGGTTCCGTCGACGGTGCCGTTCACGATCCACGTCGACCGCGAAGCGGGCTCATCGGGCAGTGTCGCGATCGAGATCGGCACGAGTGTTCTCGCGCTGCGACCGGGTGAGTGGAGTGACTTCGTGCCGGTCGAGTTCACGATCGACGAGACGATCCCGCTCATGCCGACGAAGCTCGGCGGCGTCGTGCGCTTCCACTTGCGTTCGATCGATCCGTTCGCGCTCTACGCGTCACCGGTCAACATCGATCCGTCGGCGCCGATCGCGAACGTCGCCGAACCCGTCGAAGCTGCGGCGGACGTCGCCGACGCGATCGGCACGTTCTACACGCAGGGCATGCCGGAGGACGTCAACGCGCTGAAGGACGAGATCCTCACGGATCAGGAGTTCCTCGCGCAGACCGAGCTCGTGCACGTCGAAGGCGAGCGCATGATGGACTTCGCGCTCGATCGTCACCTCGCGAACGAGGCGGGCGGCCTGCTCTTCTTCTACTACTCGACGATCGACCTGAACTGCCACATGCTCTGGCGGCACGCCGATCCGGAGCACCCGTTCCACGACGCCGCACTCGCGACCGACGACATCTCGTGGTGGAGCGGGCGCACGGGCTCGCAGTTCAAGGACATCGTGCACGAGCTGTACGTCAAGATCGATCCGATCATCGGCGACATCCGCGCGCGCATGGACGCGGCGGGCGAACCGTGGGACCTCGTGCTGCTCTCCGACCACGGCTTCGCGCCGTACAGCCGCAAGTTCTCGCTGAACACGTGGCTGCTGGAGAACGGCTATCTCGTGCTCATGCCGGGCAAGGAGCGCGAACCCGGCGGCGCGCGCGTGCCGCTCGCCGATCGCGTCAACCTCTACACGCCCGGCGTCGTCGACTGGAGCAAGACGCGTGCGTACGGGATGGGCTTCAACGGTTTGTACCTGAACCTCGAAGGCCGCGAGGGCGTCGCGACGCACGGTGACGATGGCGAACCGGGCTCGGTCGCGGCGAGTGAACGGCGCGCGTTGTTGCTCGAGTTGAAACAACGCCTCGAAGCCGAGTTCGATCCCGCGAACGGCCGCCGCGTCGTCCTGCGCGCCGACATCGCCGAGGACGTCTATGCGAACAAGGAGCGCCTCGACGAAGCGCCCGACATCCTGGTCGGCTTCGACTTCGGTTACGGAAACTCGGACGAGTCGTCGCTCGGGCGCATCACGAGCGAGGTGCTGGTCGACAACGACGCACCCGGCACGTTCAACGGCAGCCACCTCATGTCGCCGGACGTCGTGAAGGGCATCCTGCTCTCGACGAAGAACGTGCGCGACGGCGCGCACCGCCTCGAAGACCTGACGGTCGAGATCCTCGCGCACTACGGCGTGGCTCCGATCGAAGGCATGAATGGACACCGCGTGCTCGTCGACTGACGCGCGCGCTCACACGACAACGACTGAGAGACGGAGAACCACCATGTTCGGCGGCGGCAACAAGATCAAACTCGACAAGGACCTCATCGAGCGCGTCAAGCGCGTGTCGGAAGTCGCGGGCTACGCCTCGCACGAGGAGTTCATCGCGCACATCATCGAGCGCGAACTCGCGAACTTCGAAGGCGCGGAGTCGGACGAGGACATCACGCAGAAGCTGAAGGGCCTCGGCTACATCAGTTGAGCGCCGCGCTCTCGATCTTCACGCTCACGCACACGCCTTCATGAACGCCGTCAACGCCGCCGCCACAGCCGTCTTCGACGGATTGATGACGGCCTTCGACTGGATGGGGCCGTCCTTGGCCCTGATCTTCGTCAGCGGGCTCTTCGGCATCCTCGCGTTGATCGCGTTCAAACACATCTCGTTCCAGCGCGGCATCAAGTCCGTGAAGGACAAGATCAAGGGCGCGATGATCGAGATCCGCATCTACCAGAACGATCTCGGCATCGTTGCAAGAGCGGTGGGGAAGGTGCTCGGCCGCAACATGCAGTACCTGGGCCTCAACTTCGGCCCGATCCTGCCGTTGCTCGTGCCGTTCACGCTCGTCGCGGCGCAACTGGTCGTACGCAACGCGTTCGCGCCGCTGCCGCTGTGGACCGACGCGCACGGCGAGTGGCAGCCGGGCAAGGGTCACGTCGTGACGGTCGAACTCGCGGAGGACTCACGCGCACTCGCGAGCGACGTCGTCGTCGAGTTGCCGAGCACGCTCGCGCTGAAGTCGGAAGTCGTGCGCAGTTCGACGAAGGGGCGCGTGTGGTTCGAAGTCGTCGCCGTCGAGTCGGGTGTCGCGGACATCGTGCTGCGCACACCGGACGGGCAATCGGTCACGAAGCAGGTCGTCACCGGCGCGGCGCAGTTGCCGCGCTCGATGCAGCCGGAGCGCACGGCGAGTTTCTGGAGCGCGTGGCTGTGGCCGGCGGAGGACACGCTCTCCGGAACGTCGTTCGAGCGCATCGTCTTCGTCTATCCGGAGCGCGACCTGCCGTGGCTGCCGGACGGCCCGTTCGGGATCCTGCTCGTGTTCCTCGTGGCCTCGATGGCCTTCGGTTTCGTGCTCTTGAAACCGCTCGGCATCACCATCTGAACGACGTGGCGAGCGAGTTCTACTCGTCCGGCGTCGAGCGCGCGATCGCCGTCGCCGTGCAGGCGCACGCCGAACAGGTGCGCAAAGGCAACGGCGATCCGTACGCGGTGCACCCGTTGCACATGGCGCTCGCGCTGGCGCGCCTCGGCCTCGACGACGCGACGGTGCAGGCGGCGCTGCTCCACGACGTGCTCGAGGACTGCGACGGTTGGGACGCGGCGGGCTTCGAGCAGTTGTTCGGGCGCGAGGTGACGTCGGTCGTTCTCGAGTTGACCGAGGACAAGAGTCAGAGTTGGAGCGACCGCAAGCGCGCCGCGTTCGAACACGTGCCGCACCTCAGCGCGCGTGCACTCGCGGTGAAGGGCGCCGACGTGCTGCACAACCTCGTCAGTCTCGAACGCACGCTGGAGATGCGCGGCGACGTGCCTGACGTGTGGAACGTGTTCCGCGGCGGCAAGGAACGCACGCTCGCGCACCACCGCCGCATGGTGGAGACGTTGGTGGCGCGGGCGCCGCAGCCGTTGGCAGCGGAGCTGCGTGCAACGCTCGCCCGCATCGAGAAGCGCGTGGTGGGCTGAGCGGGGCGGGCCGAGAAGGGCGGGCGGGCCGCTGAAAACGTTCAACCAACTGGTTGACAGACGTCCTTGGCCGGCCATATATTCAACTACATGGTTGAACGTCGAGAAGTCGGCCTGGATGCGGTGTTCCATGCGCTGGGCCACGTGACGCGTCGCCGCATGTTGCGCGCCCTCGCGGAAGGGGAGTGCACGGTCGGTCAATTGGCCGAGCCCTTCCGCATGTCGCTCGCGGCGGCGTCGAAGCACGTCAAGGCGCTCGAAGTGGCGGGCCTGATCCGGCGCGAGGTGCGCGGTCGGACGCACCACTGTCGGTTGGAGGCCGGCCCGCTCTCGGCCGCCAATGAGTGGTTGCGCTTCTACGAGCAGTTCTGGACGGCGCGGTTGGATCGATTGGAGGACCTGCTGACGCAGAACACGCGTCGTGACGCCGGCGCGCGGTCGACCGCTGGCGCCGAATCACACGAACCGAGCACGAGCATCGCCCGACGCGGCGCTCGCAAGACCCCACGAAAGGACCGCAAGAGGAACCAGCGATGAGCGAACGCAGCTTCAACGACCGACACGGCAGCCTGACGGACGGCACCGTCCTGCGCATGCAGCGCCGTCTCCCAGGCCCCATCGAACGTGTCTGGTCGTACCTGACCGACAGCGAGTTGCGACGGCAGTGGTTGGCCTCCGGTGTGATGGACCCGAGGCCCGGTACGTCGTTCGAACTCGTGTGGCGCAACGACGAACTGTCGGCCTCGGCGGCGGAACGTCCCGCCGGATTCGCGGCCGAAGCGCGGGCCACGTGCCGCATGGAGGAAGTGGAGGCGCCGCGCCGTTTGCGCTTCGTCTGGCCGAACGTGGGTGAAGTCACGTTCGAGTTGGAGTCCTCGGGCAACGACGTGCTCCTGACGCTCACGCACCGACGTCTGAACGGCGAGCAGCTCGTTCTCGATGTCTGCGCGGGCTGGCATGCGCACCTCGGTCGACTCGTGGCGCATGTGGAAGGCAAAGCGCCGCCGTCGCTGTGGAGCACCTGGAAGAAGCTCCGCACGGAGTATCAGGAGCTGCTCGTCGACGGAGTGAAGCGCTGAGCGTGCGACGCTCGCCCGCATAGGGTCGCGTGGCGCGTTGACGCGTACGGTGTCAGACACCGGATCCGTCATGCTGAGAATACGGTGCCGTAGCAAAAAACCTCAGGATGCGCGGCGCGTCGGATCACGT